>CAYOHS010000010.1:0-7133 GCA_964403865.1 uncultured Candidatus Saccharibacteria bacterium
AACGCGATACCGAGGAGCTGCTCCCAGATTTCTCGTTCATGACGCGCGAGAAGATGGAAAAAGCTTTCGCGGCATTCCCGGAAGCGCTCGCCAATGCCGCCAAGGTCGCCGCCTCGTGCAAGCTCGAGCTCACGCTCGGCAAGGCGATCTTCCCCGTGTTCCCGCTCCCGCCTGGCACGACCGACAACGCCGTCTTGCGCGAGATGGCCGAGGCTGGCATCGCGACCCGTGGCCTCGCCGACACACCGGCACTGCGTGAGCGCATGGACTATGAGCTCGGCATCATAGAGAAGAAGGGGTACGCCTCATACTTCCTCATCGTCGCAGACCTCTTGCAGGCCGGTAAACGCATGGGCATCTATACCAACACGCGTGGTTCGGCGGCCGGTTCACTCGTGTCATATCTGTGCGGCATCACGACCGTCGATCCGATCAAGTTCAACATGCCCTTCGAGCGCTTCCTCAATCCGGAGCGCCCGTCGGCACCGGATATCGATATGGATATCGCCGACAACCGCCGCGACGACCTGATCAACTATGCGCGCGAGAAATACGGCGACGACCACGTCGTGCAGATCGGTACCTTCGGCACCATGATGGCGCGCGCCGCCGTTCGCGATGTCTCCCGCGCACTCGGCCACAGCTACGGCACCGGCGACAGGCTCGCCAAGATGATCCCGTTCGGCAAGCAAGGCTTCCCCGTCACGATCGATAGCGCGATCGAAGAAACACCGGAGCTCGCACAGGCCTACAAGCGCGATCCGGTCGCGCGCGAGATACTCGACCTCGCCAAGAAGATCGAGGGCAATGCGCGCCACGTGGGCGTGCACGCGGCGGGTGTCGTGATCGCGCCGGGCCCGGTCTTGGATTACGTCCCCATCCAGCCCGATCCGAAAGGCGGCAAGACCATCACGCAGTACGACATGTACAGCGTCGCCGATGAATACGGCGGCGTCGGCCTCCTCAAGTTCGACTTCCTCGGGCTCACCAACCTCTCGGTCTTGGCCGATTCGGTGGCGCGCGTCAAGCAGCGCCTCGGCGTCGATGTCGATCTCGATCGCGTCTCGCTCGACGACAAGAAGGTGTACGACATGCTCGCGCGCGGCGAAACACTCGGCGTCTTCCAGATGGCAGGGAGCGGTATGACGGCCTACCTCAAAGAACTGCAGCCGACCGTGGTCCACGATCTCAACGCTATGGTCGCCCTGTACCGCCCGGGCCCGATGGCCTTCATCCCCGATTACATCGCTCGCAAGAAAAATCCACGTCTCGTCACCTACCTCGACCCGCGACTCGAATCCATCCTCAAGCCGACCTACGGCATCCTTATCTACCAGGACGACGTCATGATGATGGCCGTGCAGCTGGCCGGCTACTCATGGGGCGAGGCCGACAAGTTCCGCAAAGCGATGGGAAAGAAGATCCCCGAAGAGATGGCGAAACAGAAAGATCGCTTCCTCACCGGCACCGTCGAGCGCGGCATGAAGAAAGAATCCGCACAGAAACTGTGGGAGCAGATCGAGACCTTCGCCGCGTACGGATTCAACAAAGCCCACGCCGCGAGCTACGGCAATCTCGCGTACAAGACCGCGTACATGAAGGCCAACTTCCCCGTCGACTACATGGCCTCGGTACTGACCGCGGACGCTGGCGACGTCGAGAAGATCCACGAGATCATCTCCGAGTGCGCGCGCATGAAGATCGATATCCTGCCGCCGTCGGTCAACGAGAGCTTCGGGACGTTTACGGTCGCCGAAGCGGTCGGGACTGACTCTCGAGGGAGTGCGGAGCGCGTCGGCGCGAGCCTTCAGGGGTCGGCGAGCACGCCGAACCCCGTGCCCGAGGGAGTCGGTCCCGACGTTATCGCTCCCTCCAAGGGAGCGATCAGATTCGGCCTATACTCTATAAAGAATTTTGGTACGGGTGTGGCCGACACCATCATCTCCGCGCGTGAGAAAGGCGGCCCATTCAAAGACATCGGTGATTTCCTCGCGCGTGTCGAGGACAAAAATCTCAACAAGAAACAGCTCGAGTCGCTCATACAGTGCGGCGCGATGGACGAGCTCGGCGAACGCGGCCAGCTCTTGGCGAGCATGGATCTCCTGCTTTCGTACCATCGCGAACATACCAAGGCGCCATCGGCCCAAGTCTCGCTCTTCGCCGCATCGAGCGCACCTGCTCCGCTCTCCTTGCCAGCCGCAACGCCCGCATCACAGACCGATCGCCTCAATTGGGAGAAGGATCTCCTCGGCCTCTTCATATCCGGACACCCACTCGACAAGTTCAAGGCCCAGCTCGCCAAGCAGAAACCGCTCGCCGAACTTGCGCGCTCGTTCCCGCGCGGCCTCACCACCGTGATGGGCGGTTTCCTCGAGACCACGAGCACCATCCTGACCAAGAAGGGCGACAAGATGCTCTTCGGCCAGCTTGCCGATGCCTCGGGCGCCGTCGAGATCGTCGTCTTCCCCAAGACCTTGGCCGAAAACAGCGCTCTCTTCGCACCCGGCACCTGCATCCTCGTCAAAGGCACGTGGAGCACGCGCAATGGCGAGCCCAGCTTCGCCGTCGACAAGGTAAAGGCACTCGGTTGAGCAGTGTGGATAACGCTTCCGCTTTGGGGCCTTAGCGCTATACTTGCGGCATGTGGGGTCATAGCCTTCTCTCCGGTTTCGCTGGCATGGTCCTCTCCCTTGTCGCTCCGCTCGCCAATACAGCCCTCGTCGCTCCGACTTCTGGTGGCGTCGATTGCGGCCTCACCGTCTCGCAGTCGGGCGTCGCAGCAGGCACCACCGTCCAGCTCACCTGGTGGACGGTAAATGCCCAGAACGGCGGCGTCACGATGTCCGACAACGGCAGCACACCGGTCGCCGTCAATCCCTCCGGCTCCCTCCCGCTCACCATCAACGCGAATCACTCGTTCGCACTCACGGTTCGCAATACCTACGGCTCAAAGACCTGCACCGCATCGATCACCTCGTCGACCCAGACCAATAACGGTCCGACGTGCGCGATTTCCGTGCCGCCCGGCACCTACTACGCGGGACAGGCCGTGCCGCTCATCTGGTACTCGCACAACGCGACATCTGGCCAAGTGGGCGGCATCGGTGCGGTCAGCGGCTCTCGACTCGAATCCGGATCGGGCACGATCTATCCGCAACAGAGCACGGCCGTCAGCATGGGCGTCGCGAACCAGTACGGATCGAATTCGTGCTCGACGCAGGTGGTCATCACACCACGTCAGACGACCACACCCCAACAGCCGATCTATAATACGACCTCGTATCGCCCTGTGACGACTACGAGCTATGCTCCCTCTTACCAGCCGCTGTCGTATCGCCCGACGACATCGGGCACTCCTTCGTACTCGACTCCGTCGTATTCAAATTCTCTCTACCCGAGGCCGCTTTATTCGAGCGGATGGTATCCAGACACTCGATTGGGCTCACCTTCGTACACCAACGGCCTTGGCGACTACACGCTGACCAATATCTGGAACAACGCATACAACGGAGAAACTCTTATCTCAAATCACGATTGCTCTGGTCTTTACTGCGACTCGCAGCCCTATTCTTGGGGATATGCCTCGAATTGGCAGGCGGACGGTACTGGTGGCTGGTATGACGCAGGGACTTCCGAAACGTCAGCGGCTCCTGATACCACTCTCGCACCGATTGAAAATCAACCGTCGGGTGGCAACGGCCTCAACGACTTGTGGGATAACTGGGATAGCAATATTTCCGGAGGTGGCTTTGAAAATCCACCACCGTCTATCGCTCCATCCGTAGAGCCGAACCCCTGGAGCGACAGTTTCAACTTTGAGACGCCTGTCTACTCGGCGCCCCAGGAGTACGAGATCTGAGTCACTCCTTTTCCGCTTCGATCTATTCTGCTACCATGCTCCGCATGGACTCCTCTCTCGAACATAAGCGTCACACGCTCGCGCACCTCCTCGCATCGGTCGTGCTCGAAAAGTACCCGCACGCAAAGCCGACCATAGGCCCGGCCATAGACACCGGTTTCTACTACGATTTCGATTTCTCCGGCGGAGAGGCTCCCGGCGAGGGCGACCTCAAGGATCTCACCAAGGCCATGCGCAAAGGCCTCAATAAGTGGGTCGCGTTTACGCACGAGGTCGTCTCCCCCGCCGATGCGCGCACGCGTTTTGCCGGCAATCAGTTCAAGCTCGAACTCATCGACGAGCTCGAGAAGAAAGGCGAGACCATCACGCTGTACACCTGCGGCGGCTTCACCGATCTCTGCCGTGGCGGCCATGCCGAAGCTCCGAGCAAGGAGATATCCGGCGATAGCTTCAAGCTCTCCCGCATCGCCGGAGCCTACTGGCGCGGCGACGAGAAGAACGCCGCGCTCACCCGCATCTACGGCCTCGCATTCGACACCGCCGAGGCGCTTGCCGCATACGAACTTCAGCAAGAAGAAGCCAAAAAGCGCGATCATCGCAAGCTCGGTGAGGAACTCGATCTCTTCCATTTCGACGAATCGATCGGCAAGGGTCTCCCTATCTGGCTTCCGAAAGGCAACATCATCAAGGAAGAGCTTGAGAAGTGGGCCAAGGAGACAGAATCGGCCTGGGGCTACCAGCGTGTGACGACTCCGATCATCACCAAGGAAGACCTCTTCTATACCTCGGGCCATCTCCCGCTGTACAAGGAAAGCATGTACGCCCCGATCCAGATCGAGGACGAGAACTACTACATCAAGCCGATGAACTGTCCGTTCCATCACAAGACCTTCGCGGCTCGCCCCAAGAGCTACCGCGATCTGCCCGTCCGCTACGCCGAATACGGCTGGTGCCATCGCTACGAGGATTCTGGCTCACTCTTCGGCCTCATGCGCGTGCGCGGTATGCAGATGAACGACGCACACATCTACATCCAGAAGGAGCATGCGGTCGAGGAATTCGTCCGCGTCATCCAGCTCCATGAGTACTACTACAAGATCCTCGGTATCACGAACTACGAGATGGAACTCGCGTTGCGTGATCCGAAGAAGATGGACAAGTACCACGGCGACGAATCTGACTGGCAGGACGCCGAACGCATGACGACCGAAGCCATGCAGAAATCAGGCGTCCCATTCAAGGTCGTCAACGAGGGCGCCGCATTCTACGGCCCCAAGATGGATTTCCAGATCTACTCCTCTATCGGCCGCGCATTCACCGCCTCGACCAACCAGCTCGACCTCTTCATGGGCAAGCGCTTCGGTCTCGAGTATGTCGATAAGGACGGCACCAAGAAGATCCCTGCCGTCATCCACCGCGCACCACTGGGTACGCACGAGCGCTTCATCGGCTTCCTCATCGAGCACTTCGCCGGTGCGTTCCCGCTCTGGCTCTCGCCGGTGCAAGTACGCATCCTCCCGGTCTCCGAAAAGCACACCGAATACGCCAAGACCGTGCTCGCGCAGCTTCAGGCAGCCGGTATCCGCGCGGATCTGAGCGACGACGATTCGCTCGGTAAGCGCATCCGCCAGTCGAAGCTCGAGAAGCTTCCGTACACCATCATCATCGGCGACCAAGAGGCCGAAGCGCAGACCGCGACCCTCGAAGGCCGCGCAGGGAAAGTCGGCGTCTTCCCCGTAGCCGAGATCGTCTCCAAGCTGTCTGAAGAGATCCGAACGCGCGCGCTCTAAATTTTTCCGCAAAGCAAAACAGCGCGGCCCCTTTCGGGGCCGCGCTGTTTTCATTTTGGAGCACGCTTATTCAGCGGCGGCTGTCCACGGGAACGTACGTTCGCTGAGTTTCGGATGCAGTACGAGGAGCGCGAGAGATTCGAGCGAGTCGTACATCTACGTACGGTGAGCGCGGAATCTCGAAGCGCAACGACGTACTGCGCCGAAAATCAGTGAACGGCTACGCGCGACTGATCACGATGCGCGGCATCTCTCCAGCCTTTGAGTGGAGGATGTTCATCGAGTCGGTCGTCGTGCGGACATGCTCAGCGACCGGGAGCGCGACGCGCGCGGTGTGTACCGGAGCGTGCGTGGCGGTGGCGTGCGCGACCGGTGCAGCGCGGCGGATCGGAGCGCTCGTAATGCCCATCGCGCTCGGGATACCGGCGATCTGCGGGACGCGAGCCGTGTTGGCGCGAACGACAGGAGCGGGAGCAGCGCGGCGGATCGTGGTCTTCGCCACCGTGCGCTTCGGCATGGCCGGGAGCGCGACGCGTGGCATGCGGATGCTCGGAGCCGCAAAGCGGAAGCCGAACGAAGGCATGTTGTAGGTCACGAGGTACGCGCCGGCGATAGCGAAGGCGACGAGCATCGTCCAGTAGATGGCGTTACCCGTCGAGCCGAAGTCGAAACCGGTGTACGGGATCTGCGAGAGCGAGACGTACGGAGCATTCGCCGATACAGAGATCGAGACGTTGCAGGATGCGCTCGTGCCCTGACCATAGACCGTGAGCACATAGTTGCGGCTCGATTCCGGGGTTACCTGAAGGTAGCCGTTGGCAGCGACAGAACCGATGCCATCGGAGAGGATGGCGCGCGTGACGCCAGCCGAGGAGCTCCAGCGCAACATCGCGCTCTGGCCGTTCTTGATCATCGAGCGATCAGTCGTGATGGAGCAAGAGACGTGACCAGGGACCGGAGTCGGGACTGGGACCGGGACAGGAGTCGGGACCGGGTACGTGATCGGCGTCGGATACGCGATAGGTGTCGGGTATGCGATCGGGGTGGGGACAGCGATCGGTGTCGGATAAGCGGTCGGGACCTGGATGGACGGGAGTGCGATGTAGTACGCGCTCGTCTGGCAGGTGTTGGTACCACCCGGGCCATGGACCGTCATGGTGTACGTCATACCGGAGGTCGGCCACACCGTGCGATTACCGTTGACCGCTACGTTGCCGATTCCGGAGATCGTAGCACTGGTCGCGTAGTTGGAACCCCAGCTGAGGATTGCTTGCGAGTTGCCGTTGTAGCTGCCGGAATTAGCACCTTGGATACGGATGGTGCACGACGGTGCAGGCTGCTGCTGGACCGGCGGATAGTACGTCGGCTGCTGCGGATAGTATGTCGGTGTCTGCTGGATCACCTGCGGCTGCGAGTATACGTAACTCGACTGGTAGTACTGCTGACCCTGCGAGACCTGCTGGATCTGCGCGGTCTGTACCGGC
>CAYOHS010000010.1:7233-16221 GCA_964403865.1 uncultured Candidatus Saccharibacteria bacterium
CACCACCACCGAAGGTCGAGTCGAGACCTCCGAAGTAGGAGTCGTTACCGCCGAAGTAGGAGTCGAGTCCGCCGAAAGCGACATCGTTGCCGCCGAAGTAGGAGTCACCACCACCGAAGGTCGAGTCGAGACCTCCGAAGTAGGAGTCGTTACCGCCGAAAGAGACGTCTCCGCCACCGAATGAGACGTCGCCTCCACCAAAGGAAACGTCGCCGCCTCCGAACGAGACGTCACCGCAGCAATCTACCTCCTGTGCGCCGACGATTGCCGGGACAGAGATAGACATGAGAAGCACCATGATGAGTGCCTGAGAAACGATACCTGCTTTTGTAATAAGAGATTTCATATAATTCGACTCTTTTTAATAATTCGGGGCACGAGATAATTGCCGGGTGCATTATATATGCTTTTTCTTCTTTGTCAATAGAGTGGCAGGGGCTTCCGCTAAGCGGTCGCCCCTGCCAAGTTCAGCGCTGACGCAGCGTCTTGAAGCCGACGGGAGCCGTCTTTTTGCCAGCATGCTCCCATCCCAGATGCACTTCTCTGTCGGGTCCCCACGAACCGCTCTTCAGCAGCTCGTCGAGATCCGGGCGAGGCAGCACGTAACATGAGCCCTTGTTGCCCGGGATGAGGCGTATCAGCGTGGTGGACTTGCCGAGCGCTTCGCGCGGCATGCACACCATCGCCTTCTCCCCACCAGTGCACGTGACGATCTGCTTGCCGTGCGCGTCCAGCTTGAACGGACGCGACTGGGCATTATTGACCGCTGCGCCGAGACCGTAGTCTCGGATCACGGTCTTCCCAGACGCATCGTCCCGCTCGACTGCGACCGAGTCACAGGGATCGGGCATCGCGACGTAGACGCAGACATCCGACGACACTGGGCCGCCGTGCTGCGACTGCACCGGACGGTGGCGGGCTTCGCCAGCTGCAGTGCATCCGTCGCACGTTTCGGCGTGAGCGGACACGGCTGCAGTCAGAAGTGAAAGAACAAGTAGCATTCTGCGCATGTCCTGGGTACTCCCCTTGTTGTGCGCCGACCCTTCCATGGGTCTTTGTACACCCTACCGCTCCTGGTAGCGGAACACAAAGACACAGAGAATCTATGAAAAAGTTTTGGGGCAGGCAACTCCAACCAAGAGTCGCCCGCCCCGTACTGCTTAGTGCTTCGCGCCGAGCACATCCCCGCACGCCTTGATGGCGGCATCCGCGTACTGCTGCGGGAGCGTGACCTTGCCGCCGCCGGAGATGTAGAACACCTTCGCGTCGGCGTCTTCGGCCTTCGCGTCGGCGTACTCCTTCGGCGAATCGGTCTCGGTGAAGCCGCCCTTCTTGGTGAGGCAGGCGGACTTCTCCTCGATCGACCCCTCGCTCGACCTGGGCATCTCCGGCTTCGCCTTGTCGGCGACCCGGGTCTGCTTGGCCGGCGGCTGGGCAGCCGGATCCGCGAGAGCCGGACCGGCGGCGAGTGCGATGGCGGTAAGCACGGCAGCGATGATCGTGGTGGTTTTCATTTGTTTAGCCCCTCCTTAGGGCGTCAAAATGACTGGTTGAACCGACCTCAAGGAACATCTGAGGCTTGGGTCATTGTATCATATATAATCATAATGTCAATAGTATGAAAGAAAGCGGCCCGGAATGCTCCGAGCCGCTAAGTCGTCCCGACTTCGTTAGATCAATCGGGAAGATTGTTGCACAGGGCACGTCGGCCGGGGCCAGAACCAGTCCAGCCCTTGAACGGCAGGCCACCCATGTACTTGTTGCAATACTCCTGGCCCGTGCTGAACTCCTGCACGACCCGCCCTTGTACCCGGGGGCTACCCTGCGGCGGCGGAACCGGGCGATATTCGACCGAGGGCTTTTCGTGATGCCGGCGGTAGCCAGCATCAGCGAGGCCATCGGCGTGGCGCGGAGCGGCGTCAGTCCATGTGGTCCGTGTAGAACGCGCCTTGATGTTCGCCTGCCAGTTTTCCTGACACAGCTGGGACCAACAGAAGTTCCCTTCGGCGTAGTTAATGCCGAGGAGCACGATGACGATTGCGGCGACTGCGGCAATAGCTGCCTGAGCCATGATGTTCTCCGTACCCATCTTGGGCGTTGAGGCCGCCTGTGCGGCGTTTTCAGGAACAAGCCGGTCTCCCGACTCTGCTTGACATTATATATTTGTGTGATGCAGTTGTCAATGTAAATCAGGGGCGCCGAGTGTCCGGCGCCCCTTAATTTTCGATCGTCACGAAATGCGAATCAGCGCTGTGTCGACAGTTCGTCCGTGAGCCTGTTCACGAGTGCTCCGACGCCGCCCAAGATCACGAGATCTAGTATGACGAAGTAGGTCGCTGTCCGCATGACGGTCTTCATCCACGGAGACAGCACGGTATATCCCACGAAGTGGGACGTCCAGATGACGATAAGGACGACGAGCGGAACGGCCGACGCGCCGAGATCGAGCATGTAACCGCCCGAACTCCCGACACGCCCAGTGAGATACTGCGCACCTTGGACGAAGAGATATGCGCAGCCGATGAGTGTGAGCATCTCGGTCCAAAAGACCGCCCGCGCCGCAGGAACACCAAGGATCGGGTTCCACGAAGGCGAGGTGACGTAGAGCGCCGCAAGTGCTACGGCAAGTAAGAGCGACGTTCCCGCTTGAACTGGAATTCGCATCCTCATGCTGTTCTCCTTTTCTATCGTTCAAACCATAGAGACCTATGCCGGCACCCACAGTGCACGAGATGCGTATGCAGGTCAAATCGACTGCAGACTTAAATAATTCCCACAAAATCCGCCTCGACGACGAAGCGGGAGGATTTGCTGGTGAGGGTATCGCACGTGCTCAGCGTGAGGCGCGTGCCCTTGGTCGGCGAGAGGTCGATGATAGCGTCCGAGGCGTCCGTACGGCGCACGCTCGAGACGGCGTACAGATACTTCTTCCCTCCCCCCGTTACGACGATGCTGTCGCCCGGCGTGAGCTCGGGCAAGCGATTAAATGCCTTGAACATCTGATTGTGCACGACCGGCAGATGCGATGAGTGGGCAAAGATGAGCATGTTGCCCGGCACATTGAGGAGTGCTGAGTCGACATAGCGCACGGGACCTTTCTCGAGCGCGAGGTCCAAGATGCCGAGATCGCGCGAATCGATATTTTGTATCGGGAGGTCGAGCCCGATGGCATCGATCGAGACACGCTCGGGCAGTACCGGCTGCGCAGGTGCCTCTACGCCGGGGATGCTTTGCATGATGACCGGCTGGCCCAGCATCGGGAGATCGGCAAGCGCGATAGTTTCAGAGACTGTCGGCGTGTCGGCATCATCGCTTGCGATCGTCTGTGTCACCGCCGGTGCCGTGCCGTCGATGTAGTACGGCACGAAGCCGATAGAATCGGCTGCAGACACTGCCGAAACGAAGATTACGACGAACGACGCGACGAAGACCGCAAACGGCGGCCGTTTCTTGGTTTGAGGAAAATGGCTCAACTGAGCGTCCATATGAGTATAAGTATAGTACGTATGTGATGGTTTGTCAATGCATGGGCTTGACACAAAGCAATGTAGAGTGTATTATGCTGCCACTATGACAAACGGCACAACGCACGCGGATCAGCAGGGCCCGGGCCTCCTTTCGAACGCGATCGCTATCATCGCATTCATCGTGGTGATCGCGATAGTCATCTGGGGCTTGCTCCACCTCGCAAATATCTCTACCTCGTGGTTTACGAACCTCCTCCCGCGCTCGACGCCGTCGATCCAGGTCTCCGCGCCTGCGACGGTCGAATCTGGCACCCCGGTCACCGTCACCTGGAAGTATTCTGGCAAGGACGCCGGTACGTTTGCCTTCCTCTACCAGTGCCGCACGGGCGTCACTCTTCAGGACGCCAACGGCGCGCGCATCCTCTGCGGCACGACGCATCCGATCATGAACGCGACGAGCTCTGTCGTCGTGACCCCGGTCATCTCCGGCATCGCGTCGACATCACTCCCCTTCTCGGTCATCTTCTTCCCTTCGGCTACGAGCTCTAAACAGGTCCAGGGCACGGCGACGATCGCACTTACGGCTTCGACGCAGGCCGCTCAGCAGCCGCAGACACCTCCTTCTGGCTCTGGCTCCACGCCGAGCGTCACGAACACAAAGCCTGCTACCACCAAGACCACCCATACCGTGACCAACGCAGGACCGTCTGATCTGCGCGTTCGCATCCTCGAAGTGACGCCGGGTGATTCGAGCACGGTCCGTTTCGACATCGCCAACGTCGGTGGTTCCGCTTCTGGCACCTACCACTTCACCGCATATCTCCCGACCGCCGATGGTTACACCTACTACTCACCTGCGCAGGCCTCGCTCAATCCTGGCGATCATGTCGTGAGCACGCTCCAGTTCACCGATTCGCAGGGCGGCACGGTGACGGTGGAGGTCCAGCCGAGCAAGGCAGATTACTCGGGCAACAATGTCGACTCTCAGGACGTCTCCGCGGCATATCAGAACGATGCATACGATGCCTACTCGAGCTACGACTACCCGTACTCGCAGCCGATCTACACCTACCCGCAGTATCAGACCAACCACCAGCAGACCTATCAGTACCAGGGTGCTGGCTATACCTACCCGATCGGTTCCTACTACCCTATCGTCGACAACTCCGGGTACGTCCCACAGTACCAGCCGCTCCTTCCCGACGAGACCGGCTATGGCGCGCAGTACACGTACCCTTCGTACGATACTCAGTATCCGTATCTTCCGGATGAAACCGGCTACGGCGCGAACTACTACTACGCGTACTAAGATTGAAGACCTCGATACGAAGCCGCCGCCCATAGGGCGGCGGCTTCGTTCGTGGGCGTCCCCGAGATCAGATATCCAGATTCGCTTCCTTCGCGTGCGAAGTGATGAACGATTTGCGGGCCGGGACGTCGTTGCCCATGAGCATGTCGAAGACCTGGTCGGCGTCTTGGGCGTCGTCGATAGTGACGCGCTTGAGCATGCGGCGGGATGGATCCATGGTGGTCTCCCAGAGCTCCTCGGCGTTCATCTCACCGAGACCCTTGTAGCGCTGCACGGAGAGCTTCGGCGTCTTTTTGGTCGTGACCTCTTCCTCGACCTCGGCACCTTCCTCTGTCGGCATCTCGCCCTCGTCGGCGACCGGCGTGTCCTTGCCGGCATACTTCACCTTCTCCTCCTCGGTGTAGGCGTAGGCGATCTCCTTACCCTTGCGGATCTTGTAGAGCGGCGGCTGCGCGATGTAGAGATACCCGCCATCGATGACCGGGCGGAAGTGGCGGTACATGAGCGTGAGCAAGAGCGTGCGGATATGTGCACCATCGACGTCGGCATCGGTCGCGATGATGATCTTGTGGTAGCGGAGCTTGCCGATATCGAAGATGTCGCCGATCGCCGTACCCATGGCGACCACGAGGTTCTTGATCTGTTCTGAGGCGAGCATCTTGTCGAGGCGCGCTCGCTCGATGTTGAGGATCTTGCCGCGCAGCGGGAGTACTGCCTGCGTGCGGCGATCACGGCCGGTCTTGGCCGTACCGCCTGCGGAGTCTCCCTCTACGATGAAGATCTCTGATTCGGATGCGTCCTTGGTCTGACAATCGGCGAGCTTGCCCGGGAGGGTCATGCCGTCGAGCGCGCCCTTGCGCAGGATGCTGTCCTTGGCGGCCTTCGCTGCCTTGCGTGCTTTCATCGCGAGCACGGCCTTGCCGATGATCGCGCGCGCATCTTCCGGATGTTCTTCGAGCCATGTCGCGAACGCTTCGCCGAAGACGGCTTCCGTCGCGCCACGCGCTTCTACCGAGCCGAGCTTTGCTTTGGTCTGGCCCTCGAACTGGATCTCTGGGAGCTTGACCGAGACGACCGCGGTGAGGCCTTCGAGCACGTCTTCGCCGGTGAAGCTGTCGCCCTTATTGACGCTATTGAGCGAACGCGTGAGAGCCGTCTTGAAACCGGTCACGTGCATGCCGCCTTCGCTGGTGTAGATGTTGTTGGCAAATGCCGAGAGCCGCGAGGTGATGTCGTCGACATACTGGAGCGCGACCTCTACCTGCACGCCGTCCTGCTCTTTCTCCACGTAGAAGATGTTCTTGTGGACCGGCTCCTGGTGGCGGTTTTGGAACGCGACGAGCGACTTGAGGCCGCCTTCGAAATAGAAGGTGGTCGACGGTGCATCGACGCCGAGCTCGCGCATGTAGAAGACACCGACGTCGTCGATGGCATCGGTACCCTGTTTGTCGCGGAAATCCCACACGGTGATGCGGAGATCCTTCACGAGGTATGCCTGCTGGCGCAGGTGGGCGACGATCGTATCGAAATTAAAGATGGTGTTCGGGAAGATGGTCGGATCAGGCTTGAAGGTGATGATGGTGCCGTGGAGCTTGGACTTTCCGATCTGCTTGACCTTCCCTACCGGCTTACCACCATTCTTGTACTCCTGCTCATACTTGCCGTCATCGCGATGCACCTCTGCGCGCATGTAGGTCGAGAGCGCGTTGACCACCGATGCACCGACACCGTGCAAGCCGCCGGAGACCTTGTAGCCTTCGCCACCAAACTTACCTCCTGCGTGAAGCACCGTGAGGATGGTCTCGAGCGCAGAGACCTTGGTCTTGGGGTGGATGTCTACCGGGATACCACGGCCGTTGTCCGCGACGCGGACAGAGCCATCGGGCATGAGCGAGACTTCGATATCATCACAGAAGCCGCCCATGGCCTCGTCGCGCGAGTTGTCGAATATCTCCCACACGAGATGGTGGAGACCGGCGATATCGGTCGTACCGATATACATGCCCGGGCGCTTACGGACCGCTTCGAGCCCCTCGAGGACGGTGATCTGTGAGGCGTCGTACGTGCTCTTTTTTGCTGCTTTTTCTGCCATATATACGTCGGGGTATTGTACCAAGAAATGCCCTTCGGTGCCATGTGACGCATATGGACTGTCTGCCACTTTCGTGGCTCAATGGGGCCGAAAATGGGCCATTTTATCGCACCTCCCAGCCACGTTCCTTCATCGCCGCATAGATGCTCTCCATGCGATGATTCGCGTCCTCATCGAAGAGCGTACGGTCCATGGATTGGAAGACCAGGCGGAATGCGTACGAGGTACGCCCATCCTTGGTGAACTCATCAAACTTGGCGCTGCGCACCAGAAGTTCGCCAGCATGCGTGCGGATCACCTCGAGCACTTCGTCGGCACTCGTACCCTCGCTCACCCAGAGCGCGATATCGCGCGTGATGAACGGGTAGCGCGAGAATGGTTCGTAGCGGATGTCGGGCAGGTTCGAGCTTCGAACTTCGAGCTTCGAGCCGGAAGACATGAATGCATCAAGTTCCTCCTGATATTCTTCCTGTGTTTTTTGCTTCTTTATCTTTTCCACGGCGATCGCGACCTCTGTCTTCTCTTCTCCCCCGCGCCACACCGTGCCGATCTCGAAGATCTTCACCTGTGAGATACCGAGCAGGTCCTTGTTGCGGACATTGCGCTCAAGCGCTTCGGCGAGACCGTCGCTCAGATTGCTGCGCAAGTACGGCTTGTCGCCACCGATCTTGTTGGAGACAGCACGTTCGCCTTTTTCAGCAAAGACACTCGTGAAGACTTCGGAGAAGCCCTGGGATGCGAGATAGTCGCGGATCGCATCATAGCGGGCGACATTCTCATTCGTGGCGACATCGCCAGATACAGGTAGTTCGACCGCAGGGATCTTGTCGTAGCCGATGATACGACCGACTTCCTCGATAAGGTCTTCGGGAATGGTGATGTCCAGACGCTCCCACGGCACCTCCACTCCAAAGGACGGTCCTTTGTTATGAGTAAAGCCGAGGCGAGTAAGTACGCCGCTCACTGCGTCGGCAGACAGCTCGAGCCCGAGCACGCGATTGATGTGTGCGAGAGAGATAGATATGGATTTGGTAGCTGCCCGTGCCGGATACTCATCCACGACGCCCACGAGTTCTCCGCCTGCGACCTGCAATACCAGCTCGATGAAGGCCCGCATCCCATATGCAGCGAGTTCCGGTGAGATGACCTGTTCGAATCGCTGCGTGGCATCGGTACGGAACTTGAGCGCGCGGGAGGTCTTGCGCAGAGAAGGACCGTCGAAGTTGGCCGATTCGAGGATGAGATCGGTCGTCGTATCTGATACTCCACTCTCCTTCCCTCCCTTTACGCCAGCGACGCCGAGCGATGCATCAGAATTTCCATCGACAATCATAAGCATCGAATCGGTGAGTGTTTGCTCCTTGTCATCAAGGGTGACTATCTTCTCCCCCGTCTTTGCATTCCTGACTCTTATTTCTACTTTTTGGTCTCTCGTCTCTAATTTTGCTTTATCAAACGCGTGCAGCGGCTGGCCGATATCGAACATCACGAAATTTGCCGCATCGACGACATTGTTGATGCTCTTCTGCCCTATCGATTCGAGTCGCTGCGCAAGCCATGCGGGCGAGGGACCGATCTTGGCTCCGCGGATATATGCCCCGATGTAGCGGCGGCAGAGCTTCGGATCGTCTATCACGACCTTGAGTTCTGTCGTCTTCGGACCAAGTTCACTGTCGCCCGAAAGAGGGTCAGTCTTGAGCGGGATGTCCAGTATCGCCGATATCTCCTTGGCAATACCGCGATGCGACAAACAATCGTGTCCGCGATTGGCAGTGATCTTCACATCGAGGATGTCGTTCTCCACGCTCTCGATCTCGAAGGCGTGGAATGTGAGCGCGTCCGCCAGCTGCTCTATCTCGGGCAGCGGCGCGTCAAAGTATGTCTGGAGCCATTCGCGGGAGATCTTCATACTAGAATTGATTCACGAACCTGAGGTCCGCGCTGTGCATCAGGCGCACGTCGTCGATGCTCCACTTGAGCATGGCGAGTCGGTCGAGGCCGAAACCGAAAGCGAAGCCGCGGTACTTCTCAGGGTCCACTCCGCTGTTTGTGAGTACATTGGGATGCACCATACCCGCGCCACCCATCTCGATCCACTTATCGCGCAGCTTCTCGGGCAC
>CAYOHS010000010.1:16321-22211 GCA_964403865.1 uncultured Candidatus Saccharibacteria bacterium
GAGATATCCTCCCCCACGGCCAAGGCTTCGATCTGGAAAAACTCCGCTTCGTGGGTCATGTCGGTCGCTTCGTTGCGGAAGACCTTGCCCGGCACGATGATCCGATACGGCGGCTGCATACCGTTCTTGATCTGGTCTTCCATGTAGCGGATCTGCACGCTCGAGGTGTGCGTGCGCAACACCTTCTCCTTCTCATCCTTGATGAAGAATGTGTCTTGCATGTCGCGTGCCGGGTGATCCTTGGGGACATTCAAGGCGTCGAAGTTGTGCCACTCGTCTTCGAGGAGCGGCCCCTCCGCCACGGCAAAACCCATGCGCGCGAAGATGCGCTGCGACTCGGCGATGAGCTGTGAGATAGGGTGCAGATGCCCCTCAGACGCGTCGGACATGCCGGATAGTATACCGGTTTTACGGCTCAGGAGGAACGCCTAAGACGGCGTCAAACACATGCAAATGTCACGTTTTCGTGGTACAATATTGCCGCGTATGGTTGCCGGAATCGCCACGGGGCTGGTATATGCCCTCCTCTTCATATCCCTCTACTTCGAGGTATTTTTGCTCATCTCCTTCTTGCGGTATCTCTCGAGCCGCTCCGCCACTTCCCGCAACGCGCCGTACGAGCCGCGGGTCGCCGTCGTCGTCCCCTGTTTCAATGAATCCGCAGGTATCGCGGCGACGCTCGATTCCCTGCTCGCGCTCGACTACCCTGCCGATAAGCTCCAGATCATCGTCGTGGACGACGGCTCGACCGACACCACGCTCGCGATCGCGCGCTCCTACGAGCCGCGCGTCACGGTATTGGCCAAAGAGAATGGCGGAAAACACACGGCGATGAACTACGCGCTTGCCCATACGGATGCGGAGATCATGGGCTGCCTCGATGCAGACTCGACCGTAAAGCCAGATGCTCTGCGACATGCAGTAGCGGCTTTCACGAGTCCGCAGATCGCAGCGGTCACCCCTGCCATCCACGTAAAGGACCCTTCGTCGCTCTTGCAGCACATGCAGGTCGTCGAGTACCGTCTCGCCCTCTTCAATCGCTTCATGCTCGCCGGTCTCGGCTCGACGTTCATCACGCCGGGGCCTTTCTCCTTCTTCCGCACAGCAGTCGTGCGCGAACTCGGCGGCTGGCGCTCAGCGCACTCGACCGAGGATATGGAGATGGCCATGCGCATCCAAGAAGCCGGCTATGCGATAGCGAACGCGCCGAAAGTGAGCGTGTACACCACCGCGCCCCACTCGCTTCCCAAGCTCTACCGTCAGCGTGTCCGCTGGACCTACGGCTTCCTGCAAAATCTGCGCGACTACCGACACATGCTCGGTACCACGCGCTTCGGCCACCTCGGACTCTTCATCCTGCCTATCGCCCTCATCTCGGTAGGGACCGGTATGTTCTTTTTCGTGCGGATCGTCCTCGATCTCATCACCTCCGCCTGGCAGACTTACGAGCGCTATGCGCTTACGGGCGCCCTGCCCCAGTACTCGTTCGATTTCTTCTATATCAATACCAGCATGCTCATGTTCCTCGTCTTCCTCAGCGTCGGCCTCGTGGTACTTCTCATATCAGCCGGCTCTTGGATAGGGCACGAATCGCGTCGCCCGCCGCTCTCGACGCCACTATTCGTCTTATTCTATGGGTTCATCGCTCCGCTCTGGCTCTTCGCGGCCGTAGCACGCGCGACCTTGCGCACCGGTGTCCGTTGGCGCTAGATTTCACCTATGGAACACCCTATCTCCGGCGAACGACTTGCCCGCTCGACTCCCTACGTCGCAGCGTTCGGCATCACCGCGCTCTTGTTCGTCACGGCCTTCGGCGCGAGTACGTACTTCTCGAGCCGCCGCGTCCAAGACATCCGAGCTGCTCAAGATGACATCTCGACCGATATCCTCTCTATAGAGACCCAATTCGATCTCCTGCAAGAACACTCCTGTGCCGATGTGGGCGAGAATACGATACTGCCCAGTGCACTCTCATCGCTCGGCAATCAGCTCTCGTACATGGAGAGCCAGGGCACGGGGACGACTGATGAGGTCTTGCGCTTGAAGCGCCTCTATTCCCTGCTTGAGATCAAGGATTACCTCCTCATGAAGCAGCTTTCTCAGCGCTGCAATCTCAAGCCGGTATTCATACTCTATTTCTACTCCAACAAGGGCGACTGCACCGATTGCACCAACCAGGGATACGTACTCACGGCGCTGGCGCAGAAGTATCCGCAGCTGCGCATCTACTCATTCGACTACAACCTCGACGTCGCGGCACTGCAGAGCCTCATCGCTATCGATGACATATCTCCCCCGTTGCCGGCATTGCGCATCAATGGCGCCACCTACACGGGCCTGCGCAAGATAAGCGATATCGAGAAGATACTGCCACAGCTCAAGACGCTCCAGCAGGCGACCTCGACAGCAACCACTACTGCGAAGAAAAAGTGATCTTTGAGCCGCCCTCGCGGACCCGCATATAGTCCGAGCGATGACGCGATATCGTTCATTTCTGGGAGCCGGGACCCGGACTTGAACCGGGGACCTTCTCTTTACAAAAGAGTTGCTCTACCAACTGAGCTATCCCGGCTCTCAGAAATGAACAGTTATACAAAAGAGTTGCTCTACCAACTGAGCTAAGGCGGCGACTGCTGCACGAAAACGACTACTCGAGAGGCGTGTCTGTGCCCATCTTGTAGTCACCTACTTGCTTGAGGAAATCATTCGAGGTCTCGCGACGTTCGAAGCGATGCTTGTGCGATATACGATCAGCCAGACGATGCGACTGACTCTCAAGATACCGAGCAAACGCAGCGACCCCGAGCGCTGCATCATGCATCGCGAGGCGTGATGCACGCGCAAGCCGCGGTGCCCATTGCGAGGCCTCGGTACGACACTGTGCGAGGAAATCCTTGAACGCGAGTGCCCGCTCGTCGCCCACTTCGCGTATCGCCTCCGGCATCAGTATGCGGCCGGCACTTTCCTCGCGGTATTTAAGCGCAAAGAGCAACGCGATCCCGACGAGGGAGAGTATGAACACGATCGCAGCGAGCGCTGCCATACGGTTAGCGGACCGAGAGGCGCTCGAAGCGCACCACCTCGACCTTTTCCCCGAACTTCTGTACTGCCTGAGAGACGAGCTCACCGACGGTGACGCCGCCATCCTTCACGAACGGCTGCTCCATCAGCACTTTCTCCTTGAGGTAGCTGTCGATCTTGCCCTGCAGCGCCTTCTCGCGCTTGTCTTCCGGGACGTTGGCGACCTCGCCCTCGAAGACGGACTTTGCAGCGGCGATGTCGCTCTCATTCACTTCCTCGCGGGTCTTGAACTCCGGGCGCATCGCAGCGACGTGCATCGCGATGTCGTATGCGAGCTTGGAAAACTCTTCGTTCTTGGAGACGAAATCGGTCTCGCACGCGAGCACGACGGCACCGACGACAGCGCCACCTGCATGCGTGTACGCTGCAGCGACACCCGCACCGAGCTCGCGATCGGCTTTCTTGGTGGCGATAGCAGCAGAGGCCTTGCGGAGGATCACTTTCGCCTTCTCGATGTCATCGCCTGCTTCCTCGAGCGCCTTCTTGCACTGCATGATGGAGACGCCGGTAAGGTCGCGGAGCTGTTTGATCTCTTCTGTGGTTGCCATACGGATAGGACTAGTTGATTACGATATCGACATACTACCACGCGTCCGAGGGGACGCGCCACTTACTTACTTCACCTCGACCGCGCGCTCTGTGGGAGCGACTGAACGACGACCGGAGGAGAATGCGTCGGCGATAGCCGATACGACGAGCCTGATGCTCTTCTGGACCGTATCGTTGCCCGGGATCGGGAACTGTATCTTGTTGAAATCACCGTCGGAGCTCGAGAGCGCGATGATGGGGATGCGGAGCTGGTTGGCCTCCTTGACCGCCGTATCCTCGTGGCGCGGATCGACGATGAAGAGCGCGCTCGGGAGATCCTTCATGGAGATGATGCCGCCGAAGCGGAACTCGAGATTCTCGGCCTCGCGCGAGAGGAGAAGCTGCTCGCGCTTCGTGTATTTCTTGCTGAGCTCTCCCGACTCTTTGTCGGCGGTGAGCTGCTCGAGGCGCTCGACGCGGCGACGGATGTTCTTGAAGTTGGTGAGCGTACCGCCGATCCAGCGGCCGGCCACGAACGGGACGCCGAGCAACATGGCTGCATCGCGGATAGGGACGATAGCCTCGTTCTTGCCGCCGACGAAGAGGATCTGCTTGCCAGAACCTGCGAGCGCGCGAGCGAACTCCTTGGCAGCCTCGAGGCGGGTGGCGGTCTGAGAGAGGTCGAAGAGATCGGTGCGGTCCTTAGTACCGAAGAGGAACGGAGCAGCAGACGGATGGCGGCGCGTACGCGGATAGCCGAAGTGCATGCCGGCGTCCTGGAGAGGCTGTATGGTGTTGTCTGACATGTTGAAAAATAGCGCCTCGGGTGAGGCTCGTGGACTATAGCAAAATCAGTCGTTTTCCGCAACACCGGAGCCATCGCCGCCTTCTGCAGCGGCCAGGGCGTCGAGTATGTCCCCGATCTTGCCCTGCATGATGCCCGGGATGTTGGACCAGGATTCCTTGATGCGGTGGTCCGTGACGCGGTCCTGCGGGAAGTTGTACGTGCGTATCTTCTCCGAGCGGTCGCCCGTACCCACCTGGACCTTGCGATCCCCGGCGCGCTTGGCGGCCTCCTCGGCGTCTTTCTTCTCCTGCAGGCGCGACATGAGCAGCTTCATGGCGCGCTCGCGATTAGCCTGCTGACTGCGCTCTGAGGTGCAGCGCACGTCGATACCGGTCGGCTTGTGGATCAGGCGTACGGCGGTCTCCACCTTGTTCACATTTTGCCCACCGGCGCCACCCGAGCGGCTGAACTCCATCTCGATGTCACCAGGATTGATCTCGACGCTCGTACGCTTATAGATAGGCATGATAGCGACCGATGCGGTGGACGTGTGCGTGCGGCCGGCCTTCTCCGTCGCCGGGACGCGCTGGACGCGGTGCACACCCGATTCGTACTGCAAGAGCTTGTAGCTATCGACACCCTTGATCTCGAACGAGACTTCCTTGATACCGCCGGCGGCTGCGCGAGATTCTTCGAGCTTCTTGGCCGTCCAGCCCTTGGACTGTGCGTACTTCGTGTACATGAGCGCCAGCTCCTCGGCAAAGAGGGCTGCCTCTTCCCCGCCGACGCCAGCGCGGACCTCAAGGACGATCTCGTTGGGCCACTCGCGCTCGTCGTCTTTCCCTACGATAGATTCGATCTGGGTCATGAGCGCTTCCTTCTGCTGCGTGATGTCGGCAAGCTCTGCCTCGACGAGCGCTGCCATATTCGGATCGACTTCGGCGAGCTCGACGGCGTCCTTCTCGGCCTGCGAGAGTCGCTGCCATTCCATCACAAAGAACGCGACGCGCGGATCGTCGGAATAGTCGGACGGGTTGATACGAGACTCGGTCATGGATGTATACAAGTGTATGCTAAAAAGTAGCGTTCTGCGACGCCGGATTCTGGATGCAATACGAGGCGCGCGAGGGATTCAAGTGAGCCGTACTGTGATGTACGGTGAGCGCCGGATCCCGATGCGCAACGAAGTAGTGCGCCGGAATCCGGCGGTCGCTACTTCTTTGCGGCTGCGGCGCGCTTCTTGAACTTATCCACGCGTCCGGCAGTGTCGACGATCTTCGACTGGCCCGTGTAGTGCGGGTGCGATGCCGAAGAGATCTCGATCTGGAAGAGCGGATATTCCTTGCCGTCGTCCCACTTGGCCGTCTGTGAGGTCGCGATAGTCGACGCGATCAAGAACCGCTTGCCAGCGGTCACATCCTCGAAGATGACGAGGCGGTAGTCTTCCGGGTGGATATCCTTTTTCATGTGCGGGATTTATACCAAAAAAACCAG
>CAYOHS010000011.1:0-20543 GCA_964403865.1 uncultured Candidatus Saccharibacteria bacterium
CTGCGAAAAGGCGGGCTTGGCCAAGCGCTCAGGATCGTGCCGCCGCACGATTCTTCCGCTCGGCCCTGGTTTTGCTGTCCCGCCTGCTGGCGGGCTCCACGCAAAACCTTGCAAGTCCCGACGTGACAGTGCACAGCACTGTCACTCCCCCGCAACACGCCTTAACGCAAAAACACCTCCGGGTGGAGGTGTTTTTGCTAGCGTGTTGCGGGGGCGGGACTTGCACCCGCGACCTTCAGGTTATGAGCCTGACGAGCTACTACTGCTCCACCCCGCTGTCGACGAGTATACCTCAAGCAGATGAATTTTCCAAAAAGTCAGGCAGTGTAGCCGTGTTCCTTGAAGATGGCGTCGTAGAGATCGATCACGCGACGCGCTTCGCGCGCAGAGAGCGAGTGTGCCGAGCCTTCGTGCGCGATCCTGTTGCGCACCTTGTGCGCCTCCCATGCGAGATCGATGGTGCGGAAATCCGCGCGGTCGACCTGGCGCATCTTGTCGGCCATGGTCTCGCCTCGATAGCCCAAGGTATCCAGAAGCTCGCTGAGCATGATGTCGGCTTCGAGGATTGCCAAGCGCCAGGATTGCTCGTTGTCGGAATTGGCCTGCTCCTTGATGCGATCCCATCGCAGCACCGTCTTGGGCACATCGCCATGTGCGAGCGAGTGCTGGATGTGCTCGATGTGGCGGAAGTGGTGGCGCCTGTGCTGCACGATGCGGATGAAGCTGTAGAGCAAGAACGCGCCGAAGAGGAGCGAGAGGAACATCGATATGCCGACGAATATGCGCCACGCATCGAAGACCTTCTGGTAGAGCACCGGATCAGCATTCACCTTGAGGAAATCGACGATGTCGCCGGTCGTCACGGCACTGCCTATCGCCGGTACCTGCGGCGTCGCATCGGCCGTCGCCCCTTGCGAGGTGAAGAGCGAGACGGTCACACCAGGCACCCATTTGAATGCCAGTTCGCCGACGCCCCAGAAGATCGAGCCGATACTCTCGCCCAATGTCATGTCACCAGTATACCCCAGCGCCTTCGTCCGCATCGGCGCTCATTGTGCATGAAATGTTCCGGCGGCGTCTGCCGCGAAGCGAAGGCACGGGGCAGGCAAGATATCGAGCTATACCTGTTCGACAGCGGCGCCAATCGTGAACAGCGTCTCTTCTGCACCATGCGCACCCAAGAGCTGGAAGCCGACAGGAAGTGCTACGCCATCACGCTCGACAGTGCCCGCCTTCACCGAGATGCCCGGCACGCCCGCGAGATTCGCCGTGACGCTGAAGATGTCTTCGAGATACATGGCCAACGGGTCGTTGGTCTTCTCCCCAATCTTAAACGCCGGGTTTGGTGAGGTCGGCATCGCGACGGCATCGACATCGGCGAAGGCTTTCTCGAAATCGCCGCGGATGAGTTCGCGCACGGCACGGGCCTTGCGGTAATAGGCATCGGCGTAGCCCGAGGAAAGTACGAAGGTGCCCAGGATGATGCGGCGACGGACTTCGGGGCCGAATCCGGCAGCACGGGTCTTGGTATAGACGGTCTTGATGTCGTCGGCGGGAATAGAGAGTCCGTAGCGGATGCCATCGTATCGGGCGAGGTTGGTCGAGACTTCGGCCGGGCATACGACGTAGTACACCGGGAGCGCATGTGGAAGATTCGGCATGTCGACATCCTTTAGCTCGTAGCCGGCCTTCTCGAGACGCTTGAGCGTCGCCTCGAATAATGCGAGCACGTCGGCATCGACGCCAGCCTTGAGGAACTCGCGCGGCACGCCGATGCGCTTCTTGAGCGGGGCTACGGGATAGAAACCGTCGGGAGTCGACGTGCTGTCATTGCCATCGTGTCCGCGGATCGCATCGAAGATGGTCTTCGTGTCCCCTATCGTCTTCGTGAGAGGACCGATCTGATCGAGTGAGCTGCCCATCGGCATGAGACCGAAGCGAGAGACCGCGCCATAGGTGGGCTTGAGGCCAGCGAGTCCGCAGTGCGATGCCGGCTGGCGGATGGAACCGCCCGTATCTGAGCCGAGCGCGGCGAGCGCCATCCCGGCAGCGACCGCCGCGGCAGAGCCACCCGACGAACCACCCGGCACGCGCGAGGTGTCGACCGGATTCTTGGTGACCCCGAATGCAGAGTTCTCTGTCGAGCTACCCATGGCCATCTCGTCCATGTTGGTGCGGCCGAGGAACACGGCGCCTTGTGCCTTGAGCTTGGTGATGACGGTCGCATCGTACGATGCGCGGTAGTTCTCGAGGATCTTCGAGGCAGAGCTCGCGATACGTCCTTCGATGAGGATATTGTCCTTGATCGCCATGGGGATACCGGTGAGCGGCATCGATGTTCCTGCTGCGATCATCTCGTCGGCACGCTTCGCTTCTGCGCGTGCGCTCTCGGCCCACACTTCGAGGTATGCATGGATCTCGCCATCTTTCTTGGCGATAGCGTCGAGGTAGGCATCGGTGAGTTCGAGCGCAGAGTATTCCTTGGCGTCGAGCGCGGCACGGGCCTTCACGATGGTGAGCGTGGAAAGGTCGATCATAGGTTACTTGTGAGAGGCGCGATTGCGGCTGACAACCTGCTTGACCGCAATCTGATTGCCGATGCGCGAGGGCGCGTTGTTCAAAAGCGCGTCCGTAAACTTCCCACTCTCGTACGGATCAGTATCCGGGCGCGTGACGTTGCGGTGCTTGGGCGAAACGGCCTGGGGGCTTTCGGCGGAGACCTTCTGGATCTGGTCGACGAACCCGAGGATGCCCGGGATCTCGCGCTCCATCTTGGCCACCTCCTCATCGGAGAGCTCGAGACGTGCAAGATTCGCCAAGGCGCGGATATCGACTTTCGGCGTGTCTGACATGAGGGATACTATACCGCCGGAAGGGCATTAGACAAAATTTCGCTAGCGCGTTTCGGTTGTCGATATTTAGTGAAGCGAAGAGCCTGGAACATCCAAATTATGATTGTCCGGGTTGATACCGAGCATCTTCAGCCGTGATTCTTCGAGTCGGGCATCCTGGGCGGCGGCATCCTCCTCGCGTTTTTCGAGCTCACCCATCGCTTTGTGCATCTTATACAGCTTGTCTGGCCTCCACGGAAACATGCCAAATAGTTTTTCCATACCTACAGCATGGCCCTGAACTTCTCTTCCGTCAAAACGGTTACCCCCAGCTCCTGGGCCTTTTCGAGCTTGGAACCGGCAGATTCGCCGGCGACAACGTAGCTCGTCTTCTTGGAGACCGAGCCCGAGGTCTTGCCGCCGAGCCTGCGCACCAGCGCCTCCCCTTCTTCGCGGCTCATGGTCGAAAGCGTACCGGTGAAGACAAACGTCTTGCCCGCAAACCGTGCATCGCCCCCAGCCTTTTCCGGGGCTTTGACGTGCAAGTGCTTGAGAAGCTTGTCGAGGTACGCGCCATTGTTCTTTTCGGCAAACCAGGCATGCACGGCGTGCGCGACGACATCCCCGACACCATCGATACGTTCCAGGTCTTCGATGCTCGCCGCTCTGAGTTTTGCGATCGAGCCGAAATGCTGCGCCAAGTCTCGTGCAGTCTCCTCACCCACCTGCGGTATCGAGAGCGCCGTGACGAGCCGTTCGAGCGGGACCGCTTTGGTCGCAGCCTTGATGGCATCGATAACCTTCTGCGCCTTTATGTCCGCAAATCCTGGCAGCGTAAGAAGATCTCCCTCTTCGAGCTCGAAGAGTTCGTCGAAAGTGGAGACGAGTCCCTCATCCACGAGGAGTGCGGCGGTCTCCTTGCCAAGCCCGGTGATGTCGAGCGCGCTCTTGCCGATGAAGTAGGCAAACGCACGCTTACGACGTTCGGGCGATTCGGCATCGACGCAGCGCCAGGCGGCCTGGCCGGGGATGCGCTCGATGCGTCCATCGCCACCGCACGCGGCCACGTGCGTCGGCCAACGATACGGCTTGGCCGTCTTGGGGCGCAGCTCCTTCACGACGCTCACGATATCGGGGATGACATCCCCCGCTTTCTCGAGGATCACGGTGTCTCCGATGCGGACATCGAGCCGCGCTATCTCGTCTTCGTTGTGCAAGGTGGCTCGCGAGACAGTCGTACCAGCGACCTGCACCGGGCGCAGGTGCGCGACCGGGGTCAGCACACCGGTGCGGCCCACCTGGAGCACGATGTCTTCAACCACCGTCGTCGTCTGCTCGGCCGGGAACTTGAACGCGACCGCAAACCGCGGCGCTTTGCCGGTATACCCTAGTGCTTCTTCGTACGCACGCTCATTGACCTTGAGCACGATGCCGTCGATCCAGTATTCCTGGTGCCTTCCCTTCTGTTTCCATGTCTCCCAAAACCCGATCGCCGCGTCGATATCCTTCGCGAGGAGATGATGCGGGTTGACCTTGAAACCCAGAGCGCGCAGGTAGTCGAGCTCTTCTATCTGTGTCGGCGGGAACGCCTCGCTCGTGCGCGCGACGTCGTAGATAAACATATCCAGCGGACGCGCAGCTGCCACCGCCGGATCAAGCTGGCGTATAGAACCCGCCGCTACATTGCGTGGATTGGCAAATTCGGGCTTACCCGCCGCTCGCTGCTTTTCATTCAATCGCTCCAGGTCCTTTGTACTCATCCACACCTCGCCTTCGACGATGATATCGATGGGGCGCGAGAGCGAGAGCGGGATGGATTCGATGGTGCGTATGTTGTGCGTCACATCCTCGCCTATCTCGCCGTCGCCACGGGTCGCTGCGTTTACCAAGATGCCTTTCTCGTATGTGAGTACGACCTTGAGGCCGTCGATCTTGAGCTCGCACGCATAGGTCGGGCGAGCATCGGGGTGTGCGTCCTTGAGAAAGCGCTTGATGCGCGCATCGAATTCACGCGCCTCATGGGCATCGAAGATGTCGTTGAACGACCACTGTGCGATGGTGTGTTTGACCTTCTTGAAGCCGGGCAGTGGCTTACCCGCGACTCGCTGGCTCGGAGAATCCGGCACTACGATCGAGGGGTACTCTGCCTCTATCTGCGCGAGCTCGTGCTTGAGGGAATCGAGCGCCGCCTCCGATATCTCTTCCTTGTCGTAGACGTGGTAGAGGGTGCGGTAGTGATTGATGGTCTTCACCAGGTCGGTATAGCGGGCCAGCACGTCCGGGGGGACCTTCATAGGCATACACTATACCGTATTCCCCTCTCCAGAGAGAGGCTAATAATGCAGTTCTACGGAGCGCTGGAGCGCTCTGTCGCTCGTCGCGTAGTTAGCGCAGGAGGCGCTATAGCCGTCGGCATGGATCAAGGTCGAGATGACGCCGGTGAGGATATTCTGTGTCTTTCGGACGGTGACGATGGTGCAGTACCCGCTCGGCTCGATCTGGAAGGTCATCGTGTATGGGAACACTGCCGAGCGACCCGACGCCGTGACAGCCTGCTCAGCGCATTGCGGATTAGGCGGCACGACTGTCGCCGGGCTCGTCGTCGCGAAGTAGCCATAGCGCACGTCCCAGTAGAGCGCACACTCGGCACCGGTGTCGGCCGCGAAGAATGCGTATTGCGAATCACGTCCGAGAGACGAGAGCTGCAGCTCCTTTACCGCCAGCCCGTAGATCGCTGCACCGAGCGAGAGCACGACCGAAGAGATCAGTGCGGCCAAGAGGAGCGTGAATCCCCTGTCAGTCTTCCCCTTACCACTTTTTTGATGATCGATATCAGGCATCCGCAGACTTCTCACGTATCTTGAGGTGAGCCGGTTAGTCAGGGTTTTGAAAAAGTGGTAAGGGGTCATATCATTGTGCGCCACTGCCATCGTTGACCCAGCGGTAGAGATTCTCGCTCACCGTCACGGTGCGTGATTTGAATCCACCCGAGACCCACGTGACGGTAGAGGTGAGATGTATCTCATCGGTCGAGCCGGAGACGAACTGGGCATTGAGCGTGCGATAGAAATAGGTCGCGCTCCATCCAGGATCATTAGATGTGCATGGGCCGGTGCCGTAGCCATAGAACGAACCGTCGGTCTTGAGCGGCTGATCGGTACACGTAGTCCAGGTCTGATTCGTTCGCGTATCGACGACGAAGGGCTGCCCCGTCGGTATGCCCGTGAGGAGATTCACGCCACCGGTCTGCGAGTTCTGTAAGATGTTCGCGTCGCGGATCGAGCGCACAGCCTCGATCCCCTCCTGTGCGAGGTAGAACGCGGTGACCTGATCGCGGGCATAGTAGGCGCTCGCGAGCGATTGTGACGCGAGCGACATCGGCGCGACGATGGCCATCGCCAAGAGCGAGACCGCGACCATGGTCTCGATAAGAGTAAATCCAACGGACAGCGGACAGCGGACAGCGGACAGCCAACAAGACCCAGACGACCTGATGACTGTGCGCTGTGAGCTGTGTGCTGTGTGCTTCTGGATCATAGGTCGAGAAGTCGCTGGACAGCGGTCACTTGCACATGGAACGAGGTCTTCGCCTTATCTGCTCCGGCAGTGCCCTTGATCAGGATCACCACCTTCGGCTGCACCACATCACACGGGTTTGTCGTGCATCCGCGCGTAGAGCCCACGACGTAGAACTGCAAGCTATCGATCGTGACTTCGGGCGCCGTGATCGCGATCGGCAGTGCGCCGTTCTCAGATTTGTACAAACGCTTGGTCACGGGATCGTACGAATAGACCCAGGGCTGATCAGAAGGCGTGTTGCCGTAGGGCTCGAACGCGAAGACGTAGTGATTGGCCGGATTATCGGAACTCGAGGAACAATCCTGTGTCAGCTGATTGTTGCCACCACCGCAGTGGAAGTTGCTACCCATACGGATCGCGCGCTCCATACCATCGAGCGAGATATTGAGATTATCCATCACCGACTGGAGCGACTGGACCTTGCGGCTTGCACCGACGAGCGAGAGCAAAGCCCCCACCGAGACGAGCATGACGACGGCAAAGAGCGCGGTCGCCACGATCATCTCGACGAGCGTGAACCCCTTACCACTTGTCCGCACGTGACCATGTCGTTTATGTATGACTCCCCCACGGAGAAGCGCGCCGATTCGCGAATGTTGGGTGAAAAAAGCGGTAAGGGGCTTCATATCACTGCCTATTGACCGAGACCTGGCCATTGATATCGACGACGAAATTCGTCCTGTCTCCTACCGGCGAGACAAGACCTACGCGCGCACTCTCCTGACAATTGCTCTGGGAGACGATGCACGAATTGCCATTGGCACTGATCCACGCGTCGGGTTCGGGACGCTTATACAAGACATCGAGCTGATTGACGCTCTGGCAGGTCGTGATGTCGGTCCCGGCAGGAGCACATAGCTTCTCGATGCGGTACCCATGATCTATGGAGAATGATTCCACCTGCTCCCCTGCCGTGTAGAGACCGTCCGTCTGAACGGCGTCGGCAAAGAGCGTGTAGGAGGTCGGAGTAGATACCGAGAAATGCATGCCGTAGCCAGACGTGTAGGTACCGGATCCCGAGCGCAACACGGATATGCCATATATCTGGGCTTTGCGTACCGTGAGCGCCATGTCGTAGGCGAGATTCTCCAGCAATATCTTGCCACCGAACTTGTTGTTGTTGACCAAGATGAGCCCCGCGATGAGTATCATGATTCCCGTCACTACCAAGAGCTCGATGAGCGTGAATCCGCGTGCACCTCTCACCAGCCGGCGAGCGCCGCGAGGTCGATTCCATACAGGAGACAGAGCCATACGATGAGGGTCGATGCGACGAGGAAGGGACCAAAGGGTACCTCGCTCTTCATTGTAAGCCCTGCGGGCACTTCTCCGTACGTACGCGTGTGGGTAACCCGCTCATAGACCATCATCGGTACGAGCACCACGCTCCCTATGATGAACGCGAAGAAGACGGCAAAGACGCCGCTCCAGGGGCCCAGGAGCCACCCGATGCCGAGCGCGAGCTTCACATCCCCGAATCCCATCCAGGTGCCCCGCGAGATCGCCCACAAGAAGAAGAGCGGGAACGCAGCGATGAATCCTGCAGCAAAGAGCGGCCAGACCGGTACGTCTGGCGGTGTCATAGTCGCGAAGAGCCAGGGCATGGTGCAGAATGCAAGGGCATCGAACGCATAGACCCAGGCGTCGGGAATGATCGTATGGCGCAGATCATAGGTACAGATACATACCAGGAGCGCAGCTATCACGCAGAACGTCATGGTGTACGGGGCGCCTACTGGAAATGGACTCGCGACGATGGTGGCGAAGAGTGCCGCCGTAACTGCTTCCACCAGCGGATACTGCATTGAGATGTGGCTTCCGCAGTAGCGGCACCTACCCCTCAGCGACACCCACGAGATGACCGGGATGAGGTCGTACCACGCGAGCGCATGCCCGCACTGCGCACATGCACTCCTCCCTCCGATGCCTTTCACTCCCCGGCGCAATATCACTACGTTGAGGAAACTGCCGATGATGAGACCGAAGAGCCCGGCGATGAGCGCGATCATCGCGTCATCCTACCACGAGGGCACTTCATTTTTCTAAGACGGAGTACCGTCAAGAAAAATTGGTCGTACCACGAGGGCACTTCATTTTTCTAAGATTCAGCATGACAAAAGGCCCCTCCCGGGGCCCTTTGTACTCTTCAGGCGAAGAGAAACTTACGGACGGACGTCGTAGACCGTCGAAGCAGAGCCATCGAAGTCGCCAGAGGAGGCTGCGATGTCTGCGTTACCTGCCCAGCTACCGCTGGTGCAGACGGTGCCGTCGGACGAGCCACCGGCGACAGATGCGCCGAAGGTGCCGCCGACCATACCGTCGGTGTCGGTCGAGAGAGCGGAGTTGCTCGAGTTCTCGAGCTTAGCGCCGAGGTGATACGAGCCACAGGTCGCTGCCGCAGAAGCCGAGCCCTGGAGGCCAGCATATGCGTATGCGAGATTGCTAGACGGATCGAGCGGGATCGTCGAGATGAAGTTATTCGCGACAAGCGTAGTGCTCGAGACGGCCGTCGGGAACTGGTTGTACTGGTCGTAGTAGAGCTCAAGTGCGAGCTGGAGCTGCTTGATGTCTGCGACGCGGCGCGCGTCACGGCCTTTCTTGCGAGCAGAGTCGAGCGATGCGAGCACGATCGATGCGAGGATACCGATAATGGCGATCACCACCAAGAGTTCGATCAGGGTGAAACCGCGTCTATAAGATTTCATCATATGATGAGTACTAATTACGCGTTATTGATAAAGCGCCATTACGGCTAATTTCCGCGTACCGTCATTGTATACTCCCCCGGCCTTCATAAATCGGGGCTGTGGATAACCCCTTACCACTTTCATCTTATTTCTTTCCGGGCAATACGCCGAACTCTCGGCCCCTCGATTCACTTCACTCATTAGGTGAAAGTGGTAAGGGGTCAGAAGCTCGCGGTGATGTTGTAGATCGGCAAGAGCACCGATGCGAGCAATATGGCCACGCCGACGGCCAAGGCGACGATCATGATCGGTTCGATGAGGCCGACGAGGGTGTCGACCGCGTTGTTGACCTCGCGGCGATAGAACCGGGCCACGGTCTCGAGGATAGAGCCCATGTTGCCTGTCTCTTCGCCGATCTTGATCATGGCCACGACGATCCCTGGCATCTCCGGATGCTTACGGAAGGCTTCAGAAAGGGGCATACCGGCCTTTACATCGCGCGCTGCCTGATTGATGACCTCGGCATAGACCGGGTCCTCTACGACCGCTGCTGTAATCTCGAGCCCGCGCAATATCTGGATGCCGCTTTTGAGCATCGTCGAGAGGTTGTCCGTGATACGCGAGAGGAAGATCTTGCGGTAGATATTGCCGATCGCCGGGAAATCGAGCCGTGCACGAGAGACGAGGAGCTTCCCCTTCTCGGTGCGACTGTACTGGAACAAGAGTCCTCCGCCGACGACGACGAGTATGAGGATGAGTACGATATACCTGGTCATGAATTCGCTGAGACCCATGATCATGCGAGTGAAGAAGGGCACATTCTGTCCTGCTTCGTTGAGCATCACCGAGAGATGCGGGATGACGATGGTCATCATGAGTGTCATGACCGCGATGAAGGTGAAGACGATGAATGCCGGATAGATGAGTGCGTTCTTGGCCTTCTGGCCGAGCTCGTAGTTGCGATCGAGGTGATCGGCGAGGAAGCTGAAGGTCTCGTCGAGCTTACCGCTTTCCTCACCGGCGCGGACCATGTTGACGTAGAAGCTGGAAAATATGTTCGGATGTTTGTTGAGCGCTGCGGCTATCGTGCTACCTCCCTGCACATCGTTGGCGATCGCATTGAGGATCTCGGCGAGCTTCGGGGTACGAGCCTCCGACGCGAGGAGGCGGAACGCGCGCAATGCCGATACCTGCGCTTCGAAGAGGGTCGTGATCTGACGTGAGACCATGACGATATCCTCATTCTTGACGCGATCGAACATGGAGATGCGCGCGAACATGCCGGCTCCACCGGCCTTGTCCTCGTCGATCTTCGAGATGATGAGACCGCGGCGCTGCAGAGCGTTTATCGCGAGGTCCACATTGACGGCCTCGATGGTGCCGGCACGCTCAGCGCCGGTCTGATCGAATGCAGAATATTTGAAAAGCGACATATCAGATCAGCTTCTGGAGCACGTTGGGGTTCAGAGAGTACTGGTAGGCGTTCTCGACGGTGATCTCGCCGCGCGCGACGAGCTCCGCGAGCGAGCGGTTCATGTCGATCATGCCTTCGGTCGAACCGGTCTCGATGATGGTATTGATCTCATGCGTGCGCTTCTCACGGATGAGATTGGCCACCGCCTTGTTGTTGATGAGGAGCTCGTAGGCCGGGATGAGACCTCCCGAGACGCGCGGGATAAGACGCTGACTGAAGATGCCGGCGAGCGATGCCGCGAGCTGGATGCGTATCTGATCTTGCTGAGAAGCCGGGAACGAGTCGATGATGCGATCGATGGTCTGCGCGGCGTTGTTGGTATGGAGCGTGGAGAGCACGAGGTGGCCCGTCTCTGCGGCAGTGACGGCAGCCGCCATGGTCTCGGCATCGCGCATCTCTCCCACCAAGATGACATCGACATCCTGGCGGAACGCCGAGACGAGCGCGGTCGCGAAATCCTTGGTATCGATCTTCACCTCACGCTGGTCGATGAGCGACTGCTTCGGCTCGAAGATGTATTCGATCGGATCCTCGATGGTCACGATGTGTTCCATGCGCTCGGTGTTGATAGTCTCGACGAGCGCCGCCAAGGTGGTCGTCTTGCCCTGCCCTACCGGCCCCACCACGAGGAAGAATCCTTGATTCTTGCGTGCGAACGAGAGCAAGACATCCGGCAGGCTGAGCTCCGTGATGGTCTTGATGCGTTTCGGGATGAGGCGCAGTGCGATGGAGATATTGCCGCGCTCGTAGAATGCATTGCCGCGGAAGCGGGTGCCATCGGCGGTCTGATATGCAAAATCCATCTCGTGCTCGATGAGGAAGTGCTTCTCTTGGTCGGCAGTCATGAGCTCTTTGGAAAAGCCGAGTGTGTCTTCGGGCTTCAGGACATCTTCCTTGAGCATCGGCGCGAGCGAGCCCGATACACGGATGGTAGGGTGCGAACCGGCAGAGAAGTGCAGGTCAGAACCGCCTTCGTGCTGCAAGACGGTGATGTACTTCTTGAGGAGTGCGGCGTAGTCGGTAGCCATGAGCGCATTGTAGCGCACACGAGGCCCTCGGATGCGAGGTATCCACAGTTGCTAGTGCTTCGCCATCTCCTCTCCTACTGCCGCGACCACTTCTGAGGGGATCATGCTCGCCTTGATGATGTATCTATGCGCGCCGAGCTCTTCGGCCTTCTGCTTCTCCATGTCGTCGGACTGGTTGGTGAGCGCGATGAGACGTGACTGCTGTGCGAGCTTCTCTGAGCGGATCGCGGAAAGCAGCGCGAACCCATCCATCTCTGGCATCACGAGGTCGAAGACGACCGCGTCTGCGGCAAAACCACCGCGCAGCACATCGAGCCCGGCTTTTACGGAGAGGCACGCCTGGACGCGATAGCCGGCCTGCTGGAACTTCATGCTGTACATATCGAGCAAGAACTTATCATCATCGATGAGAAGTACTGCTTTTCCTGTCTGCGGTGTGTCTGTCATACGAAATTAGGGTTGAAGAGGTGTCGGTTCGGCGACGGCGGCCTTGTCCAAGAGCTGCTCTTCATCACCGGAGAGAAGCAACGAACTCAAGGTGCTTATCTCCGAGAATGGTATCTTGCCCTGGAAGGCCTTCATCATAGCATCCTCCTTGATGGTGAGCATCCCCTGCTTGCGGGCAGCCTCCCAGATACGCGATTCGACCGGGTTGTCGAGGATGATCTTCTCGATCTCGCCGTTCATCTCCATGACCTCGAAGACGGCCATACGGCCGCGCAACCCGGTGGGATTGCCCGGGGTCGCCTGGGGCTCATAGATCGTCTCGGGTATCGGAAAGCGAAACTTCTCGGGCAAGGACGAGAGCTGCTGCTCGAGCGCCGTGCGCTGACTCGCCATGAGGGGGACCGGGTTGCCGCCTCCCTCGCTAAAGGTGCGCACGAGGCGCTGTGCCACGCTCGCGATCAAGACGGGGGGGATGAGATACGGCTCGACGCCCATATCCACGAGGCGCGGGATGGTGCCGATCGCATCGTTGGTGTGGATGGTCGAGAGTACGAGGTGACCGGTCAGAGCCGCCTGGATAGCGAGCTTGGCCGTCTCACCGTCGCGGATCTCACCCACCATGATGACATCCGGGTCCTGGCGCAGTGTCGTGCGCAAACCAGTGGCGAAGGTGTATCCGATCTCCGGTCTCATCTGCGATTGCGCGACGCCATCGACGTAGTATTCGATCGGATCCTCGAGCGAGAGTACGTTCTTGTGCTCACGATCCACTTCCGAGAGCATCGAATAGAGCGTCGTCGACTTACCGGAACCGGTAGGACCCGAGATGAGCACGAGCCCATGCGGCCTCCCTACTGCACGGCGCAGCGCGGCGAGATTATGTTCGGTGAGACCGATCTTATCGAGCGAGATGAATCCCTGATCGCGGTCGAGGATACGGATCACCACCTTCTCGCCGTTGTACGACGGGAATGTCGAGACACGGAAGTCGATCTGTCTGCCATCGATCGTCGCGGAGAAGCGACCGTCCTGCGGCTTACGACTCTCATCGAGACGGATAGAGGCCAGCACCTTGATGCGTGCGACGAGCGCACGCTGCGTGTTCTGCGGGAGGACGACACTCGTGTGCAATTCGCCATCGACGCGGTATCGCACGCGTACACCTTTGCTCTGCGGTTCGATATGGATATCTGATGCCCTGCCGTCGATGGCGTAGCGCAGGATGGTCGAGACGAGCTTCACCGTCGGCGCATCTTCGCTGTACGTCATCATCGGCTTGTCGTCCTCGTTCTTGCGGATCTCTATAGACGACGTGTCGAGATCGAGCGGCGCCGTATCGCTCTCCTCGGTCGGCGCATCCTGATGCTCGACCGCGATATCGGAGACCATGCGCTCCACATCGCCGGTGAGCCCGCGATACATATCGAGCACGTGCTCCATATCTTCCTTCGATATCTGGAAGATCTTGTAGGGCATGCCCGTGGCGCGCCCGATGAAGTTCAGGGCGTCGATAGCCTCGATGTCGTCGGGATCTACCATGCCGACCTCGAGAGCACCTTCGACGATGCTCAAAGGCGCGATCTTGTAGTGCTCAGCCGATTCCTTCGGGATATAGCGCAAGACCTCGTACGGGATCTTCGTGTCCCCTATGGCCCGCGTCGGTACGGCGAGCGCGTCGAATGCGGCTGGATCAGATGCCATACGCTACTTGCGGCCGCCTGGTGCGAATATCTGCGCGGCCTTGGTCGACGTGGCGGTCGCCTGCGCGGCAGAGGTGAGCGGAGCGAACGGATTCGGGCGACCGACAGGCTCGGGCACGATCTCGGTCGAGAAATCCTTGAGCGAGGAGAAGGTCGGCTCGGTGAAGAGCGTGCCATCGAGCTTCACGGCATCGAGCTCGCGTAGCGTATCGACGACATCTTGTCCGGGTCCGCTTCCGCCGTCGGATGAGAGCGCGCTCGTCGGCGCGCTCGGCGTGAGCGCGTACCAGACGCCGAACGCGATCGCAAGACCGGCGACGACCACGAAGATCCTGTGTTGTGTGATGAATTCGAGCATACGTTATTTGAGCCAGTAGGTACGTAGCGACACACTGTACTGGTATGACGGCTCTTGCGAGCCCGTGTCGGCCTGCGACCCAGATCCGGTGATGGAAAGCGAGGTGAGATCGACGACGCGCAAGCTCGCCTCGAGGTCGCGCAAGAACTCGGAGAATTGCTGGTAGGTGCCGTGCGTCGAGAACTTGATGTTGAGCGAATCGTACTTGAGGCCGGCTGCCCCGATCGCGCCGACGGCAGTCTTCGATACCGCGGCGCTCGCCGGCGTTGAGACATCGACGTTGGAGAGCCCGAGACCATAGTGGCTCGCGAGATTGTCGAGATCGAGGATCAGTGCGACGTTGTCGACATGATCCGGAAGGAGTTTCTTGAGACGCTCGAGATCTGCCGGCGAGAAATCGTTGTACTTGGTGAGAAGGTTCTGTTTGACAGCCTGGAGCTGTGCGGCCTTGTCGAGCGCAGAATCGTACTGTGCGATCTGGAGCGCCTGGACCTGTACGGTGTCGTATGTCGGGCGCGTGTATAGCACGAAGATAGCGGCTGCCGCTGCGACGAGGACCACGCTGATGATGTACCGTACCATATTATTGTTGTGGTGCTCCCCTGCCCTGAGCGGGAAGATTACCGAACGGCGACGCGCCCTGACCTTGGGCTTGCTGGATCGGTGACTGCTGAGCCTGCTGCTGCAAAGACTGCGCACCGGTATCAGCAGCGGCCGGGAACGCCGCACCCGCCGCCTGCGGCGCATTCTGCGAGGAAAGGAACTGGCGATATGCGATAGCCTTCGGGTCTACCTCCGCCGAGAGCGAGAAATGGACACCGTCTTGTTCGCGATCGATACCGCTGAAGATAGGATCCTTGATGACGCCATTCTTACTGAAGAGATCTGCCTGCAATGCGATCGAATTGACGCTCTGCGCGACGCCGGCCATCTTGATGGTCATCATGGAGTTGTCTGCCTGCAGATCGAGGTTCTGGAACGCGACCGTCGAGAGCGTCGCCGACTGGAGTGCCTCGAAGAAGAGCGAGGGCGCAAGGTGCGAGCCGAGGATGATGTCCGCCGCGTGGATGCGGTCGTTGAGACGCATCAGGCTCTCGATGAGAGAAGGGTCGAATGCCGCCTTCGCGCGCTCGAGCTGCTGGACCTTCGAGGAGCTGGCGGTCTGGAGGTACTGCGCGTAGAGGAAGACGCCTCCGGCGAGAGCCGCAGACGCGACGATGAGTACTATAGAGATGAGGAGTGCAAACTCAGGCAGCCCCGCAGCGCGTTCGCGCGTGACCATCCCGCCGGTCTGAGCGGTGTCGTGCGGGATGAATGATGCGGGTGTGCCGGTCTCCATAGGTCAGTTCAGGTGAGAAAGTGCGATCATGAATGTTTGAGCTTACGCAGGGCGAGTCCTGTCGCGACCGTGAATCCGGGACCTATCTCGCGCAATACTGATTCGAGAAATGCTGGCGCTTCCGTGTGCCCGAAGGGATTGGCTATCTCCACCTCCGTATTCAGGGATTGTTTTGCAAACGCCGCGAGCCCGGGCAAGGATGCGCCGCTTCCTGTGAAGACCACGCGCGCCACGTGCTTGTTGTATTTCTGCCCGTAGTTCAATACTACCCGATTCACCTCGGAAAACACGCGAGAGAGTGTTGATAACAACGCCGTCTTTATGCGCTCGTTCTCGTCGACGCTGTAGGCGGTGGAGCCGGTGAGGCCTATCTCGCGCTTGATGCGCTCGGCTTTCTCGAATTCCCATTCCATGCTGCGCTCGAGTATCTCGGTCATCTGCTGGCCGCCCTGGGTGACGAGGTGAGTCAGACGCACGACGCCGCGCTCGACGACGTACATCTTGGTGCTCGAAGCGCCGATGTCGACCATGAGAATGGGCGCGAGCCCGTGTCCGAGCGCGCTGCGCACCGAGCTGAATATCTCGATCTCATAGAAATCTACCTTGATGCCTGCGCCATCGGTGACCGTGTGGTATTGCTCGAGGAGCGAATTGTGGATAGCGACCAAGAGTATCTCGCGCGTCGGGGTCTCCTGTGCCTTGGGGCGCACGGCCGAGAGCGCACTGTCCTCCCCTTCTTCCTTGGGGATGATGAACCAATCGAGCGTGACCTCCGAGGCAGGTATCGGGATGTACTTGCGCGCCTCGATAGGCACGATGCGCTTGAGCGAATCCTCATCGACATCCGGCAACGATATGACCGATACGAGCGACGAGGAGAACGGTATCGAGATACCTCCAGTACGCGAGGTGACATTGGCCTCACGCATGAGATCCGTGAGCGCCTGCGCGATCTTTTCTGGCGCGAGCTTCACCGCCTTGCCGACGGGCTGACCGCCGTAAGGGCCGAGCGCTATCTCGCCGTAGGTCTCGAGGATGGCGACACCGCGTGACGCGCGGAGCTGCACCATCTTGGCGGATGATGCGCCGATATCGACACCGATGACGCTCGTCTCGCCCGACGTCCCGATGGAAGGCAGCGATCCGAAAAGTTTCTTGATAGAGAACGCCATCGTGTAATTATAGCATCTGTATTCTGTCAACCTTCGCGGCGAGAATGAAGTCGTTCTCGGAAAGACCGCCGATGGCGTGTGTCGTGAGCGTAATACCCACCTTCCCCCACGCGAGCGTGATGTCGGGGTGGTGACCCTCTTGTTCGGCGAGCGCGCCGACACGATCGACGAACGCCAGTGCCTGCGCGAAATCGGAAAAGCTGTACTGTTTCTGTATGTGCGTGGCGTCATCGGACAAACTCCACTGCTTCAATTGCCCGAGTAGCACCTCGGCTTCCGTACGATTGAGCGGGACAGTCCCCCCTTCGCACGCCACACACTTCTTCTGGGCGAGATCCTGCATATCCCCAGTCTACCAGGGCGGTATAGTGGTGCGATGAATCTGACGGGGATAGTCGCCATGTGTCGCCATGCAGGGGCCGCGGTCTTAGACGCCGTAATGCCGCCACGCGCGAGGACGACCCGATTGCGCGAAAGCAGCGACATAGCGATAGCCCCGCAGTCGCAGACCCTGCTCCGCACACGCATCGTCACGCTCGCGCCGTATCACGCACCCCTGATGGAAGATGCGATACGCGCGCTCAAGTACGACGGCAACCGCGCTGCGGCACACATACTGGCCCGCGCACTCGACGATTTCTTGCGCGAGGAACTCTTGGCGACGCGCGCATTCTCACCGCGACGGATCGTGCTCGTGCCCGTCCCGCTGCATGCGAAACGCCGCCGCGAACGCGGCTTCAATCAGATAGAGAAGGTGCTCGAGGCGTTGCCCGCAGAATTTTATGATGGGACGCTTTCGCGTATCGAAACACGCGCACTTTTCCGCACGCGCGCCACTCCCCCGCAGACCAAGCTGCACCGCGCCGAACGCCTACACAACGTCCGCGATGCCTTTTCTGCCGACGAGCGACGCGTGCGTGGCGCCCATGTGTTCGTGATCGACGACGTCTGTACGACTGGCGCGACCCTGGCCGAATGCGCCAGCACCCTTGAGAAGGTCGGCGCAAAAGTCACCGCCTTGGCCCTCGCCCGGGCGTGATAAAAGCCCCACGCTATGGTATCTTTCTCGGCACGGAGAGGTGGCTGAGTGGTCGAAAGCACCACACTCGAAATGTGGCAGGCTGGTAACGGTCTCGAGGGTTCGAATCCCTCCCTCTCCGCCAGGACAAAATACCGCCACACGGCGGTTATTTTGTTGGCGGAGAGGAGTGCCGTGCCTGCGCACGGCACGAGAGGGATTCGAAAGGCGGAGCGATGTCGCGGCGAGCACGCCGCGACCGCGAGCCAGGGTCGTGAAAATTTCTGAGCGCCGGCGAGGAAATTATTCCTGACCGAATCCCTCGCTGTCCGCAACCAATATTGACCCTCCCCTCCTTGGGGTGTATACCATTTGCAGACTACACGTTCTTAACAACAAACTGAAGGGGGTTTGTCATGAGCTGTCTTTCTAAATGCGAAGCCTGCCCGTTGCGACTCGCCCACGACGATCCGTCGTGGCGATTCGACGACGAGGCTACTAAGCGGATCCGCCCGGCGACACTTGCCGATGAGAATGCCATCGGGGCGTACATCATGGCGATGCCGCCCGAGGTTCGCCGCCGCAGGTATCACTATCCCTGCAGTGCCGAGCACGCCTGCGAATGTCGCACCCAGCAGTTCCGGGAATGTCCTCCCGACGACTGGCACCACCTCGAGCTCATCATCGAGCTCCCGTGTGGAGCCATCGGCGGCGTGTGCCACGCCTATGAACTGAACGGACTCGGCCATCACGATGTCGGGATCTCCGTCGCACCAGAATTGGCGGGACGAGGGACCGGACGCGCGCTGTTGAAAGCTATGGAGCAGTACGCGCGAGCGAGCGGCCACGTGGAGCGTCTGTTCGCTAATACCGAGCTCGACAATCCCGGCATGCAGAATCTCGCACGGGCGTGCGGATATCGCCCGGCGACATTCGAGGAGCGTCAGCGCCTCAACGTCGATTGCGGAGAAAGCCCCTGGATCCTGCCGCTTGCGGCATGATCGACCAAAACGCGCCGCGGGAAACTTCTCCCGCGGCGCTCGATTTTTATCGATATCAGCGAAAACCTTCTATGTCGAATACTCGCGCCACCGCGGCAAGATCGACGTATTTCTGCGGCATGCCATCACGCACCTCGTATCGTGCAAATTTCCGATAGAGAGCTGACTTGAGCTTGCGAAGCGCCTTTTGCTCCAGCTGGCCGATACGTGTTCGTGTGACGGGCCCTTCCTGTCGCACTCCTCCTATGCGCATTCCCACCTCCTCGAGCGTCATCTCTCCCGCACTCTCATTGAGCGGACCGATGCCGAACCGGGCGCGTATCACCATCTCTTCTCGCGGCGTCAGTACCTGGGTAAGGAGGAGGGACAGATACCGTTTCGTATCGAGGATTTCGGACGGACGTGCTGTGTCCGCACTACTTAGCTCACTGCCCCGCATATCGACACTCGACGGCGGCGATTCATCGATCGCCGATATCGGCACCAGCTTTGACGATGATTCATGATGCACAAGCCTCCGCTTGCTGTCGAGCAAGACTCCCACATCAAAATCTCTTCCGAATATCCTCTTCGCCAGCTCAATGCGGCGCTCATTGCGCGCATCACTATCCATCGCGTGTGCTCCACCGTTGGCAGGTATCGCATCTGCTTTGTCATCGATATCGTAGATCTGATTGAGTGCGGTCTGTAGATGCCCAGGTAGAGAAGTGAATGTCTTGTGACGAAACGCGTAGCCGAGCATGGCGCCGTCGATATGGTGACGGGCAAAGGCGATAAACGGCCGAGGATCGTCGACTTCGTATCGAGCCAAGGCCCGATACAGACCGAGTACCCCCTCCTGCATCAGGTCCTTGGGTCCATATGAGGCTGCGCCTCGGACATCGCGGCGCTTGAGAAAACGCATCACTCGCCTGAACACGAATCCCGTGTGCATCTCGATGACTTCCCCGATCGCGGCGATCGAGTCAGGGTATGCATCGGCCAAGCTTCGTGAAAGCGCTGCTTGAGAACGCAACCTGCCGGCAAGACGCAGGTCATCGCGCTCCTCTGCAGCCCGCGCCTTTCGAGAAAGAGTGTCTGCTTTCCACAAAAGTCTCGCGGCGCGCTGAGCCTTTTGATAGATCAGCGCACGGTCTTCTGGTGAAACGACCGACTCCTGGCCTTCTGCGCCCGATCGCATCATCAGTACGCCGCCTTTCCATCGAAACCTTTTCCCCGGACGTCCCACAAGCAGCTCTCCTAGCGGCTGACCGGCAGGTATCGGCATGCGTGCATCCTCTACCGCCTCATCTACCTCGATGCCCCATTCAGAAAAAGCTTGATCGAGCGTGAGAGAGCCCTGTTCAAACTTTTGGGCCGTGTCATCGAGGAGTAGGTCGATCTCGATAGGATCCGCTTCTGGCGCCTCAGGACGCGTCGCTTCCATAAAATGTTCTCGGAGACGAGGGTCTATACCCTGTAGTCGATCCGAGCCCAAGAGAGGAAATGCGCGATGGCTACGCTGAGTCAATGGGATATCATCAGCTGATTCAGCGACGGCCGCTTTCTCCATCGTCGCTTCCACTATCGCATCCCAGTTGGAGCCGGGGCGAGATCGCACATCAGCATCAGGATCAGCGCCGAGCACGAGTCCGACCAGTTCGAGTCGAGCTTTACTGACTTCGTCGGACACGACGAATTCGCGCTCCAGCGTATCTATGGGTTCGATGCGTACTCCAAGCGTATCTAAAGACTCTTCGACATTGCTGAAGTCCTTACCGGTCAGACTGCCGCCCGCATACAAGACATACTCTATCTTGGTAGGCCCGCCATGACGGGGTAAAAATTTATGACGTTTCTCGCGAACCGAGAGGTTTGCCATGCTGTCTCTTAGGCTTGCGAGCGTCTTTTGTAGGTCTTCGAGGGAATC
>CAYOHS010000012.1:0-8062 GCA_964403865.1 uncultured Candidatus Saccharibacteria bacterium
CCACTATATCCGTCGCGCTCCACATGCTCCTCCCACATCTCGAGCGGACGCACCCACACCTCCCCTTTTTCATTCTTATACACGACCATCTGCTTGTCGTGATCTTCGCTATCGCGCGCAAGATGCAGCGCCTCGTAGACGCCGCCCTTGAAATGCCGATACATGCCGGGCTCGAATGCCATACCTACATCTTCTCCGGCGCTGGAATGCCGAGGAGCCACAAGCCGCGCTTGAGCGTCGTACCGACGGCCTGTGCAAGCGCGACCTTGTGCGCCGCGGCAGGGGTTCCGTCGAGGATGTGCTCTTGCGCATACCAACTGTTGAATGCGCCGGCGAGCTCGATGAGGTACTGCGTGACGTGATGCGGCGCATATTCCCTCGCCGAACGCTCGGCGATCGCCGGAAAACGCACGAGCAATCGCGCGACGTCGTTCGGTATCGCCGCTGTATCTGCTAGAGGTGCGACGCCCGTCGCTTTTGCCTTTTCTGCTATCGCTTGGGTGCGAGCATACGCGTACTGAAGGTATGGCCCCGAGTCGCCTTCGAGCGAGAGCGCTCGATCTTCGTCGTATACGATATCTTTCCCCGCCGCTCCGCGCAGGATCTGGAATTTGATACCCGCGACCGCCACGGCCTGCGCGAGCGCTTGTGGATTCTCCGCGCGCGAATCTTTCGCGCGCTCGCTCGCAACTTCGATGAGCGATGTGAGCAGCGATTCGCCCGTGATCACATTCCCCTTTCGGCTCGACATCTTGCCCGATGCAAAACGCATCATGCCGTGCGATATGTGCGTCAGCTTCCGTGCGATCTCGGGGGCGATAAGTGCCAACGCAGCTTTGACGACCGCAAAGTATTCTTTCTGCTCGACGGCGGTCGTGACGATGAACGTATCCGCCTGCGGATAGAGCTCTTCTTTCAGTGTCTCGAGACCGATCTCCTTGGTCTCGTACGTGGGCGTACCGTGCGACGTGATGAACACGCGTGTATGCAGGCCGTGCTCCTCGCCCTTGAACACGAGTGCGCCATCAGACTCCACGAATACCTCGGGGTGCGCACGCACGATTGCCTCCCCCCTGGGCGCCGTCTCGCTCTCGAAAAAGTAGTGATCGAACTCGGTGCCGAGGATCTTGTAGAGCACCTCGAAATGGTGAAGTGACGCGGCGCGCCCGGCTTGATAAAGCGAATCGACGACGGGGTCACTATGCGCGTAGACGATCTTGTTCAACGCGTCGATCTCTGCTTTTGCCGCAGGATCGTCCTCGTAGTGTGATGCGCCGTACGCATAGGCCCGGCCGAGCTCGTCTGCGTCGTGTATATCTGCACCCAGCTTCTGCACACCCCATAGGCACTTGGCCACATGCGGCCCCACATCGCCCTGGTAGTTCGCGCGGATGACCGTGGCGCCAGCATTCTCGAGCAAGCGCGAGACGGATTCGCCGATCGCATTGCTCATGAGATGTCCGATATGAAATGGTTTGAACGGATTCGGCTGCGTGTACTCCACCATGATCGTCCGTCCGTGTAGGGCGCTCCCAGCACCCCACTGCGCCTGATCGGCGCCGACCACGACCGCGGCGACCGCCTGCGGTGTGAGCGTAAAGTTTATGAACCCGGGTCCGGCTATCGAGATCTTCTCGACCCCCTCTATCCCTCCCATCGCCTCGACGAGTTTCTCCGCCAGTGCGCGCGGTGACATGCCCGCTTCCCTGGCCTTCGCGAGGGCAACACCGGTCGCGTAGTCGCCGTGCGCGATATCGGCCGGGAATTCGAGCGGGACATCCGATGGGACGATGTGTACACCTGATTTGTCGAGACCCTCGGCGAGGGCGTTTCGTATCTGATCGACAGTCATAGCGCGATTGTAGCTGAAAAATGCATAAACACGAGAGGGCCGCGTTTTCGACGCGACCCTCATCTTCTGCTCAAATTCACATGTCTTTCGGGACGAGCTCCGGATCCAACCGGACACATTTCGACTCGACGACACGGTAGCTCGGATGCTCGCGACCCCAGAGAAAGGCCGTCCTGAAGAACGTCATCTGGCAGGTCAACTCGACTGCCTCAGGGCTGAGCAGTCCCCTGTCTTCGATGTTGACGGGAAGATACCTGTCTTCGCATTGCAGGGGCAGCGCCGCGAGACAAACGCGAAGGACGATGTATGGCCAGAGCATGGTTCACCTCTCGCTTTCTTAGTCCTAGCCGCAGTGAACTCCTAATCCCGACGAATGTAAAGCAAATGCAAAACGCGCCCCAGGGGCGCGTTTTGTTCATCATCTGAGTGAGTGCCTATGCCGCATCAATCCCCATGCTTCGGGCAGTGCCGGCGATGAGGCGCTTCGCCGCATCGAGGTCGGCTGCGTTGAGATCTTCCATCTTCTCGGTGGCGATCTCTTCGACTTGCTGCTTGGTGAGCTTGGCGACCTTGTTCTGGGCCTTGGTGCTGCCCTTCTCGATGCCGAGCTTCTTAAGGATGAGGCGCGAGGCAGGCGGCTTCTTGGTGATGAAGCTGAACGTACGGTCCTTGTAGACCGTGATCACGACCGGAAGGATGTTGCCCATCTGCGGACGCGTCTGGTCGTTGAATTGCTTCACGAACTCGCCGATATTGATACCGGCGGGACCGAGGGCCGTACCCACCGGCGGCGCCGGTGTCGCAGTCCCGGCCGGGATCTGCAGCTTGATCATCTTGGTGATTTCTTTTGCCATGGTGTTGTGTTAAATGGATTAGACGCGTTGTACCTGGTCTGCTTCGAGCTCGACAGGCGTCTCGCGGCCGAACATAGGTACGAGCACTTTAACCTTTCCGCGCTCCTCGTCAATCTCTCCGACCTTACCTTCGAGATCCTTGAACGGACCGTCGATGATGATGACCGCGTCGTCGAGTGCGAGGTCGATAGCATGGCGGACCTGGTCGTCGCCGGCGCGCTTGAGGATCTTGTCGACTTCTGCCTGCTCCAAGGGCACTGCCTGGTTGGCCGTGCCGACGAAACCAGTGACCTGCGGCGTGTTGCGCACGACGCTCCATGCGTCGTCCGAGGCGATCATGTCGACGAGGACGTATCCCGGGAAGATCTTCTCTTTCACCTCGGTCTTGCGACCGTTCTTGATCTTCACCTTCTTCTCGATGGGGACCACCACCTGGAAGATCTTCTCTTTCATGCCGAAGGACTCGACACGCTGCTTGAGATTGCGCGCAACAGCGTCTTCGTAGCCCGAGTAGGTGTGGACCGCGTACCATTTGCGATCAGTGCCGTAGGTCTGCTTCATAGCGTAGAGATGTTATGGATAAGGTTATTTGAGGCCAGGGGTCGTGGTCGAAAGCTTGGGGACGATGACCGGGGTGGTCGAGCTTACCGGCTGCTGCGTGACCTCTATCGGCGAACCCGCCTTACCTTCGACGATACGACCGAGTGAGGTCGTGAAGAGGAAGTCGAAAAGGCCGAGATACAACGCGGTACCGACGGAGACCGCCATGACGAAGACGGTGTATACGATAGTCTGGGTCTGGGTCGGCCATGCGACATGGCGGAGCTCACCCTGCGTGTCCTTAAGATACTGCATGAACGACATAAAGCCTTTGTTTTAAGCCAATTTAAAAACCCCTTCCGGGGCTTATGTCGGCCATTATACCACTTGCAGCCAGGTACGCAAGCAGGCGGGCCTGAGGCCCGCCTGCCCAGCAGATACGCAGATCCCCTATCGGATCTCGTAGGTCACACTGACGTCACTTGTGATCTTGTTCTCACCAGTCGGGAGAGCAGGGGCCGGCGCGGACTCGGCACGCATGCCGCCTGCATCCATCGCCATCGTCTTGGCGTACATGATCGGGTATCCACCACTGTTCTCCGAGAAGCCGACGACGCGGACCAATTTTACGCCAAGTTGGGCGGCAAGCTCGTCTGCCTTGCTCTTAGCATCGGCAATCGCCTTCTCGCGAGACTGGGTCTTGAGCGCATCTTCGTCCTCGACGGTGAATGAGAGGCCTGAGACCTGCGCAGCACCCTTAGTGCCTACGCCCGAGAGGAGCTCGCCAGCCTTTGCCGTGTCTTTGACCTTGACGTTCATGGTCTGCGATACCTGGAAGCCCGTGAGTGTCTGCTTGCCCGGCGGACAGTAGCTCGCGCCCTGCACACAGACACCATTGCTCCACTGATACTGCGGATAGACCGAGTAGTCGGTGGTCTTTACGTCCTTGTCGGCAACCCCTGCCTCTTTGAGGTATGCGACGATAGCATTGGTCTTCTTCGTGGCAGCGGCTTGCGCAGTGGCGACATCCTTGGCGGTCTCCTGGATCGTCACGCTGAACTCGCCGGTATCCGGTACCGCGAACACCTCCCCTTCACCTGAGACGGTGATAGTGTTGGTCGCGGTCACTCCGGATCCGATAAAGCGATACTCTTTGATGCTCGATAGAGCGACGATGAGTAGGAAGAGTCCTAGCATCGAGAGCGCAAACACCCCCGCCATCTCGATACGGTGCGGCGGGACTATATGTAATTCTTTCTTCTCTATATCCATAAGAAAATACCCCTAGGCTCCTAATACTTGCTTAGACGAAAGTATAGCACCCACCTTACACGACCTCGGCACTAGAGGTTTCCTAGCTGGGAATAGGACGAGAGGAACGAGGGGATGACGAAGACGAGGCCGAAGAGCGGCAAGATGAAAGCGATCACGGAGACGATAGCTCCTGCGAGGAGTATCTTGCGCGTCTTCTCGGCCGATGCGAGCGTCGCTTCGACCTTCTTCTCAAGGGCGTCGAGTCTCGCGGAAAGCGCTGCATCTTCCATATACTCTCTATCCTATCACGTGCGTGCGGCCTTTAGCCGCATCTTATATTCGTGCCAGATGAGCCACATGACCACGAGGTCGAGCACGGTAAGGAGGAGCAGCCATATCGAGTGCGTCCGCATGTAGCGCACGAGCTGATAGACGATGAAGAGCGCGAACACTGCAAGCGATGCCGGATATGCCCAGAGCTTGTTCCGCAAGAGCCCGCCGACCAATACCAGCTTCACGACGCCGTGGGAGAGCAGATAGAGCCCGCCGAAGTGTTGGGCCTCGGGTGTCGGATTGAGTAGTGAGCCGAAATGCATCGTGAGAAAGTCATTCGGGTCGTCGAGAAGTTCGTTCTCTGCGAGCGCACGCACGAGATCGACCGCGCTGCTCGAATACAAGAGTACGAGGCCGAGCACGGTCTCGAGGAGCGCGCCGATACCCTTGAGGACGACGGTTATCTCGAACGCCTCGTGGAGGCCTTTCTCCTTGAGTTCAGCGATCGGCTTCATGCGAGGTCTGGGTGAGCATCCTCATCATCGAATATCTGCTTGTAGCCCGGGAAGAATTGGAGGCAGAGATGGTAGATGGCATACGTGATGAAGAACGCCGACGCCACGTCGATGGAATAGTGCAGATGTGCGAGAAGTACTATCGCCGCGAAGATGATCGAACATGCGATGAAGACGATACGGAGGACTCGTTCTTCCCAGTAGATCAACGCCATGAGGAACGGCGTGCCGGTGTGCCCGGAGAAGAAGAGATCACTGCCGAAGAAATAGCTCCGGATGGTCTGGCCAAAATCGATGACGGCGCGTTCAGGAAAGGGCGCGATGTGTGTGAGCGTGACGAAGCCAGCACGAGTGATATAGAAGACCGCAAGGCACGAGAAGATGAACGGGATGCGGCGCGGATGTAGGAGCGCTATCAACAAGACGAAGAGCGAAAACGCGAATGTCCCGTACACGAATGCGTCGTCGAGGTTGTAGGCACGGGTATTGGAAAGGATGATGTCAGATACGTAGTTGCTCGCATGTGCGTTCGAGTACACACCCGCCATGAGCGAGAACCCCAGGGAGGCAGAAAAAGCCACGAATGACGCAAAGGTGGCTCGGAGATACCCTTTCGTGCGCATGACCGTGCGATACCGATGCCATATGAGCATCCCGAAACCGCCGACTCTCGATAGTGCTGTACCCGCCTGTCCCATGATTCTGCTAGTATACTACGCATGCCGTCGATAGACATCGCCCCCCTCGTCTCTTTCCTCGAAGCCTCGCGATACGTGCTCATATTCACGGGAGCATACATAGAAGGATCAGTCGTCATGATGGCCACCGGGTCGCTGCTACATGGGGGCATCGTCAGCTTCTGGCCGGCATATGGCGCACTGCTTCTCGGAGACATCCTGTCTGACACGATGTGGTACTGCATCGGCCGCTGGGGTGGCCGCCCATTCCTCGATCGCTGGGGGCGTCTCTTCAATGCGACGCCAGAGGTCATCTCGAAAGTCGAGCGCCGATTCCACGAATATCACACCTCGATACTCATCGTCTCGAAGCTCACGATGGGGTTCGGATTCGCGGTCGCGACACTCATGACTGCCGGCCTCCTCAAAGTCCCCTTCTCGCGCTACTTCACGATCAATCTCGTGGGCGGGTTCGTCTGGATATTCGCACTGATGATGATCGGATACTACTTCGGGAATCTCCTGGAACTTGTCCCGCGAAATCTACAGATCGCAGCTGCTATCGGCGGTGTCATAGCTGCCGTGCTGGCCTTGCGGTACGCCGGAAAGAGGCTTGCTACAATGGACTGGTGATATGCGCCTCTCGATAGTCATACCAGCGCTCAAAGAAGAAGGCTTCATCGCCGGCACGATCGAGCAATTCTCCCCGCTCACCATCGAGCATGAGGTCATCGTCTCCGACGGCGGGAGCACTGATCGCACCGTCGAGATCGCGACGCCGCTCGCTGACAAGGTCGTTGTCATGCAGGACGGCAAGCCCACACCCTCGCGTCAGCGCAACGACGGCGCAAAGCTCGCGACGGGAGAATTCTTGGCATTCGTGGATTCGAGCGTACGCCTTCCTGATGTGAACGCGTTTTTTGCCTATGCGCTCGCTCGTTTTGCCGCCGAACCCCAGCTCGTCGGGCTCGTCGGCCCGCAAAATGTCTTCCCTGAGATCGAGACGTGGGCTGATAAGGTCTTTTTGGGGATGCAGAACATGAATATACGACTTCACAATAATGTACTGGGCATAGGTATGGGCACCGGAAAGTTCATGGTGATGCGGCGCAGCGCATTCGAGGCCATCCATGGCTTTCGTGAAGACCTCGTCGCTGGAGAAGATCTCGACCTCGTCTATCGCCTCTCGAAGATCGGTACGACCTCGTACGACCCCCGGCTACAGATCCACTATCCTGGCAGGCGTGAACATGGACTCGGCTGGCCGCGTCTCCTCTTCATCTGGATCGGTAACGTCTTTTGGATCAATCTCACCGGCCATGCGTGGGTCAAGGAGTGGAAGCCGGTGCGGTGATCCGATCATCGCGCTCCTCGCTTCCCTTTTTTCTGTTCCGACCCCATACTTTCGTCCATGAAGATAAGTTTTGTCATCCCCGCCCACGACGAGGAGAGGAATATCGGTGCATGCGTCGAGGGTATCCAGTCCGAGATCGCCCGTGCAGGAGCGGAAGCAGAAATCATCGTCGTAAATAATGCGTCTGAGGACCGCACCCATGAGGTTGCTGCGGCATATGCCGGCGTTCTTGTCGTCGACGAGCCGCGCAAGGGCCTCACCAGGGCCCGGCAATCCGGCTATGAAGCCTCGCGCGGAGACCTTATCGCCAACATCGATGCCGATGTCCTCGTGCCGGCGGGCTGGCTCGATATAGTGACTCAGAGATTTCAAGATCCGACATTGGTCGCTTTGAGCGGGCCGTTCGTGTATCACGACCTCCCTTTGGTTTCGCGCGGATTAGTCCGGCTTTTTTATGCGATCGGGTTCACCTTCTCGCGCATAGGCCACGCGCTCTATGGCCGCGGCGCCATGCTCCAGGGCGGCAATTTCGTCTTACGACGCGATGCCCTCATGCGAGCCGGCGGATTCAACACGGCGATCGAATTCTTCGGTGAGGACACCGAGATCGCGCAGCGCATGGCAAAGCAGGGGCGCGTCGTCTGGACGTTTGCGCTGTGGGTCAATGCGTCTGGCAGGCGTCTGAAACACGAGGGCGTCGTACGCACGGGCCTGCGATACGCGGTAAATTATTTTTCCGTATC
>CAYOHS010000012.1:8162-11725 GCA_964403865.1 uncultured Candidatus Saccharibacteria bacterium
CTCTCGCGTCGGTCTCGTCGTTTCTGGGTGATCGACGCGACTCGAACGCGCAACCGCCGGTACCACAAACCGGAGCTCTACCAATTGAGCTACGACCACCAATGCGAAAGAGTCTAGCACGGGAGGTGTTTTTTTCGTAGCCCGTCAAGCGGCCCTACAGCGAGCTCGATTCGACCGTGGGACTCGTCGTAGCGTCTACGACCGTGAACGATATCCGCGTGATGAGCTGGCCCGAGGGGGTCAGCACATTGACCCGCCACTTCCCTGCCGCAGGGTCATATTTGCCGCTCCAACCACGGTACCCCCCATCGCGCCCGCCGGTGATCTCGAACGGGATGTCGGCCGTCGTCGTCCAGGCGTCGGTCGTAGGATCAAACCACTGCCACTCGTGGATGATCGTCGTCGTGAGCCCGGTCGGAGCGAAGATGGCCGTGAAGACGTACGCGCTCTCGCCCGGGAGCTTGTGGAAGACGATGTTGTATCGCAAGAACGCCTCGTACCACGGCACCGTCTCGCCGACGAGTGAGTAGGTACCATCTGTCTCGTGACTCACGCTGTGGTACAGGCCGCCCGCCTTGAGCGCGAGAGGTAGTGGCGGTATCAGATTCGCGAAATACAGGATATTGAAGAACAGACCGAGCGCAGCGACGGTCGCGATGATGTTGACCCGCGCGGCGCGCATGCGCTCTGGCGCGACGAGCGTGATGAGGAGCGAGAAGAGTATCGTGACCCCGAGACTCACGACTCCTGCGAGGAGGAACATATCGGCACCGATGCGTTTGAAGATCACCGGCAGCACGAAGATGAAGAAGGAGTATAGGACCACGAAATAGAGACTGACCTGGAACACGAGACGGCGGTAGAAGCGCAAGAAGCGCTCGTTCGAGAGGAGCAGGAGCGCCACGACGATCACGAAGACCCAGCTCCCCGCAAACGCGGCAGAGCGGCTATAGAGCGAAAGATATCCGCTGAAGAGACCACCTATAGAAAACTGTATGACAATCGGCACGAACGGGACGAGCCGCTGGAGTCGCTCGCTCTTTACGCGTCCGGAATCGGCAGCATTCAAGAATAGGATACCCGCACCGGACGCGACGAGATAAAAACCCAGCAACGCATCGGTAGTCCAGAGATCGACGCGACGGAAGAGGATGAGATTATCCGAGATGAACCCACCGATGAGTGCGAGCGGCGATATGAAACGCTCATACCAGAGTACGAGTTCCTGCGTATCACGGGGAAGGAAACGTCGTGCGATCATGCATCACGATACTGCGGTGGCATTTCCGCGATAGATGCAGCATCGTTGGCGAGGCGCGTGAGCGCATAGAGGAGCGACGACAGCCTGTTGGCATATGCGCGACTCGACGGCGAGATCGTCCGTTCGCCGGATTCGTGCAACTGCACCAGGCGGCGTTCGACCCTGCGGGAAACGGCACGCGCGATATCGAGACGGGCCGAGAATTCAGTACCACCGGGCACCAAGAACGTCTTTACCTCGGGCAACGAGCGCTCGATCGCGGCAATGACCTCACCCAGTGTCTCGACGGACGCCTGCGGCACCGACTTGGGGGCGCCGGCTACCTCTGCTTGGATGGTGAACAGGTGATCCTGCACATCGCGGAGCATGTCGCGCACGGATTGTTCTCGTGCCAAAAGTTCAGTCGGGCATGCGACACGGCACCAGCCGGTGAGGCCGTTGAGCTCGTCGAGATTGCCGAGGCACTCGAATATCGGCGAGGTCTTCGTGACGCGCTCGCCCGGCTTAGAATCGAACAGCTTCGTAGTACCGCCGTCGCCTTTCCCTGTGTAGAAGCTCATGTGCGCATCATAGCAAAAGCCGGCGAGAGAGCGATGTCTCCCGCCGGCAGCTGTCACTCTTGCGTGCGCCGTGTCGCCTTCACGAATACCGCGATGCCGCACACGATGAAGACGAGCGAGGCCAGATACAGGATCACAGCCGCCATAAGCGGGCTCGCGCCGAGCCCCATGAGCAGGTCCGTGAAATAGAACTGGTATGTTCTGTCCTCGGCGAATCCCCGCATAAGCCAGGGACACAGTCCGACCAGGACCGCGAGTATGCCGAGCCATTGGGCGTCGGACATGTGGTGCACTCCTTTCTGATGGAAGGGGTACTGGGGTCGTGATACCACTGGTGGCGGGGTTGTGCAATGGGGATTCAGATAAGCGTTTCCGCGAGAAGACTCTCCCGTGGCTCTCACGAGACTAATTCAGTGGTCACAGATAATCCATGCGCCGTCGCGTCAAGGCAATGTCTCGGCCAAGCGCTCGAGCGCTTCCGTCTAAGGAACGACTCAGTGGTCACAGATAATCCATGCGCTGCCGCGCACGGATTTCCGCGACCCCGGCTCGCGGCCTCGCCTGCTGGCTCGGCATCGCTCCGCCTCGCACGTACGCAGAAAAACCGTGCGCAGGCACGGTTTTTCTGTCTCAGTGCGCAGGAGAGGACTCGAACCTCCATGCCCTTGCGGGCGCTACCACCTCAAGGTAGTACGTCTACCAATTTCGCCACCTGCGCGTGGGGTTATTCTACTGCGGCCGGGGCCGTTTCGCCAGCCTCGGCAGTCTCCTCGACGTTCGCCGAGGTGTTCATCATACGCGTGCGGCGCAGCTGGCGGCGCGCTTCGCGGGCCACCTTCTCGCGGATGTAGTAGAGCTTCGCGCGACGGACACGTGCGCGCTTCGTGACTTCGATCTTGTCGATCATCGGGGTGAAGAGCGGGAAGATCTTCTCGACGCCGTAGCCACCGGCGACGCGACGGACGGTGAACGTGCCGCCGGCCTCCTTGCCGTGCTTCTTGGCCAGGACGAGACCCTCGAAGAGCTGGAGGCGGAACTTCACATTGCCGCTCTTGTCCTTCCCTTCCTCGATCTTCTGCCAGACCTTGACGGTGTCACCAGCACGGATATCGAGCGCTTTGCGCGCTTCGATGTCGACCGGTGATATGACGACTTTGTTAGCCATAGTGGCAGGCACTGTAGCACGGGGGCGTGTACGAATCAATACCGTATCTCAAACCTACCCAGGGTTTCGGTCGCTGAGCGGAATTCCGGCTGGACGCCATCCACCCGAGCAAGGAGAGGTCCTCGATGCACTTTTGACAGAAGACGCTCAAGGTCGGGGCGTTCCCCCTGGGCGACAAACTCTACCGTCCCATCATCGAGGTTACGAACCCACCCCCGTATACCGAGGGCACGCGCCTTTCGCGTGACAAAGTCGCGGAACATCACCATCTGGACCCTCCCCGATACGATGACGTGAAGTTCTTCCATGTGCACCCTGAGGGATTTGAACCCCCGACCCTCCCCGTGTAAAGGGGTTGCTCTACCACTGAGCTAAGGGTGCGCTGTGTTATCGAACGATAATAGCAGGCATCATCCGCCGGGGCTAATCGCTCACAGCGACGCTGTGTCATCGTGTCCCCAAGCTATCTCCTCTTCGCCGTCGCTCAGAACATCATGTCGTCACAACTCTCGTCACTATTTGGTCCCCTTCGGCACCTGGGAAACCCACGGTTTTCCCAAACCTTCCTCCACGGGAA
>CAYOHS010000012.1:11735-20423 GCA_964403865.1 uncultured Candidatus Saccharibacteria bacterium
CGGTTGGAATCGAACCAACGTAACCGGCTTAGAAGTCCGGTGTTCTGATCCATTGAACTACGAGGGGATGTACGGACCGATGAATCCTAAACGATGCAGCCTACTTCTCAAAGGTCACAGACCGGGATCTGTCAGAGGAAGCCGCACCGATTTGAGCGATTCATAATTCTTGGTACGCGCCGCGAAGGCATCGAGGGTGGATGAGAGCGTCGCACGGTCGAATGCCGGTGCAGCCACGTGCTGCGGCTTCTGGTCCGACTGGAACGAGCTGAGCGCGCTCATGAGCGAGGTGATGCCCCATCCGATCGCTGCCATATCCGCGATGAACACGATCGCGATGAGCAGCCGCCAGGACCATCGCGCGAGAGTGATGAGTGATTCCGGCTCCGTCCTCGTGTGGTACGCCTCACTGACGCGGGCTACGACCGGTATCGAGACTTTCATGAGGAGAGGTCATTATCGGTAAAGAGCCGTATCCGCTCGCTCAATTGCCACTGCGGGACTGATTTGCTCGAGACATCGGCCGGTACCTGGAAGATATCGAACTGTTCGCTCACGGCCGGGAAGGGCAACGCGTCGATGAGTTCAGCGGCTTTCATGACATTCGCGAAGCTCCCCGTCGCGTTGAGCGTAAAGCCGACAGCACGAAGCGGGTGCGCCGCAGCGGTGCGGGAAAGGTTTGCTTGCTCTTCTGCGGCTCCGCTCACCTTGAGTGTCACCCCGGCCGCTGGACCTATTGCCTCTATCGTCTTGGCTGCCGCGATCACATCGACATGGACGATACTCGTCAGTTCTTCACGCTTAGCTGCGGTATCGAGTGCGAACGCGCGCGTGCGGGCCTTCGCTGCATCTTGTGCTGATGCAGATTCCGCCGAGGCGATCTCCTGCGCGTGGGCATCAGCGGCGGCAGTGATGGAACTGTACAGCAGCCAGACACCTCCCCATGCGGCGGCCGCCAGGATGAATGCCAGTAATGGTGCGACGAGGCGAGAAAGGATGTTCATAAAGTTAGAATGTACCCGTCACCGTGAGCGAAAATGATCCGTCTTGCGTTCCGACCAGCGCATTGATAGGGACCGAGACGCTCGAGAAGCGCGTATCGGACGCGAGGGCGGAACGATACTCATTTACCGCATCACGGCGCGCCGTCTTGCCGCTTATCACTATCGCTTGCGGCACGTTACGCGAGAACGTGATGTGAGTGATCGCCACGTCCTTGGGGCGTTTCGCGACGATGTCCGCGACGACTGCGGCAGGCGTCGAGGTGGCGCCCAGGGCGGCAAGCTGCGCGAGCAGTGCCTGAGAATCTGCCACCGACCGTACCAGTTCTGTATCAGATGCGTTGCCCGATATCCGTGAACCGGGCACGGAGCCGCCTACCTGGTAGATGATGAGTGTCGGTACGAGAGCCGCGGCAGTCACCGCCGCGACGCTCAAGATGCCGATCGCTGCCGCGAGCAGCGTGCGTGTCCGCAAATGAGGCCATGGCCCGCGCACTGCTATGTCTGGGATGAGATTGCTCATATGCCGCGTAACGAGAGACCCGCTGCCGTACCGAACTGCAATGATGTGCGTTTATCGATCGGCGGCAGGACGCTTTCCGTATGCAGTATGTGCCGCCAGATATCAGCGCGCTGAGTACGTGCCTGCACCTTGCTCGCTATGAGATCGATAAGCCCTTTCATGTTGGCACTCCCACCGACAAGGGTCACCGTCCCTACAGGCGTCACGCGCTCACCGTGCTCATCGCGACGTGTATCCCAGAAGTGGTAGTACTTGGCGATCTCTTCAGCGAGCCCGATCGCGCTCTTTTCGAATTCTTCGCGGATACCGGCGTGCTCACCGGCGGCGAAGAGTCCCTCATCGTTTCGGATCGTCTTGATATCCTCGTCGGAGAGGGAAAATTTCTCCTTGATGCGCCGTGTCGCCGCCTCGTTTCCGAATTCGACTGTGGTGGTGAATATGGGGACACCGCATTTGAGGATGGCAAAGCCGGTTCGTGAAAGCCCGAAATCGACGAGGAGCGTGACTGATTCGTCACGCGATCCATCATCGATCGCCCTCCCTATCGAGCGCGCCTCGATCTCAAGTGATCCCAATTCGAAGCCCGCTGCCTCGAACGCGGATGCGTACTGGTCGGCAAGTTCGCGCGGGAAGACGGTCACGCCTATCTGTGTACCCTCCGGGGTGCCCTCTTTTATGACATCGAAATCGTACGTCGCGGTCGCAGGTGGGATCGGCACGCGTCCCTCGAACTCGAACTCGACGAGTCGTAGCACCTGGTCGCGCCGTGTCCCGTCCGGTACGTGCATGCTGAATACATACGCCTGCTCTTCTGGCAGTGCTGCGTGCGCCACGCGCGAGCGTGAAGCGGTACGGACATCTTTGAGCACCGTCGCGAGCGCGGCGCCATCGTGTATCACTCCCCCGACGACGACGCCATTCGGTATGGTGCGAGAGCCGAACGTCCGCACGCGATAACCACCCTTTGGATCATGCTCGAGTCCCATCCATTTCACCGACGCATCAGATATGTCGACGCCGATCGAGCGCGGGAGTAAGAACGATGGTGCCGGGAACCATCGTTCGAGGATAGAATGGCGCACGAGTCCGTGCGTACGCGACTGCTGCATATGCATCAGTATACCGCGCGACGAGAGGCGGTATCGCGTCACTGTGGAGCATCAGGAAAGCTTCGTGCCTGGCTCGACCATGAATTCGGGATGCAAGAGGACGAGCCCATCACCACCGGGTGATCCTGCGAGCAACATGCCCTGGCTCTCGATGCCCTTGAGCATGCGCGGTGCGAGGTTGATGACATAGGACAACTGCTTGCCGACGAGTTCCTCTGGCGTCTTCCACGCCTTGATGCCGGAAACGATGGTGCGTGTGCCGACAGAAGCGCCGAAATCTATCGTGCACTTGATGAGCTTATCCGTCTCGGGTACCGCTTCTGCAGCGACGATGGTCCCGATGCGGATGTCGAGCTTAGAAAAATCGTCGTAGGTGATCTCCGGCTTGATGTCGGTCATAGCGCCATCATACTCGATGGGAGCCGTCGAGGAAACGCTGCAGGAGGATCGCCGCAGCAGCGCTGTCGTCATGCCGCTTCCCCGCCGGGGCATACCGCATCGCCTCGGCGGAGCTCCACGCTTCACGCACCCGATGCACCGGAAGATTGGCGGCAGCGGCAAGCGCCGCGGCAAATTCGTCCGAACGCGCGGTGACGACATTTGCGGCACCTTCGAGCGTGCGCGTATCGCCCACGACGAACGCGGCCGCGCCTTCTTTTTGTGCGAGCGACACGAGGGCGGCGATGAGGGATGCATCGTTGGGAAGCTCTCCTTTCGGGAACGCGAAACCGCCTCCTTCGTCAGAGATCGCGATCCCGACTCGTTTGGCTCCGTAGTCTATCCCCAGGTATCGCATAGCGTGAGCGCAGTATATCAAACATAGCCCCCGCTTCGGGGTCTGAAGCGGGGGCTATATATGAAACTACAGATGCGGAAACCCGGATATTTCACTGGTCCTCGGTATCGACCTCGACGATACCGAGTGCCTGTATAGAGCCACTGGCTTGGTCGCCGAAGACGACGAGCATGTCTCCCGGCTCGAAGTCGGCTCCGAGCGGCAGGCGCGTCTGCGGAGTGAGGTGGATCGTCGTGGTGGCTCCCCCGCCATCTCGCAAGAGGATCGTCGTTCCATCATGAAGTATCACGACACCCCGATGTACGTCGTCGGGCATCGGTGGTCGGAATGGGTGCTCATACGGCATCCCGAACGGCGGCGGCAGATGTCCGAAACGGGCTTGGCGGTGGATCTCTCGATGGAACGGAGAGACACCGACGGCGACGCCTCCGATGAGCGTCATCAGCAAGACGACTCCGAGCGAAAGTGTGATGGGTCTGCGGTAGGCGAACGCGGAGCGGCGCACGAGCGCATTGAGCACGATCGCGCACGCGGCGACGAGCAGGATGATGAATAGGGGCGCTGAGCGGAGCACATCGAACCATCCGCGCGCACCGAGTGCCGGCGCCAACCAGATGCCGTCCTGCCGCATCAGGAACACGGCGAGGCTCGCGAGATACAACAGGACGAGAAGGACGAGGAGAGCCCCGAATCCCCAGAGCAGACCGAGCAGCACATACTGCCAACGCGGTCGCATGGACACCGCACCCTTGCGTATGCGGTCCATGACGGTATCGTGTATCTGATTATTCATATTCATGACGAGGGATTCGGTTCGGTCTTGGCGAGTTTCTGCAGCAGGGTCTTGCCGCGCATGAGGCGCACACCGACGGTCGAGACCGGGATATGCAAGATATCAGCTATAGCACGGTAGTCCATCTCTTCCAGATAATACAAGATGAGCGGCTCGCGGTATTTCGGATCCACACGGTCCAAGAAGCGGTCGAGTGTCGCGCGCGTGTCACGCTCGAGCGCTGCACTATCGGCGGTGTCGGGTGCCGAGAGCGTCGGAAAAAGCGTGTCGAAATCGATGGTGAAGGTGGTCTTGCGGCTGCTGCGCTTCTTGAGATCGTTCACGAACTCGTTGTGCGCGATGCGATACACCCACGGCGAGAAGCGTCGGGACGCGTCGAAGCTCTGGATATTCTCATACGCCTTGAGAAACACGTCCTGGACGATGTCGGCCGCGTCGTCCGGGTCGAGCAAGAATTTGCGCGCATAGCGCATGAGCTTTGCCTCGTAGCGGCTCATCAGGACGCCAAACGCCTCGGCATCGCCTTTCTGTACCCGCAACGCCACTGCTTCGTCTGTCTCTTCCATCGGGGAAGGATACCCCCGCTCGGACTAACCCGCTAGCTTCGACGTCTTGTATATCTCAGGATGAAAAGGTTCGAGACGCACCACTTTGGCAGTTATTCCCGCCTCCCGAAGGTCAGGTTCCAGATCCGTCACATATTCACCTGCCTGATCGTAACCGAGCACGATGATATCGGGATGCGCTGCGCGGATGTGTCCGACGTATCCGTGCACATCTCCCAGCACTACTTCATCGATGAGCGGATGTGCCTTAAGTGCGGCCGCGCGCACCGTTTCGCGATGACGAGGCTGAGCCCCTTTTACGCGCGTGACAGATTCGTCGCGCGCGACGGATACGATGAGGTGCGGTCGCTTACCGAGCGAGCGCGCCTGCTCGAACATATTCTCGTGCCCCTTGTGGATCATGTCGAATGTCCCGAACGCCATGATGCGCGTCTCGGGTTCGGCGAAATATTCGTGCACGATCTCGGCGTCCCGTTGTATGGCTCGCTTCAGCTCTTCGTCGTCCTGGAACCAGCCCTCATCACGGATATGCGAAAGTAGTCTCACCATGAGCTCGCGTCCGTACAAGTCGCTCCCTTCGTACCCGAACAGGTGTGTCTCCAAGATCTTGCGCCGTACATCGACATACGAGAGCGCCATGTATGCTTTTCCATCAAGAGACGCGCTCGCGATATAGCTGCCTCCGCCTGGCAGATCTTCCAGTGTGATGTTGGCCGTCGGAAATCCGAGCGCTTTGGCCCGTTCGCTGCCTCGTCTGACTATGCCGCTATATTCGCGCATCTGGAGAGTATACTCCTGCGCTCACTCAGGTCACGTGAGTCCCGTGAGATGTCTATATATCTTTTCGTAGCCGTCAGCCATGCGGCCGGTCGAGAAATTTTCGAGCGCGTACGCACGGCACCCCGCGCGATCTATCTCGCCCAGACGCATCACTGCGACCACCATCTCGTCCGTATCCCCTACCACGAAACCAGAAACACCTTCCCGTATGATCTCGGGAATCGAGCCCCGACCGAACGCGACGACCGGGCAGCCACACGCCATCGACTCGATGAGTGTCAGCCCGAACGGCTCACGCCACAGTACTGGGTGCAGCATGCAGCGCGCGCCGCACATGAGCCTATTGCGCTCCTGCTCGTCTACCTCCCCTATCCATCGGACGCTATCTGAAAGCCGCGGCTCGATAAAATCATCAAAATAATCTCGATCGGCATCGTCGAGTTTAGCGGCGAGTATCAGCGGCAGATCGAGCTCGAGCGCGACCTCGATCGCATGATGCACTCCTTTTTCCATAGAAAGGCGCCCGACGTAGAGCAGGTAATCACCCGGCGTCTCCCCGAACGGCATCATGTCGAGCGGAAGACCGTTGTATACGACCCCGGCAAGATTGATGCCTTCGGCGACGCGAGCCTGTGCGTGTGATATCGCGACGACATTGGGGCTGCGGAGGCGCTTTAACATCTCCTTGCTCTCGGTCGTGAATGCCCCATGCATGGTGGCGACGACCGGCACCTCGCAGAGGTTTGCTGTCGGCATCGAGTGCGGTACCAGGTGATCGTGGATGATGTCGAACTCCCTGCGCATCTCGTAGGCGAGTCCGATATGGAGGAGCGTCCAGGTCTGGCCCGCACCGCGCGAGAGCCTGCTCTCGCGCAATGCGTGTGCATACGGGGCGATCAGTCGCGCAGTCGTCTGTGAGTCGCGCGTCGCGAAGAGGGTGACCTCGTGGCCTCGACGCACCAACTCTTCGGTGAGCGCATGGACGACGCGCTCGGTCCCGCCATACTTCTTGGGCGGCACTCGCTCCACGAGCGGCGCAAGTTGCGCGATACGCATCGGGACATGGTACGGCCCCGTCTATGAAGATATCGGTAATGCAAACCACCTCTCCGAGAGGTCGGCCTCGTCGTTTTTTGCGGAGGGAGAGCGATTCGGCCAAGCGCTCTCTCCTCGCCGTCGCTCGTCGCTCCGCCTGGCCACGCTCACGCGACCCGTCGCGCTCGACGGGTGCCCCGCACTCGCCTTCGAATCCCTCTCCCTTCCTAAAAACATAGTCGGCCGACACGATGTGTCGTCCTCGTCGTTTTTTGCGGAGGGAGAGCGATTCGAACGCTCGGTGGGTTGCCCCACGCCTGTTTTCAAGACAGGTGCTTTAGACCACTCAGCCATCCCTCCGTGCGGCCAAGTATCAAGTATCCGGCTCGAAGTATCAAGCCATCTCCCTGTACACACTATGGGCTGGCGGCCCCGGCACCGACCGGTACAATGCGCGCATATGCACATACGCACGCGGGGCTTCACCCTCATCGAATTACTCGTCGTCATCGCTATCATCGGACTCCTGGCATCGATCATCGTCGCGAACCTCTCGAGTGCGCAGGCCAAGTCCCGCGACGCCCGTCGCCTCGAGGACATCGACGCTATCAAGAAGGCGCTCGTCCTCTACTCATCTGACCATAATGGCTACCCGCTGTCGGTAGCGACGACCACTCTCGATGGCACCGACTCGGTATCGACGTCGCTCGTCTCGGGAGGTGTCATATCGGGCATCCCGCTCGACCCTAAGTTCGGGTCTGATCCGACCAATTTCCGTTACAACTACTCTACCAACGCGGCTGCAAACAGCTTCACGCTCAATTTCTGCCTCGAGACGTCCTCTGTGCGCGGCTATGCAGCAGGCTGCGCGAATTCGGTGACGATCTAGGCACTTTTCCTGCGCGATATACAGCACATGTTCCACATGTGTGACGCATCCCCGCCGCATGGCGGTGTACAATGAGTGCACGCTGAGAGCGGCTCTTCATGGACACACCCGCACCACTACGTTGGCAGGCATACGAGCACGAACATTTCGAGCGCGGAAGCGACTGGTTCTGGGCGCTCGGCATCTCGGCAGTATGTCTCGCGGTCATCGCGATACTCTTTCATAATGCCCTGTTCGGATTGCTGATCATCGTCGCGGCAGCGACCATGGCCCTCCACGTCCGGGAAGCACCCCCGCTCTCGCTCTTCGAGATTTCGGAGCGCGGCGTGAAGGTAGACGACGTGCTCCATCACTGGGACGACATCATCTCATTCTGGGTGGAGGAAGATAACGACGCCGCGCCGACGTTGCTCATCGATACGACCAAGATCCTCTCCCCGAACCTCATCATCCCACTCGCCGACATGGAGCCAGCTGCAGTGCGCGCCGCACTCATCGATCATTGCCCCGAAGTCCCTATGCGCGAGCCGCTCGCGCATAAGATACTCGAGACCCTCGGGTTCTGAACGTGCGTCTCTCTTGCTCGGATAGCAGCTTTAAATAGAAAGCACTTTCACCGTAGAGCTGGCTATCGCGCCGCCCAACGTCTGACAGGTGAGCTTGAAGGTCGTGTCTGTAGTGATTATCGGAGACACTGCCGCACCCGAGATACTCGTGTTCCCTGCCTGTGCTGTCGTCCAATCTGCAAAATCCGTGTTCGAGATGACGCACGACTGCATGCCGCTCGTGACCCAGCCGATGGTGCTCTTTCGTTTGAGGTCTTCCGTCTCGGTCTTTGCGATCTTCTCCGGCGTCGCGACGAGCACGATAGCGGCGTTCCCCACCGATACCGAGCACTGCGCACTCGCAGTGGTCACAGGAGAGGCGTTGGCGTTGGTACAGGTGACCGCATAGGTCACCGAGTTCGTGCCGTCGGTCGGCTTCTGGATGATGGTCTTGGTCGTGCTCGCAAGCTCAGTCTCAGTGGCCGTGAATCCGGTGGCCGCCACCTTTGTGGAGCCGCCCGAGCACACGTAGGCAAGCGTGATCGTCATGCCGCTCGCGGCCGTGAGTGGCTGACATGAAAGCTGGGCCGTGGGCGCGCCGGTGGTCGAGCCAGTCGAACACTGCCAGCTCTGCTGACAACCATTGGAGCT
>CAYOHS010000013.1:0-19777 GCA_964403865.1 uncultured Candidatus Saccharibacteria bacterium
TCGATAACGATGGGGATGGCCTCATCGACTCGGCAGATCCGGGCTGTCATGCCGATGGCAATGCGAATAACGGCGCGACCTATGTGAGCTCGCTCGACGACGAGTCCGCAACCGTATCGGGCCCGCCACCTGTTCCCGCATGCATGAACGGAACGGACGATGATGGCGATGGTCTCATAGATGCCGCAGATCCCGGCTGTCACACGGATGGTGATGCCTCGAACATGGGTTCATACGTGACCGGAGACACCAGTGAAGGTGATCCGCTTCCGCCAGAAAATACGCTGGCCCTCTGTTCTGATGGGATTGATAACGATACTGATGGCGCTATCGACCTGGCAGACACCGGCTGCAGCACCTTCAAGCCGAAACTCTCGATCACGACGACCGTCTCGAACACGCATGGCGGGACTGCGAGCACGTCTGACATCGCACTGTTTGTCGACGGTGTAAGCATCAGCGCAGGCACGGCCACCACCACGACGGTGGGGTCTCATACGGTCTCCGCGACGACCACGGCGACGAGCACCGCGTATACGGCCGCGTATGCCGGTGATTGTAGCTCGGCGGGAGTAGTGTCGCTCGGGATAGGAGACAGCAAGGCGTGCACCGTCGCGTTCGCCGATGTGGCGACGACGACAGAAAACGGTGGCGGGGGAGGAGGTGGCGGAGGTGGTGGTGACTCGACGCCTACGCCGACTGGAGGCGGTGGGGGTGGAAATGGCCCGATAGTCAATTCTCTCGGAGGCGGCGGTCCGGTTACCTATGGCGCGACGTCGACGATAACCCCCGTCACATCATGCGACACCTATCTCACTGCCTTCATACGTTTCGGTGCAGCCAATGACGCCGATCAGGTGCGACGCCTCCAGACGGTGCTACATGACGACGAAGGTGCTGCGCTCGACGTCAATGGGATCTACGATATGCCGACCTTGATGGCGACCCGCGCGTTCCAGCAGAAATACGCCGCGGACATCCTCACGCCGTGGCATCTCGATGCACCGACCGGGTTCGTGTACCTGACGACGCGTAAGAAGGTGAATGAGATCTATTGTCGCAACACCAAGCAATTCCCGCTCTCACAAGCGGAGAGCGCTGTGATCGAGCGTATCGTCTCGAGCTCGGCAGTGAGCGTGACACGAAGTTCACACGCGGCGACGACACCCGTGCGCCCGAAAGTACCTGCCTCGGTCCCAGCACCAGTCGCGCCTGTAGCGACATCGACACCGTCTGCCCAAGAGATCCAGCTGATCGCGGCCGAGGCACAAGCAGGTGCGGCGGCAGGATCTGATTCGGATATCTTCCGTTCGTTACGCGGGTTTTTTGACCGCCTGTTCAATCGCTCGAAATAGTCGATCGATACTGTGTGTTCACGAACCGGGAGCCAAGCTCCCGGTTCGTCCGTTTGAGAGGCGACGGTATGCAAAGCGGGAGCATTCACGCGGTCTTCACCGTGAGGCCCGTAGACTGGCCTCTGCCAGCGGTCGATGGCGTGAAGCGCGGCGGTGTCGCGAGGCATTCGCCCGGCAGATGATTATCAAGAGAGGTAACTAAGCAATCAATCATACATATATGAATCATTCACTTGCAGAACGGGCCGCGCTCGCGGCCGCGACTGCCGGCTCACTCGCGATTCTCGCGGCGGGAGCTACGGCCTTCGCGGACATGAATAGCAGCTCTGTCTGGATCAGTACGCAGAATAGCGGCTCGGTCACCAGCGTGACCACGGCGACCGCATCTACTGGAAACAACGAAGCTGGTGGCAGCCGCGGCGGACGCGGTGGCTCTGGTGGCGATGTGTCCGGCGGGTCAGGTTCCGGAAACAACACCAACGCGATCGCCGGCGACGGCGGCAACGGTGGTGCTGGTGCAGACGGCGGATTCATCCAGACCGGCGATGCGTCGGCTGAGGCAGGCTCGCTCAATTCGCTCAACTCGACGGAAGTGGATCTCGGGACGGACGGCAACGTCAACAGCTCTGATCTCGGAGTCGAGACGGTGAACGCGGGCACGATCTCGTCCGACACCCGCGCTCGTGCGCGCACAGGCGGCAACGATGCCCACGGCAGCTACGGCGGCTCGGGCGGAACCGGCGGCGACATCTCAGGCGACGGCGGCTCGGGCAACAACACAGGCTCCGGCAGCGGCATGGGCGGAACCGGCGGGGATTCAGGCATCGGCGGAACGGTCGCGACCGGCGGCTCGACCACCAGCTCCGGCTCGATCAACGTCTTGAACGCAGTGCTCGTGCGCCTCAATCAGGCCATCTAGTACACAGAATGGGGGAGTCCTCGCGCTCCCCCCTTCTCATGACAGCTCGATCTATCGAGCCGTCCGAGAGGGCTTATCAGTCATCACCTCATCATGAGTTACAAGACGACACGCTGGTTTGCACTGTGCACGGTAGCGACGGCAGGGATGTTCTGGATGACTATGGCGGTACCCGTACGCGCAGATGATGCGACGTCGACGCCGAGTACGGTCCCCGACGCCGCGATGGTACCCGCCGATGCGACCTCTACACAGGGTAGCGACGGGACAGGCTCGGGGATCGCGTCGGTCGACACGGGTTCCGCCACAGCCTCGACCGACCAACAGAACACGGTCAATACGACGGATGCATCGACGACCGACACGGCGCACTCATCGTCCGCTACGAGCACGACTGAGAATGCGGCCGATATCGGGACCCAATCGAGCACGACGGCAGAGACGGGTCAGAATGTCGCGACCGGCGGCAGCGGGGCAGCGGTCTCGAGCGGAGGTGCGGTAGCGACAGCCAATGTGATCAATGTCGCCAACACGAATATCTATGATTCCAACGGGCTCATCCTCTTCCTCAACCAGCTCTTCGGTGGTGCTCCCGATCTGCGCTCGCTCGATCTCTCGTTCTTCTTCGGTTCGGGGGCGACATCGAGCTGTACGTTCCTCTCATGCGGCGCGAGCAATACGGTGAACGTCATCGATACCAACACCGCGACCGTCACCAACGAGCTGCTCGTGCACGCCGCGACCGGCGGCAATGTGGCGTCCTCGACCTATGGCGCAGCCAGTGTCGCATCCGGCGACGCCTTCGCTGCGGCTAACCTGCTGAACCTCGTCAATACCAACATCATCGACTCCAACTACCTCTTGGTCTCATTCAACAATTTCGGGAACATGGCAGGAGATATCACGCTTCCCGATGCGGATTTCTTCACTCAGCTGCTGTCGCGCGGATCGGGAAGTATCGACGGGAATGCAAACTCGCTTTCGGCTTCGACAGATAACGCGGTGACCATCGACGGCACGACGACTGCGGACGCACAGACCGGGGGCAATCTCGCGAGCACGACCGGGACTTCGAGCGTCGGCTCGGGTACGGCGTACTCGAACGCGTCGACCTTCACGCAGGCAAATTCGACACAGGTCGGCGGGACATCGGTCTACATGCTCTTCCGCGTCTGGGGCAATTGGTCGGGCTCTGTCCAGGGACTGCCCGATGGTATGACATGGCGTCAGACGCCTAACGGTATCGAGCTGGTCGGCGCCAACGGCGGCTCAGGCTCATCGTCGCTCTTGGGCGGTGCATCCAATATGCTCGCAGCCAGCACCAGCAATGTGGCCTCGATCACGAACAACGTGCACGTATGGGCGCTCACGGGCGACAACAAGGCCACGAGCGATACGGGCGATGCCCGTGTCTCGAGCGGCAATGCGTATGCGGCAGCCAATGTCATGAACCTCGTGAACACCACGATCCTCGGACGCAACTGGATATTCGCCATCTTCAATATATTCGGTGACTGGAACGGCAACATCGCGTTCGGACATCCGGACCTGTGGGTGGGTGCGACCGCGCAGGCAGGGGACCCGGCATCACCCGGCTCCACCGTCACGTACCGGTTTACCGTGGCGAATAAGGGCGATGCGGATGCGACCGACGTCATCCTCCATGCCGCAGTCGATACCACACGACTCGCGTTCGACCCGGCGTCGCTGAGCGGGGCCAGTAGCGTCTCTGATAAGGGCGCATCCTGGAACATAGGCACCTTGCGCAAAGGCGAGACGCGCGATCTCGAGTATCGTGCGATCGCGCAACGCGTCCCCGGTGGTGCAGCTACACCGGTGACGCTCACGGCGACGCTTTCCAGTGCGCAGACCGATCAGAACGCGGCTGACAATACGGATCAGCTTGCGGTTGCCGTGGGAGACCCGCCACCGCTCACGGGCGGGATCGGGCCTGGCCCGTGGGCCATAGACCCCAAGGTGACGATCGAGAAGCATGCGAGTGTCGCAGCGACCGTCGCGTCCACTACTGTCGACTATTCGGTCGTCATCAGGAACGCCCGCGACGCAGGACCCGCATTCCTCGGGAAGCTCAGCGATGAGATTGTCGCTCCTGACGGCACGAAGCTGTACAGCAAGACGTGGAAGCTCGGCACCATAGCCCCGGGCGACGAGATCCGATTGTCGTATACGGTAGCTTTCGGGACATCCACGCCGCTGGGCACCTACGGCGGCTCGGCCACGGTAACCGCTCGCAAGAAGAATCCCGTAGACCTCTATGCGGTAGACATGCCGCCGGTCTCAGCATCGACCAGCATCGACGTATTGCCGCGAGGAAATGCGATCGAAGTGACGATGCCGACACCGACGGAGGCGTCTGCTACCGTGGTCTCTCACGTTTCGCAAAAGAGCACGACCATCGCGAGCATCAAGAAGCCGGTCAAATTAGCACACAAGACAGTCACGCGTTCAGTGGCCAAGAGTGCGATACAGAGCAAGCCTACGGTGGCCGATCTTCCGCAACCGGTGATCATCTCGACCCCGACCCAACGACCGACGCCGCTTACGGAGCGTGTCAGCGTGTGGGCGCGCGGGCTGCTTTCCGCAGCCGCTGCGACATTTTGAGTACTATCCACCTAAGCCGACCATGTCGATCATGATGACGGTGCTACAATCGCAGAGAAGTCCTCGCGATGAAAAGCCGTATCCTGATGTTCGGATGGGAATTTCCCCCGCACCACAGCGGAGGCTTAGGTGTGGCGTGCTACGGGCTGACTCGCGCGCTCAAGGCCATCGGTGATGAAGTCATCTTCGTGATGCCCAAATCTCTCAAGGTCGGAGCTCCCTGGGCGAAGTTTGTCTTCGCAGATGCGCCGGATATCGCAGAATCGGCGAAATTGGCAGGAGTGATCACCTATGCGGTCCATTCTCGTCTGACCCCCTACTCATGGAATGCCAGCTATGTAAAAGGCGAAGGGGGATCCAAGGCGACCCTCACGACCGTGTCCGTCGCGCCGGAGACCATCTATGGATGGGATCTCATGGGTGATGTACTGAACTACGCGGCAACGGGTGGAGAGATCGCACGCCGCGAGCAGTTCGACGTGATCTACGCGCACGACTGGTTGAGCTTCGGCGCGGGGCTCGAGGCAAAGCGCGCGACGCGTAAGCCCTTGGTGGTCCATGTCCATGCGACGGAGTTCGATCGCTGCGGCGGCCCGTGGGGCGTCAATCCCGATGTGTATGGGATCGAGAAGGCCGGAATGGAAGGCGCGGACGCCGTGATCGCTGTATCGGAGTTCACGAAGGGCATCATCGTCAAGGAATACGGCATACCCGCCGAAAAGATACACGTCGTCCACAACGGCATCGACGCAGCGACGCTACCGCAGGGCAATGGCATGCTTCCACGCCTGCGTCAGCTCAAGGCGGCAGGGAATCGCATCGTACTGTTCCTCGGGCGAGTGACCCTTCAGAAGGGGCCCGATTATTTTTTACGTGTCGCGAAGAGGGTACGCGAGAAGAATGCGAAGGTCATGTTCGTCCTCTCGGGCTCCGGCGATATGGAAGCACAGATGATGAAGATGGCTGCCCAGCTCGGGCTCGCCGACAAGGTCTTGTTCACCGGCTTTGTCAGCGGAGCAGATCGGCATGAGATGTACGCGTCAGCGGACCTCTTCGTCATGCCCAGCGTTTCAGAACCTTTCGGCATCACGACGCTAGAAGCGATGAGTCTTGGCACGCCGGTCTTGATATCCAAGCAATCCGGCGTGTCGGAAGCCGTAAACCACGTCTTAAAAGCCGATTTTTGGGACGTCGAGGATATGGCCAATAAGATACTCGCGGTGGTGGGCTATGCTGGGCTCGGCAAGGCGCTCTCGCGCAATGGTGCAAAGGAAGCAGAATCGCTCACGTGGGAGAGAGCTGCGAAAAAGGTGGATAACGTACTCAGGAGCGTCAGAAAGTGAGGTAAAATAGAGAGGCTTAGAGCGCCCAGACGGGTGCCGGGCGTGCACATGCGTACAATCTGCTTCTATTTCCAGGTACACCAGCCCTATCGCGTGAAGCGATATCGTGTGTTCGACATCGGCAACGACCCGGAGTATTTCAATGACCGCACCGAGTCAGATCTGAACAACCGCCGTATCGTCGAGAAGGTCGCCCGCAAATCGTACATCCCTGCCACCAAGCTCATCCTCGAGCTCATCAAGCGTCACCCCGAGTTCCGCGTAAGCTTCTCGTTCTCTGGTATCGCGCTCGAGCAGCTCGAGCGGTACGCACCGGAAGCGCTCGATCTGTTCAAGCAGGTCGTCGACACGGGCCAGGCGGAGGTCTTGGGCGAGACCTACTACCACTCGCTCGCGTTCTTCTATTCGAAGCCGGAGTTCGAACGCCAGGTGACCAAGCACCGCGAGCTCGTGCGCCGCATGTTCGGCGTGTGGCCGCGCGTCTTCCGCAATACCGAGCTCTCCTACCGCAACGATCTCGCACACTGGGCCGAGCACGCTGGATACACCGGGGTCATCGCTGAAGGGTGGGACCCTATCTTGGGTTGGCGCAGTCCCAACTACTTGTATCAACCACAGGGTACTTCTCGCATCAGGCTCTTGCTCAAGAACTACAAGCTTTCGGATGATGTCGCCTTCCGTTTCTCTTCGCGCCAGTGGAGCGAGTGGCCCCTCACGGCGGAGAAATTCGGCCAGTGGCTCTCCGGCAGCGAGGGCGACACCATCAACCTCTTCATGGATTACGAGACCTTTGGCGAACACCAGTGGGAAGACACCGGCATCTTCAACTTTCTCGAGAAGCTTCCGGAAGAGGTGTTCAAGAATCCCGAGCTCACGTTCAGGACGCCCTCGGAAGTGATCGCGCTCCACGAGCCCAAGGGCGAAGTGGACATGCAGCACATCGTCACCTGGGCCGACACTGATCGCGATCTCACGGCCTGGGTAGGAAACCCCATGCAAGACGCTGCGATCGAGCAGGTGTACGCGCTCGAGGATGCCGTCTTGGAGAAGAACGACCCGAAGCTCATCGACGACTGGCGCAAGCTCCAGACCAGCGACCATTTCTACTACATGTGTACCAAGTGGTCTGAAGACGGCGATGTGCACGCCTATTTCTCGCCGTACGAATCGCCCTACGACGCCTATATCGCATACATGAACGCGCTTTCAGACCTGCGGCTGCGCGCAGGCAAGTAGGCTATGTCGCGCTCGCTCATACTCTCCAACGGCGAACTCTGCGTGACGCTCGATAATTTCGGGCGCGTGCGCGATATCTACTACCCGCACGTGGGACTCGAAGACCATGTCCGTGGACACTACGTGCACCGAGTCGGCATCTGGACCGAGGGGACACTGGGCTGGCTCGGCGAGGACCAGGGCTGGGATATCCGTATCGAGAGCGAAGAGGATGCGCTGGCGAGTCGCATCGTGGCCACACATGCGCGCATGCAGGTCGAGCTGCACTTCACCGATATCGTCTACAACGAGCGCGACGTATTCGTGCGCCGCATTCTGGTCAAGAACTCGTCCGACAAGAGCCGCGATATACGGCTGTATTTCGCGCATCAGTTCGAGATCTACAAATCGCACGGCGGGGACACGGCGTACTACGACCCGCTGACGCGCTCCCTGATCCACTACAAGGGCCGCAGGGTGTTCCTCATAGGCGCACAGCTCGATGGTGAGCCCTTCCAGGACTATGCGACCGGGCGCACCGGCTTCAATGGCCAAGAGGGCACGCACAAGGATGCGGAGGACGGCGCGTTGTCCAAGAATCCGGTGGAGCACGGCCCCGCGGATTCGGTTATCGGTCTCTACGGTCACTTCGAACCCCGCCAGGAGCGCCTGGCAGAGTATTGGGTGGCAGCCGCTGAGACCATCGAACATGCACACGATCTCGACGCCTATGTGAAGTCGAAGACTCCCACCCACCTCGTGAAGACGTCGAGTGATTTCTGGCGCGCCTGGGTGAGTGCCTACGATTGGCATCTTCAGGGACTTTCCGACGGGCAGACAAAGCTCTTCAAGCGTTCGCTCATGTGCATACGCGCCCATGTCGATCGCGGGGGCGGCATCTTGGCAAGCCTGGATTCCGATATGCTCCAGTACGGCATCGATACGTATAGCTATGTCTGGCCGCGCGACGCGGCGTATATCGCGCTCTCGCTCGATGTGGCGGGGGATACCAACGTCGCGAAGCGCTTCTTCCAATTCTCGGCCGCGACCATCACCAAGGAGGGCTACATGATGCACAAGTATCTGCCGGATCGTAGCCTCGGCTCTTCGTGGCATCCATGGATACGCGGCGGTGTGCCAGCGCTTCCGATACAAGAAGACGAGACGGCACTGGTCATCGTGGCTCTCGGCGAGCACTTCAAGCACAGCCGCGACGTTGAATTCCTCGAGAGCCTCTACAACCCCCTCGTGAAGCGGTCTGCAGAGTTCATGATCGATCATCGGGATATCCATACGCGACTGCCGTTGCCGTCGTACGATCTCTGGGAGGAAAAGTGGGGGACACACACCTATACCTGTGCGAGCGTATTCGGAGCGCTTTCGACTGCGGCCGATCTGGCCAAGATCCTCGGAAAAAAAGAAGATGAGGCCCGCTTCCGAGAAGTGGCGGAAGAGATCCGTAAGGCCATCCTCGAGCACCTCTGGGACGAAAGCCTCGGGTATTTCATAAAGCATATCGATAAGGGTGAGACACTCGTGCGGGATACGACGCTGGATGCCTCCAGCGCCTACGGCATCTTCCTCTTCGGGGTGGTCCCGCCCGATGATGAGCGGCTCTCCCGCGCCTTTGAGGCCACCATACGGCGTCTGAGCTACGGTAACCCGCTCGGGGGCATCGCGCGCTATGAGCGCGACAACTACTACCGGGCGGATCAAGAATCAGCAGGCAATCCATGGATCATCACGACCCTGTGGTATTCAGAATACCTCATCGCACGCGCGAAGCGCGACCACGATCTCGACCATGTGCGCGACATCTTCGGCTGGGTCGAGAAGCGAGCACTGACTTCGGGCGCATTAGCAGAACAGTTCGATCCCAAGTCAGGTGCACCGCTCTCCGCCACACCACTGGCATGGAGCCATGCTGGCTATGTGGTCGCGGTCATCAAGTACCTCGATAAGCTCGAGAGCCTCGGTCTTTGCAAGGAGTGCAATCCGGCGCCGTAGCCTATTGGCTGCGACGGAGGAACATGTAGATATCCTCAAGCGCCTTCACGGCGTCGCCTGTGGCGATGTTGTTCTGGTGGTACAAGCCGTCGGTGCAATCACCGGCAGCCCATACACGGGCGACTTCAAGCGGTTCGCCGACGATGTTCGGGTCGTCTGATGCGGCGAGGTAGGCGCGCTGGCTCTTCGGGTCGACGACGACCTGGCCCACCTTGTTGAGAGCGAGCGTCGTGCCGAGCCATGTGGTGTTGGGGATGAGGCCTATCTCGACGAAGATGCCGGAGACAGGAAGCAGCTCTTCTTTGTCGGAACCGTTGACCTTGTAGGTGATGCCCGTGACGAACTGCTCGCCGATGACGGCAGTCGGTGTGGCGTTGGTGAGGAAGGTGACATTCGGCAGTTTTCGCGCTGATGCGATGGTGATCTCGTCGGCACGGAATATCTCGGAGCGATGGAGTATGGTCACCTTGCTGCAATAGGCTGCGAGCTGGAGCGCTGATTCAAAGGCTGCATTACCGCCGCCGATCACGACGACGTCTTGCCCGGCGAACAGCGGGCCGTCGCAGCTAGCGCAGTAGGTGAGACCCTTCTGGTCGTATTGCGCAGCACCGGGGACATCGAGCTTACGACGCTCTGACCCAGAGGCTACGAGCAGAGACTTGCCGCTCAAGACAGTAGTGTCTGAGAGCGTGACTTCGACGTGCGTATCGAGATGAGAGACTGACATTGCTCGAAGCGGGAACTTGATATCGAGATACTCGCCCTTGTACTCCTCGACATGTGCACGCAGATTCTTGGCGAGATCAGCACCGGAGATGCGCGGGGTCCCTATCCAGTTGTAGATCTCAGGGGAAACCGTGCTCTGTCCACCCCACTCGCCGGTCACGAGGACCGTCTTTAGGCGTTTACGGGCTGCGTAGATCGCTGCAGCAGAGCCCGCTGGCCCGCCGCCGATGATGATGAGGTCGTACATAGTCGTTGAAGTATCAAGCATCAGAGATGCTCTGGCAAGTGGATATCGACGCGTCGATCACTTGCGGCGGAGAAACGATGGCAAGCCGCCCCACTGGTCTTCATCGTCAGCAGATTCTTCCGCCTTCGGCTCCTCTTTCGGCGTTTCTCGGTGCTGAGGAGCAGGAGCGACGCGCTCGGGCTTCTTTTCAGCCTCTTCGCGCGCGAGGCGGGGCGAAGCGGGCGGGACATCGACATCCTTCTTAGGCGGGACGATACGCTGGGCGGGAGAACCGAATGCCGTAGACGATGCCGAGAGTGGGCGGGCGCCCTCTGGAAAGCCCGTAGCGATGACCGTGACGCGCACCTGGCCCTTCTTGAGCGATTCGTCGGTGATAGCACCGAAGATGACCTTGGCCTCTGGATCGATAGCCTCGGTGATGACCGCAGCGGCATCCTGGATCTCGAGCATGCCGAGATCGTCACCACCAGCCACGGAGAAGAGGACGCCCTTGGCGCCGGTGATGGAGACCTCGAGGAGCGGGGAATTGATCGCGGCACGCGCGGCTGCCTCTGCGCGCTTCTCGCCGATCGCGGTACCGATACCCATGAGCGCGGAGCCCGCATTGTGCATGATCGCGCGCACGTCGGCGAAGTCGACGTTGATGATGCCGGTCTGGGTGATGAGATCGGAGATACCTTCGACGGCCTGCTTGAGGATGTCGTCGCACATCGCGAAGGCATTCTTGATGCCGGTGTCGCGACTGACGATCGCGAGGAGCTTGTCGTTGGGGATGATGATGGATGCGTCGACGGCTTTCTTGAGCTCTGCGAGACCGTGCTCAGCGAGGCGAAGGCGCTGCTGCCCTTCGAAGACGAACGGCTTCGTGACGACACCGACGGTGAGTGCACCGAGCTCGCGCGCGATCTTTGCGACGACAGGGGCAGCGCCGGTACCCGTGCCACCACCCATGCCGCAGGTGATGAACACCATGTCGGAGCCCTTGATAGCCTCCTGGATCTCTTCGCGGGTCTCTTCGGCCGCTTGCTTGCCGAGCTCCGGATTCATGCCAGTGCCGAGGCCGCGGGTGAGCGTCTTGCCGATGTGGATCTTCTTCTTAGCCTTGGACTTATGGAGGTCCTGCGCATCAGTATTGATAGCGATGAAATCGACCCCCTGGACGTTGGTCGAGACCATGTGATTGATCGTATTGCCGCCTGAGCCTCCGACGCCGATGACACGGATGCGCGCGAATGACTCGATATCTGACTTCACTTGCTTGCTCATAGTGCGAACACTATAGCACACGGGCCCTATAGGTCAGTTGCCAGGACTCCGTGGATGAGTCGTAATAAATCAGCTACGGAAGGAAGCTCCCGAGCGTGGATTTGAGCGATTTCCAGCCGCCTTTGAGCACATCGCCGAGAGAGTGTCCCTCATCGGAGACATCTTCGGCGAAGCCCCAGCGGCAGAGACCATACGCCACGGCCCACGTGGCATCGACGCTCGCGGATTTGGGAAGCAGACCTATCTGGCTGATCTGCGACGGCAGTTTGAGGATGGATTTAGCGATGTCGGCAGAACCTGCGATGCCCGAACCGCCGCCCGTGATGACGATGCCAGCCGGCAAGAGGCGATTGCGGCCGATCGCTTTCAGGTGCGCATTGATCAGCGTGAACATGTCCTTCAAGCGGCCCTGGATCACCGTCTGCAGCTTACGCTGCGGGACATCCGAACCGGTGACAGCTCCACGCTTCATCTGTTCGGCCTCAGGCAGAGGCATCTGGAAGGTGAGTGCCACTGATTCAGTGATGATGTTGCCGCCGATGGGGAAGACTTTCACCGAGATCGGCGTGTCGTTATCGTAGACGATGACCGAAAGGGTTTCCGAGCCGATGTTGGCCAAGACGACGCCGGCCATCTTCTGAGCCTTAGTCAGGGTGACAAAGCTTGCTGCGATGGGGCTCGCCATCACGCCCTCCACTTCGACACCAGCTGCTTCGATCGCCTCGATGACATCGTCATAATGTTTGGAGAGCATGGTGATCAGGAGTGTATCGACAGAGAGCTTGGTACCCTGCAGACCGACCGGAGAACCGTAGACCCGTGCACCATCCACGCGGTACTCGAGCGGGATGGTATGCAAGATGTGCTTGTTGGCGAGCTTGGTCGAAGCGCGCTTCTCGCTCTCGCGTAATGCGCGATCGAGGTCATGCTCGGACACGACGCCACCAGATGGAGTGAGCGAGAGCTCGCCGGTGCTGCGGAGATCCTCGAGGCCGACACCGCCGATAGCCACGCGCGCGCTCGAGATCTTGACCCTCGAGGCGCTTGCCGCGCGTGTAAGTGCTTCGCGCACGCTCTGTGCCGCCTCTTTGGTGTCGACGATGTAGCCATGACGCAGGCCTTTGGATGCAGCGGTGCCGGTGCCGAGGATCTGCATCGGGAGATCAGATTTTTCTGCAGGTGCAGCGATCACGACCTTCACGTGGTACGTGCCGATGTCGATGCCGGTATAGAATTGCTTATTCATGCGCGTGCCCGGAGACAGCACGTGCGGTTACAACAACGAAAACTTCCGCAGCACGTCGCGTTCCAGTCCCTCCATTGTATCCCCATGTAGGTGCCCCTTCAAATGGAAACACCCGTGGACAAGTAGGAGCGCTATCCGCTTTTTGGCCGGTATGCCGAGTTGCTTGGCCTCGCGCTCAGCCTTGCGCACGTTCAAGAATATCTCGCCTTCATCTTTCGCATAAGGGAACGATAGGACATTAGACGCGTAGGTCGTGCGCGGTTCTTTCTGCTTGAGCGCTGGTTCACGGTACCGGCGGTACATGCGCCGAGCCAGCGCATCGCCGCACAGTGTGAGCGAGAGCGAATACCGCGGCCCGAGGATATGGGCAGCTATGCGCTCATATGGCAAAGACGCCGCCCCTTTGACGGTGCGGCGTACTTCGATCTGTGAGTCGTGAGACATTAGCGAGCTATTGGAGTATTTTCCCCAAGTCCTGAGCCGGTTGTGCGCTGTTGCGGAGCAGCTTCGCGGGTGTACGTGCGGCGCTGCGTCGGCTCGGCGACCTTGCCCTCTTTCACTTTCTGACGGAAATCGGCGCGGCGCTGGATGAGCTTGAGAGCGCGCTTCTTCATGACGGCCTTGGACTTGTCGCGCTCGTGGTAACGCTTGGCGCGGAGGGTCTTCACGAGGCCAGTACCCTGGACGCGGCGAGAGAACTTACGGATGGTCGAGAGGGCGTTCTCCGTCCCGCTCTTCTGTACTTCGGCGTTTATCATATGTCGTGCAAAGATACCATGGACAAGAATGGCTGGCAATAGGCGTTGGAGCGGGAGATGTCTAGGCGGCTACTTCCGGCTTCTGGGCAAGGAACCGACGGCGCTTGAGGTAGCCAGTGAGGTCTTCTATAGGTACTGCTTCCTGGGAGTTGGTAGCGACCTCGCGGACAAGGATGGCATTCTCGACGGCCTCTTTGTGGCCGAGGATCAAGATGTAGGGCACACCGAGGGTCTTGGCTCGGGTCATCTGGTCTCCGAGGCGGTCATAGGTCAGCGACTGGTGCACGGGGATGTCGGCGCGGCGCAGTGTCTCGATGACCGAGAGTGCCTTGCGGCGGCTCTCGATACCGATGTGGGCGAAGAAGATGGGCGGCGGGGTCTGAGCGACCTCTTTTGCGCGGGCCGATCCGCGGACCTCGCATGTGATTGAGACGACCGCGGCCGAATCCGGGCGCTTGGCGAAGCGGCTCATCAGGGGATCGTAGCGGCCACCGAAGGCGATCGGGAGCCGTACACCAGTCTCGGCATCGAGGGTCGCGATCTCAAAGAGCGTATGCGCCCAGACATCGCGGCTACCGAGCACGTGGCCGGAGAGTTCGTAAGGAAGGCCGGCGACTTCGAGGTATTCGAGGAACTCCCAGAAACGCTTGCGCTCCTCTTCGCTCAGATATTCGGTCGCCTGCGGTGCACGGGTGATAGACGGATGTCCGCGCTCGATGAGCTGGACCAAGGCGCCGATCGGATCCTGTGCGATGCGGGGGCGCAGCGACGGTGAGATGGACTCAAGGTGCTTGCGGAGGTAGGTGCCGACTTCGCGCGAATAGCGTCCAGAGCTCTCGGAGGAGCCGATGCTATTGATAGAGAGTGTGCGTGCTGCGATGCCCGCTTCTGATGCGATGGCGTCTGCGACGACGATGAGCATCGCCTCGGCCATCGCCGACGGATGTCCGATGACGTGGAGCTCGAGCGAGACAGAAGGCACAGCACCCGGGTTCTGCACGATGCGCCAGCCCAAGACTCCGTGGACGCCACGCGCGATGGTTGCGGCCTTCCGTGCGACAGAGGAGAGGGGGCGTTCATCGCGGCGCGCGAATGAGATCGCGTCCTCGATCTCGTCGATCGTCGGGACGGCGCGCTTTGCATCCTGTACGCGCGGATGCGCCTCGAGCGGGACGAAGCCGTAGTAGCTCGCGATGCGCAGGGCTTCTGTGAGGAAGGCTCCTGTCGAAGTGAATCGTGTGTCACGTATCCGTATCATGGATAAGAAATTTAGAAGGGTAGATATCGGCAAACTGCATCAGTATCAAACTCAGCTATCATCTGGTGTCTACTCTCTACGATCACATTCGCACATCGGCTTGGATTATTGGTAGCGCGCTTCTCCCGGCAAGAGAGCGATCTGTGTGAGGGGATAGAGCCGCAACAAGACGCGGCCGACGATGTCCTTGCGAGGCAATGTGCCCCACAGACGCGAATCTGCTGATACGCGACGGTTGTCGCCGAGGACGAAGTACTGGTCTTTGCCCATGGTGACCGTCATCTCCGATGCGCCACCGAGGTTCTCGGGCGAGAGATAGGGCTCCGAGAGCGTAAATCCATCCGGATGAGCGCCATTGATGATGGTGACAGAGTCATTGTGTATCTTGACCGTCTCTCCCGGGAGCGCGATGACGCGCTTGATGAGGTCGCGGCTGGTCTCCTGAGGGAGTCCGAAGACGACGACGTCGCCACGCTGGGGATCGGAGAGCTGGTAGGTGATGCGATCGACGATGAGATAGTCGAAATTTTCGAATGTGTGCTCCATAGAAGCGCCGGAGACGATGAATGGTGTCGCTATGAAGAGGCGGACCACCAGCGCGAGGCCGAGCGCGAAGAGCGCATAGCCGAACAATGACCTATCACTGCCCTTACCATCGTGGAGAGCATCCGGTGAAGCACTTTTTTCGATCACCGAATCGTTCATGTGCGTGCATTCTACTCGGCCGCGTTTGTGCGCGCAAGTTTTTGCATCATGTTATGCACTGCGCATGCTTGCGCACATGCACGCGATGCTGTACGGCTCAGGCATTTCTCATCTGAGACGCTTCTGGTATATACTTGCGCGCATGGCATGGGTCATCGTCGGTCTCGGAAATCCCGGAGAAGAGTATTCCAGCACGCGTCACAACGCTGGGCGCATGGCGCTGGAGCGTTTTGCAAAAGATTCTGCGCTCTCGGAGTGGAAAGAGGACAAGAAAAAGAAGTATACGCTCGCGCGCGGCATGTGTGGCAAGGAGATCGTCGTCGCGGTGCTGCCTGATACCTATATGAACAAGTCGGGGAGCGCTGTCGCGCCGTTCGTGAAGAGCGTCAAGGCAGCAGAACGCCTCGTCGTGGCATACGACGACATGGATCTGCCGCTCGGCGTCGTGAAATTGTCGTTCGACCGTGGTTCGGGTGGCCACAAAGGCCTCGAATCGGTCATGCGCGCGGTCAAGACCAAGAAATTTACGCGCGTGCGCATCGGTGTCTCGCCGTCGACAGCCTCCGGCAAGATAAAGAAGCCGCAAGGCGAGAAGGACGTACTCAAGTTCATCCTCGCGAAGTTCAAACCGAGCGAAGTCGCTGAGCTCAAGCCGGTCATGAAGCGCGCGAGCGAAGCGCTCGCGGCCATCATCGAGCGCGGACACCTCGAAGCGATGAATGAGTTCAATAGGGGGTGATTTTTTGTGGCTGATTTGCAGACGAGCGAGACTATGCGTAGGATGCGAGCAGGACACTAGTCGAGGAGACTACTGATGACGCTTCACATCCCAAAATATTGTCCTGAGTGCGGGACTAAATATCCGTCCGTGCCTAAGGAAGTCGACGAGATACACTGCAGTCACTGTCGCCACATCCACTATCTCAATGTCGCCGGCGTTGCGAATCTTATCGTCCCGCATGCGGGAGGTATATTCATCCAGCAGCGCGGCATTCAGCCTGGCAGATCCCTGTGGGGGCTGCCCGGCGGCTTTATGAAGCCATTCGAATCGTGGCAGCGATCAAGTGCACGTGAGACTGATGAAGAGATCGCGGTCATCATCGCCGATCCGGACCGGAATATCGAGCCTCATTTCTTCGATAGTTCGACGCATAGCAATACGCTTGTCGTCTTCGGCAAAGTGCGTGCCGGCGCATCGGTGGTCGTCTCGCAGTTTTCTCCGCATCGCGAAGTTCTGCGGCGCGAAATATTGCTTCCGCAGCAGTGGCCGGCGTTTCGCGATCAGTTCGCATTTACGCTCCACAAGCTCGCTATCGACAGCTACTTCAAGAGTTTGTGACAGTCGGTCACGTCTCTAAACCAAAACCGCCCCGGTCCTTTCGGATCCGGGGCGGCTTCTTGTAGGTGCTGATGCGTCTTATTGCACCGGCTTGAGCGTCATGCGGCGATCCTTCGGCTCGAAGAACGAGATGACGAACGGATACACCTTGCCGAGCTCGAGCTTGGCGCGGAGATCCGCTTCGCTGCCGTATTCCGAGACGTGGACCAAGCCAGCGACACCTTCTTCGATAGAAGCGAGAGCGCCATGCTTGTTGTACTTGATGACGACTGCCTCGACCTTCTGGTCCTTGGTGTACTTGGCGGCGGCTGCCTTCCACGGGTCTTCCTGGAGCGCCTTGATCGAGAGAGAGACCTTGCCTTCCTTGATCTCGATGACCTTGACCTTCACCTTTTCTCCGGCCTTGTAGCGGGCCTTCGGGTTTTCGACGAGCGCCCAGTCCATCTCGGAGATGTGCACGAGTCCTTCGAGGCCTTCCTCGAGCTTCACGAAGACGCCGAAATCGGTCGCGCCGGTGACGACGCCATCGAAGACATCGCCGACGTGGTACTTCTCGACGAGATTCGCGCGTTCCGACGAGCCTGCGCCCTTCTCAGAGAAGATGAGCTTCTGCTCCTTCGGGGATGCGGTGATGATCTGAACCTCGAGCTTGGTGCCGATGAGCTTCTTGAGCTCGACGAAGATCTTGTCCTTATCGCCATCCTGCACGCGCGGGTAGTGCGCGGGGGAGAGCTGGGAAGCAGGGAGGAAGCCCTGGATGCCGTTCCACGCGATGATGAGGCCGCCCTTGTTGGCGTCCGTGATCGGAAGCTCGAAGACGGTCTTCTTCTGTGATGCCTCTTCGGCTTCGTTCCAGATGAGCGCCTGGCGAGCCTCGCGCAGCGAGAGCTCGATGTACCCCTCCTCGTTGTCGTCACCGACGACCTTGGCTGTGACCAAGTCGCCGACGTGGACGTTCTTAAGCGTATCGCGGGCCGAGAGATACTCGCGGCCGTAGATGATACCCGTGCCGAACGGCGCGAGCTCCACGAAGACGCGCGCGCGGCCGATGGCGACCACCGGGCCCTCGACGACATCGTCGATCTGCGGGCGCTTCGGCGCAGACTCGAGGACGGTGTCCATCGGGCCCTGCGGCTTCTTCACCTCTGCCTCCTCTGCGGAGACTTCTTTTGCTGCAACTGCTGTTGTCATGATGATAGTGCGGTCTCCCGAGTGGTCCTCTGCGGACTATACACACCTCGGAAGCATTACCCGCCTGATAAATAATAAGAGCCCTTTCGGGCACAGGCATACTATATATGAAGGGGAGCGGGGAGGCAAGACAAAGAAAAGAGACCTTCCGAACGAGTCGGAAGGCCCCCTTGTGTTGCTCGCCCGCATGGGACGAACTGGACTTACATCGGTGGAGTCGAGTCCATCAACGATCTCCCATTGGAGGTTGATCCTGCCGCGAGCTCAGGAAACCTGTCTCGCGTTGCCGGCGCCGAGCGCCTTACTTCTTCTTCGAGGCCGAGCCGCCGAGGTTGCCCGTGTTGACCGAGCGACCGGTGTTGGCGTCATGGCCGAAACGCTTGTCGCCGGAACCCTTGTTGGTGCTGGCGACGTTGTCCTTGCTCGGGTCGATGCTCGAAGTCTTGGAAGTCGACATTTCGTAAAGTCCTCTCTGTTGTGCCCCAATACTCTTGGGACTTCATGCCAAGCCGATCCCATCTATGGGCGCTTGACCGGTGGAGATTACTCGCATATGGCGAGGCTGTCAAATTTTGGTGTGGAAAAGTTGAGCCCCGCCGGCACTTTTGCACGGCGGGGCTGTCATGGTTGCCTCAATGGGCAGCGTCGGAATCGCAGTAGTCGTCGGTACGACGTACGTTCTCGGCGACGATGTCGAAACCGTCTAGATCGTCGGACTCGGCGACCCAGTCGTCTCCGGAAGTTTGTGCCGCTTTTCGCGGTTCCGGTTGAAATAGCGGAATGACTTGCCCCATCGTTAGGACCTCCTCGTTGCTCATGCTGAGATAAGGAATACTGAATCTTCGGGCCGAAGTCAATCTTATGAAAGACCCCCGGACGCGTATGCGCCGGGGGCCGAGTGTCCATCCTGATCGGATGGGTAGGAGTTGCCTTAGATGAGGTCGATCTCCTCAGGCAGGTTGCGACCGATGCCGCCAGGCGACATGATCTCCGCAATGCTCATCAGTTCACCGCCTTCGTCGGGCAGGATCTGCCAGGTGATGACCGGGCGCACAGCGGCCGTCTTGCTCGGGCTGACGATGGTGCCCTCGGCGCGACGGTCGAGCAGCAGCCTGAGCGGCTCAGCGATCTGAGACGGTGAAGCGACGCAGCCGGAGCTCGCCAGCTCCGCAGGCATGGCAGCGTCGGCGCAGCCACATTCGTCGGATTCCGGCAGCGCGGCGGCGATCTGCGACAGCAGGTCGATGAGCGCGGCGGCATCCGAATTGGCGATCTGGCCGGGCTTCGAGATAGCCACGTTACCCGAGGTATCGCCGGCGTAGCTCGCGGTATTCAGGCCGACCGCGACCAACGCGACGCACGCGAGGCCGAGACCTCCCACGATGCGTCCCAACAAACCCAACTTGGTCATGTATCTTCTCCTTGATGTGATGCTCCCACAGTGGGAGACATCGTGCACGCTGGATCATCTTCTGAAAGGAAGCTCCAGACGTACGGGGCACAGTAGCAGACCCGACGACTCGGTCAACGCCGCGCTTCTTCTTTCCGTCACCGTGCGTTATGGGGGGGATGAAGTAGCG
>CAYOHS010000014.1:0-19281 GCA_964403865.1 uncultured Candidatus Saccharibacteria bacterium
AGGCAGTACACCGCCGTCACGCCCGTTGCCCACGAGCCGGCGCCGCCGCCCGAGACCCACTGGCCGAAGAACGCGATAAAGGTGACGATGGTCCAGATGAGCCAGGTGTAGGTGTGCGGCTTGGTGTTGCCGCGCAACATATCGGAGATATAGAGATACGCGCTGCCAAATGCCAAGAGCGCCGCGATGAGTCCGATGATCTCTTTGATTTCCATGCCGAAATGGTAGCACAGGACGATGCCGCAGCGAGTAAAGGGGCATCATGAACGCGTATTGACCAAGTCACTGATTTATTGTATTTTATATCTCGGACTAGCACTCAACAGCGAGGTAAAAAACAGATGCGAATCCAGCGAATCGCCTTCACGACCATCATCGCGGCCCTGATCTGGCCGGTCCTCCTGGTCGTTCGGGACCACCCGATCACCTTCTTCATGCTCAAAGACCTGAAGGTGGCCGTCTACCTCGAGGTCATGCTCATGGCATCAACGGTATGCAGCATCCGCTGCGTCGACGCCGTGGACGACTGGAGCTCGGCCAAGATGCGGCCGGCAGGCCTGGATGTGATGGGAACCAGGTTCCTGATCGCGGCGATCACGGCGCTTCTCTTCGCGCTCCCCTTCTCGATACTTGTCGCCGGGATCACCGAGACGCCGTACGGCTACATGAACGCCCTGATGAACCAGGAGTTCACGGTCGTCGGAGCGACCTGGCTCTCGACCATCATCGTGGACCTGCTCGTGCGCAACTATCGCACCTGAAGGCTCCGCCACCGCGGCCCGCCGACACCTCGTCGGCGGGCCGCTTCATTTTGGAGCTGTCCTGGTATCAAAACGATGCGCCCGACCCAGAGATGTCTGGGTCGGGCGCTGTGCGCGCGGACAGATGCTTCAGTGCGGGGCATCCGCTCCGTTGCCCTGCGCGGGCGCGGGGATATTCTTGAGCATCTCCGGACTGAAGTGGAAGTCGTCCCGTTCCGCCTTCGGACACCTGCGATAGCAGGCGAAGAAGACGTCGCGGTCCACGGTCAGCAGATGCGGATTGAGCAGTTTCACCTGCTCCTTGATCCACAAGACACCGATAGCGTTCTCGAGGGTCAGGATGACTGCCCAGTAGAGCGTGAAGATCAGCGAAACGACGAACACGGCGACGAATCCGCTCGCAGCGCTTGAGTACGGGTACGAGCAGAACAGCACCACCGAGAGCGTCGCGTACACTGCGAGCATCACATGCACGAGCGTATGGATGCGTTCATCGCGCAGATGCATGATCGTCGCCTCGTCACCGTCATCGACGGCCGACGACATCTCGCGCATCTGCTCCCAGACCACTTTGAACGCTTCCTGGGCCTTGAGGATCCACACCGCCAACGAGAGGAACATCACGCCGACGAGAAAGACCTCGTGGTCATCATGCGCGACGTGCACATGATGCCGCCAGAAGATCACGTACCAGCCGAGCGTCACGACACAGGCGATGAGCACTTGCCTGATGAGCAGGCGCGCGTGCGCCTTGATCGAGCGCTCAAGCCGCTCGAAATCGTCGAGCTCCATCTTGAGATGCCGGTGCAAGAGCCGCAGTGCGTATCGGTACACGACACGCAGCTTCTCTAGATCGCGATCGAGATCTCGCATCTGTTTTCCCTTTCCTATGGCTAAACCTGCGCCACTATGCGATGGATCACAAGTCGGGTCAAGACCGTCGCAGGATCTTGATCCTACCAGCGGCGTGTATACTTCCCCTATTACCCATAGGCAATTCCCTATGAAAACCACCTACTGGACCTACTGGATCATCGGCGTACTCATCGTCGTCGGCGGAAGCTGGATCTGGCTCACCAAGCAGCATGCTCCTGCAGCCGCCCCAGTGGCCCCAGGACCGTCGCAAGCGGCTGGGATCAACGGTTCCCCGAATCAGGGCAATCTGGGCCAGCCAGACGATGGTACCGTGCAACAGCCTTCTGATTTCCAGGCACCGATCATGGCGTGGACGCCCGAACCGGGCGCCGACGGTTACATCGAGCCGATCATCGGCGACAATCTCACGCTCGGGACCGACGGCACCGATGCCCTTGGCACGTACCTCATCGGCTACACCGGAAAGCCGGTCTACACGTACGACAAAGACACAGGCACGAAGAGCACCTGCACGGGCACCTGCGCCAAGAACTGGCCGCCGTATGTCGTTGCTCCGACAGACATCATCAATCATCTCGAATCGGCCGTACGCGGGGCGGTGGGCACCACGACCATCCCCGCTGGCTACAGCGATCCGAGCGGTTACACCATCCAGCTCACATACGGTGGCCATCCGCTCTACTTCTATGCAGGCGATACTGCCTCGAGCAAAGCCACTGGCGACGGAAAGGCCGGCGTCTGGCATGTAGCGAGGCCCTAACCTCCGTGTTAGGCTCAAAAGAGTTTTGGCCCACGAACACGTGCAAAGGAGGCCGACATGTCGGTCGTATCGCTCCAAGACTATCGACCCACCAAACCCAAACCTCGCAGCGGTCGCCTTGATCGTTTCGCTGACTGGTACTGGGCAAACCCATGGCGCGGCCGCGTACTCGTCACGCTGCCATTCGCCTGCATGATGACGGCGCTTGAGCTCGAGCTCATCGCGCGAGCTTACATCCACCTGTTCCGCTAGGCGTCGCGCGCAGCACGCAACGATACAGCCCGAGCCCCTCGGGCTGTACTCATTCCGGTGTGGTACGATGGTGCCCATGCCAGAAGACATCAAAAAGATCGACGCTGCCGGGGATCGCTTTATCCCTGCCGGAAAGGTGCCCCTCGCTGAAGTCCCGATCACCGATAAGGGAGGTTTCGATATCCAGAAGATCGTCACGTCGGAAGCCGGCATGGGATTCAACGCACTCCTCGTACACGTGCACGGCGAACACCCCCGCAAGCGCATGCTCGGCACGACCACGCGCGTGTACCACGTGATCGAGGGCACCGGCACATTCGCGCTCAACGACGAGCAGCACGCGGTCGCACAGGGCGACACGTTCGTCATCCCGCCCGGCAATGAGTACGAATACCAGGGCACGATGAAGCTCTTCGAGTTCAATGTCTCCCCCGACAACGTCTTTTCCGATCAAGTCACGTACGAAAAAAGCGCGCAGTGACAGATTCCGCGGTGCCCCAAGTTCCGTTGACACACAGTGATTTGTGTTCTATTTTCATGCCTGGTAGCAACTGAAACTCTAACCCCGAGGTACGTGCCTTGAAAGCGACGAATATGCAGCTTCTCGACCTGCGCAGCCGAGCACTTGGCTTAGCAGGAAACGACGCCAGGCGCGTTCTTGATCAGGTGTTCGGCATCCTTCTGCAGCGTGCGCTCGACGGCGACAAGGATCTGAGCATCCTGATACGGAGCAGTGATCCGCACGGCTACGAGCCGGCTGACTCCGATGATGACCGCATCTGCATCAGGCATAAGCCGAGCAAGCGCTCGGCCAGCGTCGCCCAAAAGCGCCTCAAGCGAGGCTACGTCGTCGCGGCGTATAAGGCCATGGCTGGCGTACTCCCGTTCGGGCGTCCGGGCTGTCCGGCCGCACGAGTCAGCGACCCGGTGCAGTTGGATTCGCTCATCAGAGACTCGCACAGCCTCATGGGCAATGCGGACCTCGCCGAAGTATTCGAGCCGGAGCAGCGGAAGCTCAAGCCGACACGGGACACCATGAATCGCCTCGCTCGCGAACTCATCCGGTGCTGAACTACACGAAGGAAGCAGCGCGCACTAAAAGGCCCCTCACTCTCGAGGGGCCTTCGATTTTAGGGACATAATTGATTTTTTGCACATATTGTGGTATAATACTCTAGCGTGCAATTGGGCACGCCCACGATGGAGGACTTCCATGAAATGGGAGTACAGGATAGTACACGTCGCGACCATGAGGACGGAGCGGCAGATCCTTGACGAGGAGACGGCACTCAACGTGCTCGGCTCTGAGGGATGGGAACTGCTCGGTCCCCCGAGTGCGAACGGCAACTACTATCTCAAACGTCCTCTGGTGACGGCACCTGTATCGTCGCCTCAGGCGAACCCTCCACGCAAAGCATCGGCCGCCGCGCGTTAAGCGACGACCGGTCGGGGGCCCCGTCTCTTTTCGAGACGGGGCCTTTTCTTCTCCGCCGCGTATTGACATACCTGCATAATATGTTATATTCCCGCGAGCTGCCCTTTCAGGTATTGCGTAGGGGGAAAGCAAAAACAACAGCATCAATCAGGAGATTGAGAATGAAGAAGTCTATCGCCCGTATGGGGCTCGCTGCCATCGCCGGTTTCGTCGCAATCGTCTCGCCGGCTCTCGCCGCCGATACGTGGAGCAGCGGCGGCATCGACATGCAGGTGAAGCTCAAGGAGGAGGGCCGCAACGCGCGCTTCTTCCCGGCCGACCACAGCCATGCCTCGTCGGGCTCGAGCTTCTACGCCTTTCGGCACGTGGAGGGCGTCCTCGGCGGCGATTACGACATCGTCCTCGGGGAGACCAACGGCCAGCGTGTGAAGCTCTGTGTCGCGGTGGACGGCAGGTCCGTCATGGACGGCCGGAAGATCACCGCCCCGGAGAACAACGCCGATTGGGGAAGCTGCTATGTGGCCAACCCTTTCCAGCGTTTCTCCATCTCGGGCTGGCGGGAGAGCCGTGACGCGGTCCGCCAGTTCTACTTCACCCGCGACCAGAACGCGCTCGCGGCCTGGCGGTGGGGCGACTATGGCGCCCTCGGCACCATCGTCGTCGCCATCTTCCACGAGCAGCAGGTGCGTCCGCAGCTGGGCATGCCCCGCCGCGGTAGCGGCGAGCGCAGTCTCGGCACCGGCGCGGGCGAGCGGGTCGAGTCCCATGTCGACACCGTGAGCTTCCGCTCGCAGCCCTACGCCACCGACGTCGCCGTCATGCACTACGATACGCTGCAGGGACTGCGGCGCATCGGCGTGAACGTCGACAACAAGGGCGAGGGCTTCGGTCGCTATGGCGACGCGCAGGAGAAGTACATCGACTTCGACCACAAGCGCCGCTGATCTAAAGAGGTCAGTTCGGCCAGAAAAATCGGAGGCGCACCCACAGGTGCGCCTCTTTCTTTGAGACAAAACTGCTACGACATACCACTACTTCAACCTATTCGCCCGTTGACTCTTATTTACAAGAAGAAAATATCATGTCATGATTAGATATAGTTGAATCTCACCGGAGTAGAGACCATGCCGAGCAGCACACCCTCCTCTGCTCCCGCTGCGAGCGGGCGCATACCGGGCCCGGTCTACCGGGTATCCGTCACACTCCCGAGCGGAGTCGTCATACATTCCAAACCTATGTCGGTGGAAGAATGCACACGCATCGTGCATAGCACGATCCCCGGGACGAAAACGGTACACTACCTGGGGCCGAGAAGGGCGCAGGCTGAGCTCGAGGCGCTGGCACACGCATGGCGTCGCTCTGCGGAGATCCTCGAGTGCTACAGCGCCGGACCCACTCGCGCGAGTGATCAAGTACGCGCCGCACTCGACGTAGCAGAGCGTTTCGCGGCTCTGGCGCGCAGGCTGAAATCGAAGCTCTGAACACGAGACGTCCAAACCGGCCTGCGAGCGATGCTCCAGGCCGGTTTTCCTACATGTCTCTGGTATGATGCGCGCATATGGCGCTGGATGAGATACGCAGACATTTTTCCCCAAAATCGCCCGAGCGTGCCCCGGACGAAGCGCCGGGTGAGCTCGAAGATACCCGAAAATATATGGTCCGAGAAACGCTTGATCTCCTGGGCGATGCTTCGCAGGACTCCGCGATACCAGAGGCCGCTGAAGCCCGCGCTTTCTTGAACAGTCACCTCCCCTCATTTACGCTTCCGGAGATCTATTTCATCTACGACATACTCGTGCAGACCGGGCGCACGCCGCACGGTACGCGCCGTGTACATGATCCGGCGAAGGCAGTGCGAGAGACAGTCCGCCTATATCATGCGCTCCGACCAGAGGCTGGCCGTCAGGCCTTCCAGCTGAACAAGACCGGCGCGACACTGCGACTCCTGACCACTCCGGAGGGAGTGGTGTTCAGGCATGAGATGCCCCGATTCGGTGCAGATGCCTGGCAAGAAGCATCGGGTATCGTCCCGGTGGCTCCGATCATAAAAGTGAAGGAGGATCCTTCGGTGCAGAAAAGCGGACACGAGAGCGGAGAGACACGGACGATCTATTCCCGGTTCTGTGGCATGGTCGTGGGCGTGACGATGGACATATTCTCACGCGAGTATCCGCGTCTCGCTCAAGAGATCGACCGCCAGAGGTCCGAGATCATCGAGACGCTCCTGCGTAATCGCGTGAGCCATCGCCACCTGCATTCCGGCAATTTTACCGTCGAATATATACGTCGGGACGCGCTCAGAGACTTCGCAAAGGAAAAGGGCATCTCGGCAGAAAACGATGACCAGCTCCGCGTGCCAGAACTGATCAACGCGCTTGCCTACCACCAAGATGATTTCATATTCGATCCCGCAGATTTCATCCGTCATCAAGACACCTTCATACCCGTCGTGCGTGTCATCGATTTTGATGTCGCGAGCATACAGGAGCCCGACCTTCCGCTTGCCGACATGGTGAAGGAGGAAGGGTTCGAACACTACTTTACTCCCGCTGAGATCGCCCAGATCCGCGAGCGCCTTGGCGTCACCGATGATCCTCCAAAGCAGGATTAGTACGAGCGGAGCTGCTTGGCGCGCTCGTGGAAGCGGATGCGCTCGAGCGCCTTGGCCTCGATCTGGCGGATGCGCTCACGCGTGACGCCGAACTCGCGACCCACTTCTTCGAGGGTGTAGCAGATCCCCTCTTCGGTGAGACCGTTGCGCATCTCGAGGATCTTGCGCTCCTTGGGAGAAAGCTCGTCGAGGATCTCCATCATCTGCTCATTGAGGATGCGGCGGGAGGCGTCCATGTCGGGAGAAGCGATCGTCTCGTCGGCGATGAAGCTGCCGAGCGTGGAGCGCTCGTCGTCGTCTTCGCCGACCGGTGATTCCAGTGAAACGGTATCCTGATTTATCTTCTGGATTGTGTAGATCTTGTCGACTTCGAGACCCATCTCCGCGGCAATCTCTTCCGGAAGCGGGTCGCGGCCGAGGTGCTGTGAGAGTTCGCGGACCTTCTGCTTGTACTTGGCGATGGTCTCCACCATGTGCACCGGGATGCGGATGGTGCGCGACTGATCAGCGAGTGCGCGGGTGATGGCCTGGCGGATCCACCAGGTGGCGTAGGTCGAGAACTTGTAGCCCTTGGTGTAATCAAACTTATCGACAGCCTTGAAGAGGCCGAGGTTGCCTTCCTGGATGAGATCGAGGAGCGTGAGGTCCGGCGAACGATTCACGTATTTCTTGGCGATAGAGACGACGAGGCGGAGGTTTGAGCGTGCGAGGATAGAACGTGCTTCTTCGTCACCCGCGAGGATCCGCTTCGCGAGGTCTTTCTCCTGCAAGCCGTTCAAGAGCGGATACTGGCCGATCTCGCGCAAGTACATCTGCACGGAATCGTAGCCCGCGTCGGAGCGGCGGTTCTGGAGTTTCTTCTTCTCGAGGATCTCGTCGGCGCCCGTGTCATCGAGCATGCCGCCGCCTTCCAACACATCGACACCAGCGGCCGTGAAGCGCTCGTACATCTCTTCGAGCATGACGACGTTGTCTTCGATCGTCGGGAACTCACGAAGGATCTCGTCGTAGGTGATATAGCCGCGCTCCTTGCCGAGGCGAAGGAGCGATTCGACTTTCTGACTCTCGCGACCCTTCGGGATGGTAGCAGACATGCGCGCGAGCGGCTTCGCATTGCCCTTCGTGCGCGGCGCTTCGACGACCGGCTTCGGAGCGACCTTCACGACTGTCTTCTTGGCGACTTTCTTGGCAGCCTTCTTGGCGACCGGCTTTTTTGCCGGCTTTTTCGCTTTGACCTTGGTCTTGGAGGTTTTTTTGGCCATGTGAACGTATATAAATGCCACAAACAACCCTAGCACTAGGGTTGCTTACAAGGTCTTACCCTCATACCCTTACTTTTATTTCATCCTCTCTTCTGTAGCAGGGCGAACCGTAAGACAAGATGAAGTTTACCTCGTTTCGTGCTGTTTGGCAATGGCAGTTGTCAACACCCTGGAGCGCTCGGTGAGCCGTGCAGCCTCCTCGCTATCCCCCGCGGATTCGGCTATCCGGAGCGCGGCGGTCACGTCTTGGAGCTCCCGGGACAAGGTTTCCTTGCGCAAGGCACCGAGCAGCATGGCGACATCTTCGGCGGGTGAGCGCTCCACGCCGTAGACCCGTTCGGCAGAGAAGATGAGATGCCCTTTTTCCTGCTCGGAGAGATCCGCGAGCGAGCCGGGCGCCGAGAGCTCATCCTTGAGCGCAGAGCGCAGTGCAGCGATGTCGATCGATGGTTTCGGGAGCGTCTCCTGCCAGAGCAGGATGCCGTAGAGCTGCTTGAGACGCGAGGATTCACGCGGTATGGGTTTCGGTGCGGCTGGCTGCTGCATCTCGGGCGTCATCGGCACCTGCTGGAGTGCGGCCTCCACCGCAGCCTGGGAGACCCCGAGCCGCTGTGCGATCTCCTGCAAGTACTGCTCGCGCGCGATCGGACTCTGCACATCGCGGACGAACGGCAGGACGGCCGTCTCGACCGCGCGGCGGAATCGATCTGCCTGCGGAAGCTTCTCATGCAAGACATCGAGCAAGAACGTGACGATGTCTTTCGCATCGCGGATCGCCGCCTTCCACATCTCGGGCCCGGTCTGAAGAATGAGATCCGCCGGATCGAGGCCGCTTGGCAGCTGTGCGACTTTCACATTGAGACCGATCTGGAGCGCGGAGCGCGCGGCACGACCCGCCGCCTTGATACCCGCCTCGTCGGCATCAAGTGCGATCACGAGGTTATCCGTCATGCGCTTCACATTGGCCGCATGCTCTTCGGTGAATGCCGTGCCCGAGACAGCGACCGTATTCCCCCACCCTGCCTGATGCGACATCACGAGGTCGACCTGGCCTTCCACCAAGATCGCGCAATTGAGCTTGCGCATCGCGAGCTTCGCCTTATCAAAGCCGTACAATATGCGGGATTTGTGGAAGAGCGGGGTCTCAGGGCTGTTGAGATACTTCGGGGCCTCGGGTGACGCATCAGGGCCGAAGATACGGCCCGAAAATGCGACCACGCGCCCGGCGCTATCCGCGATAGGAAACATGATGCGATTACGGAACTTATCCGTCAGTCCCCCGCGCTCGTTCTTCTTGGAGACGCCGGCATCGATGAGCTCCTTGTCGGAGAATCCTTTCGACTTGAGATACACGGATGCCTCGTCCCAGGCATTTCCTGCCCAGCCTATCCTGAATGCCGCGATGGTCGCGTCGGTGAGCCCGCGCTCGTGGAGATACTTCGTCGCATCAGGCGTCAGGCGCGAGATATACCACAAGGTCGCCGTCTCCATCACCTCGAAGAGCCGGTCCTTGGCATCGTCTTCGCCGCTGCGCGCCCGAGAATACTCGAGCTTCACGCCTGCTCGTTCGGCCAAGACCTTGAGCGCGCCTTTGAAATCGAGTCCTTCGATGGCTTCGACGAAACTGAAGATATCGCCGCCGACGCCGCAGCCGAAGCAGTGGTACGTGCCGCGTTCGGCCGAGACGAAAAAACTCGGTGATTTTTCGGAATGAAATGGGCAGCGCGCCCGCAAGTTCTGCCCCGCCCGCTCGAGCTTCACATAGCCGCCCACCACCTCCGTGATGCTGAGCCTATCCTTGATCTGCTGGACCGTATCCGACATGGCGTCATTATGCGCTCACTTGGATGAAAATGAAACGGTGACGGATACGCACAAGACCCGGCCTAGGCCGGGTCTTGTGCCCCACTGAAGATGCGATTAGCGTTCGACAGGCTGCGGAGCCTCGACCGGCATCATGGCGGCGTCGGCGGCGGCGAGCTCGGACTTGAGGTCCTCGATCATCGCGTACTTCTTGCTGCCCTTGAATGCGGTACCGGCCGGGATGAGGCGACCGATGATGACGTTCTCCTTGAGACCCACGAGGCGGTCGACGGCGCCGGAGACGGCGGCTTCGGCCAGCTTGCGCGGCGTGTTCTGGAAGGAGATCGCGGAGAGGAACGACGCACGGGTGAGCGAGACCTCGGTGATGCCCAAGAGGAGACCCTTGCCCTTGGCCGGCTCCTTCCCTGCTTCCTTGGTCTCGGTGTTCACGCGCTCGAACTCGAAGTCCGCGACGATGTCACCTGCCGAGAAGCCTGTGTCGCCTGCGCTCGTGATCGAGACGCGGCTGAACATCTGCTTGACGATGACCTCGAGGTGCTTGCGGCCCGTGGAGACTCCCTGGAGCTCATAGATGCGAGTAATCTCGCTGATGATGTACTCCTGAGCTTTCTCGCGGCCCGCAAGGAGGAAGAGCTCCTCAAGATCGGCCGAGCCGTCGGTGAGGAAATCGCCCTTGGTGACTGCCTGACCCTGCTTGACGATGATCTGACGAGCGGCCGGGACACGGTATTCCGCATCTTTCTTGGCCGCCTTTGCCGTCTTGGCTGCACCACCTTCGGAGAGGATGTGGATGACCATCTCGCTGCCGTCCTTCTCGATACCGGTGACGACACCTGAGACACGGGAGATGACTGCCGGGATCTTCGGGGTGCGGCACTCGAATACTTCTTCGACACGCGGGAGACCCATGGTGATGTCACCGCCTGCGGTTGCGACACCACCAGTGTGGAACGTACGCATCGTCAGCTGAGTACCCGGTTCGCCGATAGCCTGGGCAGCGACGACACCGATAGCCTCGCCGAGGTCGATGGTCTCACCCGAGGAGAGATCCATACCGTAGCACTTCTGACAGACGCCACGAGCGACCTTACAGGTGATCGGAGAGCGGACGGCCGCAGACTGTGCGTCGCTGGCCTCGATAGCACGTGCATCATCACGCGTGAGCAATGCGCCGCGCTTGAAGAGCGTGGAGCCGGCGCTCGTGACATCCTCTGCGAGGACACGGCCCAAGAGCCTGTCCGAGAAGCTGCCGCCGAGCGCATCCTTGCCCGGACGCGGGATGACGAGACCTTCCTTGGTGCCACAATCGTCTTCGAGGACGACGACATCGTGAGCGACATCGAAGAGACGGCGTGTGAGGTAACCGGCGCGCGCGGTGTTGAGCGCGGTGTCGGCAAGACCCTTACGTGCGCCGTGCGTCGAGATGAAGTACTCGATCGGCGTGAGGCCTTCTTTGTACGAAGCGAGGACCGGGAACTCGATGATCTCACCGCGCGGGTTGGTGATGAGACCCTTCATGCCGGCCATCTGGTGGAGCTGGACGACGCTACCACGAGCACCGGAGGTGATCATGTCGTGCACCGGGCCCGTCTTGTCGAGCGAGTCGACGACGTGCTTGCGGAGCTCTGCAGAGACCTTGGCCCAGATGTCGATGGTCGCGCGCTTGCGCTCGTCTTCGGTGAGAAGACCGTTCTCGAAGTTCTCCTGCTCGCGCATGACCGCCTTGCGGCCTTCGTCCACCATGCCTTCCTTGATCTTCGGGACGACGACGTCGGCCAAGGACCAGGTGATACCGGCGTAGGTGGCGTAGCGGAAACCGAACGCCTTTATCTTGTCGAGGATGGCCGGGATACCGTCGAGGCTGTAGTGCGCCGCGAGATCGCGGACCAATGCGCCCATGCGCTTGTTGGTGATCTCCTCGTTGACGTACGGGAAGTCGGTCGGGAGGACGGAGTTGAAGAGCAGGCGGCCGACGGTGGTCTCGAAGACCTTACCTTCGAACTGCGCGTACTTCTTGCTGTCGCCCGGGAGGACCTTGATCTTCGCGCGAAGCGAGATCGCACCGAAATCGTGTGCGGTGATCGCGGCGTTGGTCGACGGGAATGCGCTGCCCTCGCCCTTCTCTCCGGTGACCGCCTTGGTCATCCAGTAGCAGCCGAGGACAATGTCGAGGAGCTTGGACGCGACGACAACGTCGCCGGAGCCCGGCTTCAAGACGTTGCGGTTGGCAGACATGATCTTCGCGGCTTCCATCTGTGCATGCTCAGAGAGCGGCACGTGGACGGCCATGGCGTCACCATCGAAGTCTGCGTTGTAGGCAGGACAGACGAGCGGGTGGACCTGGATGGCGTTGCCTTCGATGAGGACCGGGCGGAACGCCTGGATCGACTGGCGGTGAAGCGTCGGTGCGCGGTTGAGGAGCACATGCTTGTCGGTGATCGCCTCTTCGAGGATCGGCCACACTTCCGGAGCCTCGTCTTCGATGAGGCGGCCTGCACCACGGATGTTGTAGGCATGCTCACGAGCGAGGAGACCCTGGATGACGAACGGACGGAAGAGTTCGAGCGCCATGTGCTTCGGAAGACCGCACTCATCGAGCGCGAGATCCGGACCGACGACGATGACGGAGCGGCCCGAGTAGTCGACACGCTTACCCAAGAGGTTCTGGCGCAAGTAGCCGTGCTTACCCTTGAGGTAATCAGCGAGCGACTTGAGCGCGCGGCGCTTGCCGCCCAAGATACCAGAGAGTCCGGCACCGCGGCGCATGGAGTTGTCGAGCAATGCGTCGACAGCCTCCTGGAGGATGCGCTTCTCGTTGCGCAAGATGACCTCCGGCGCATGGATCTGCATGAGGCGCTTGAGGCGGTTGTTGCGGTTGATGACGCGGCGGTAGAGGTCGTTGAGATCAGACGATGCGTGACGACCGCCTTCGAGGGCGACCATCGGGCGCAATGCCGGCGGCACGACCGGCAGGCGCGTCATGAACATCCACTCAGGGCGGACGTCGGCACGCGCGAGCGATTCGGCGAGCTGCAAGCGCTTGCGCAGACGGTCGCGATCGGCAGCCGAGGACTTCTCGAACTCGACAGCGAGACCCTTCACGAGCTCTTTGACGTCGATCTTCTTGAGGATGTCGTAGAGCGCCTCAGCACCGATAGCAGCGCGGAACATCGCGCCATACTTCACGGCAAAGAGGTGGTAGGCGGCTTCGTCGAGGACGACGCCACGCTGGATCGATTCGATCTCTTTCTTGGCCTTCGTCGCGAGATCCTTAAGACGGGTCTTCTCGTCGGCGTTGTTCGCAGCCTTGGTCTTCATCGCGAACTCGTTCTCGAGGTCCTTCATGAGACGCTCGCGCTCCCCTTCGTCGACCGAGGTGACGATGTAGCCGGCGAAGTACACGACCTTCTCCACCTCAGCGGCTGAGAGACCGAGGATGAGCGCGATGCGGGACGGGATGCCGCGGAGAAACCAGATGTGTGCGACCGGTGTCGCGAGGTCGATGTGGCCCATGCGCTCGCGGCGCACGATAGCGCGCGTGATCTCCACGCCACACTTCTCACACGTGATGCCACGGAAGCGGATACCGCGGTATTTGCCACAGTAACACTCGTAGTCCTTCTCAGGACCGAAGACGCGCTCATCGAAGAGGCCGTTCTTCTCGGGGCGCTGGGTGCGGTAGTTGATCGTCTCCGGCTTCGTGATCTCGCCGTACGACCACTCTTGGATGCGGTCAGGAGAAGCGAGTCGCATCGCGACTGCCTCGAAATCCTGCGGGATGGTGTCTTTTCGTTTCTGCATAGATCAGGGGTTAGTGAGAGGAGCGCCGAGTCGGCATTGGTAATGGTTCTGTTCCGCCTTGGAATTCGATGTCGATACCGAGGCCACGCAGGTGACGGACGAGGACGTTGAAGGTAGCCGGCGTGTTGCTCTCCTCGATGCGTTTGCCGGAGACGATCGCATCGAAGGCAGCAGAGCGGCCCAAGATGTCGTCAGACTTGATCGTGAGGATCTCGCGCAAGGAATAGGCAGCGCCGTATCCGAGGAACGCCCACACTTCCATCTCTCCCACGCGCTGACCGCCGTTCTGAGCCTTTCCACCGAGCGGCTGCTGGGTCGTGAGGCTGTAGGGCCCGATAGAGCGCATGTGGATCTTGTCTTCCACCATGTGGTGCAGCTTGAGCATGTACATCACGCCGACCATGACCGGCTGTGCGAATGCTTCGCCCGTGCGGCCATCGAAGAGCGTGCGCTTGCCGCTCTCGTCGAGACCGGCTTCCTTGAGGTCTGCGCGGATCTCTTCCTGCGAGGCACCGGCAAACGACGGGACGACGGCCTGGTAGCCGAGCATCTCTGCCGCGAGGCCGAGGTGGGTCTCGTAGATCTGACCGAGGTTCATACGGCTCGGGACGCCGAGCGGAGTGAGGATGATGTCTACCGGGTTGCCATCCTTGTCGAACGGCATGTCTTCTTCCGGAAGGATGCGCGAGATGACACCCTTGTTACCGTGACGGCCGGCGAGCTTGTCACCCACCGAGATGGTGCGCAACTGCGCGACCTCGATGTGCACACGCTTGATGACGCCGCTTTCCAAGGCGTCGCCGTTCTCGCGAGAGAACACCTTGACCCCGATGACGCGGCCGCGCTTGCCACCTTCCATGCGAAGAGATGTGTCCTTCACGTCTTTGGCCTTCTCGCCGAAGATCGCGTGGAGGAGGCGCTCCTCAGGAGTCAGCTGGGTCTCACCCTTCGGCGTGACCTTGCCGACGAGGATGTCGCCAGGGCGCACTTCTGCACCGATGCGGACGACACCGTCCTCATCGAGATTGCGGAGCTTGAACTCCGAGACGTTCGGGATGTCGTGAGTCGTGACCTCGGGCCCGAGCTTCGTGTCGCGCACGACACAGATGAACTCTTCCATGTGGATCGAGGTGAAGCGCGCTTCCTTGGCGAGCTTCTCAGAAAGGACGATAGCGTCCTCGAAGTTGTTGCCGAACCACGGGAGGAACGCGACGCGCACGTTCTGACCGATCGCGAGCTGGCCGTCGACCGAGGTCGAGGCGTCGGCGAGGATAGAACCCTTCTTCACCGTCTGTCCGACGGAGACCGACGGGCGCTGGTGGAGGCACGTGAAGCCGTTGGAGCGGAGGAAGGTGACGAGCTTGTACTCCTTGTTCTTGCCGGAGTCCTTGCCCTTCACGACGACGCGATCAGCGTCGACGACGGTCACCTCACCTGCCTCTTCGGCGAGGATGAGACGGCCAGAGTCCTTAGCAGCGGCAGATTCGATACCGGTCGAGACCAGGGGGCTCTCCGGCACGACGAGCGGCACCGCCTGCTTCATCATGTTGCTACCCATAAGCGCGCGGTTTGCGTCGTCGTTCTCGACGAACGGTATGAGTGCGGTCGCGACGGAGAACGGCTGGTTGGTCGCGACTTCGAGGTAATCGACATCGTCACGGTTCACGACGGTCGGCTTGCCGCCCTTGCGGACATCGACGATGTCTTCGGAGAGCTTACCGTTGTCGTCACGGACGGTCGCGGCGTGCGCGATCGCGAAATCTTCTTCTTCCAAGGCATTGAGGTAGACGATCTCATCGGTGACCTTGCCCTTGGAGACCTTGGCGTACGGCGTCTCGATGATACCGAACTCGTTGGGACGAGCGTAGAGCGACATGTGCAAGACGAGACCGATGTTCTTGCCTTCCGGCGTGTGGATCGGACAGACGCGGCCGTAGTGCGACGAGTGCACGTCGCGGACCTCGAGTCCTGCTCGCTCCGAGGTGAGACCGCCGCGGCCGAGCGTGGAGAGCGTGCGGAGGTGTTCGATCTCATCGAGCGTGTTGTACTGCTGCATGAGCTGCGAGAGCTGGTCGGTCGTGAAGAACTCGCGCACGGCAGCCTGGAACGGACGCGGATTGACGAACGAGACCGGTGTGGAAGTCTCGGCGTCTACCATCGCCATACGATCCTGGATGTTGCGCTTCATGCGCGAGAGGCCGATGCGCATGCGCTGCTCGAGAAGCTCGCCCGCGAAACGGACACGGCGGAAGCCGAGGTGATCGATATCGTCACCTTCGGATGCCGGGTTGGCGTTGAGCTCGGCGATATGCTCGATGATGCGTGCGATGTCGTCGGCCGAGAGCGTCGCATTGCCGAGGTCCTTCTCGTTGGTCGAGAGGCCGAAGCGGCGGTTGAAGTGGAAGCGACCGACGCGCGAGAGGTCGTAGCGCTCCGCAGAGAGCGTCGACTCGACGTGGTTGCGGGCGCTGTCCGGATTCGCGATATCACCGTCGCGGAGGCGGCGATAGATCTCGACGAACGCGTCTTCGAGGGTCTTGGCGTGGTCGTGCGCCATGGTGGCGGCGATGACCTCCTTTGCCGGGCCCTTGGCGAAGCGATCCGTGATGGCCTTGTCTGTGGAGAGACCGAGGACACGCAAGAGCGACGTCGCAGGGAAGCGGCGCTTACGATCGATCTTCACGTACACGGCACCGTCCGGATCAGATTCGATCTCGATCCAGACACCGCGCGACGGTATGATCTTTGCTGCAAAATAGTTCTTGCCCTTGAGCGGTACCGCGTCGAAGAAGACGCCGTACGAGCGGGCGAGCTGCGGGACGACGATGCGCTCGACGCCATTGATGATGAACGTACCGTGCGCGGTCATCCACGGGAAATCGGCGAGGAAGATCTCCTGTTCCTTCTCTTCACCGGTCGTCTTGTTCTTGAGCTTGGCGACGATGGAGAGCGGTGCCTCGTAGGTCTTGTTGAAGGCCTTCGCATACTGCTCGTCCCATCGGACGTCGCCGAAGGAGAACTTGGTGATCTTGAGCTCGAACTTCTTGCCCGAGTGATCGCTGATATGTGCAAACTCCTTGAACACGCGATCTGCGCCCGTGAGGACGAAATCGCGGAACGAACCGATCTGGCTCTCCACCAGGTTCGGCAACTTCACCAACGGCTCACGAAACCGGCCGAAGTATTTCTGCGGCCGCACACCTTCTTTCTTTGCCATGCGACATTTCTTCCTGCCATGCGGCTCCACCCGCAGTGCGAGGATTACGTATAAAGACTTGTCCTACGAGCTCTGCGTGGAAAGGCAGAGCATGGAAACGTCTTTACGTACGAGGCTGATCGCAACTCATTCAGAGCTTGCGTACGCAAATATGAGCGGGATTATACTCGATGCCAGCCGCTAGGTCAAGCCAAATACAGGGTGTCAAAGGGGGTCTGGGGATAAGTTTCGCCTCGAAAGGAATGGGGGCGGTGCAGCGGCACCGCCCCCACTAGATCATGCAGAGCCCACTTCGGGCTTGAGAAGGCCGGCGTGCTTGAGGCACAGGCCCGTGCCGGGCTGATGCTCCTCGAAGGCGCAGCGATGGCCGCTCTCGTGGCGATGCGTGCACTGACGACCCTCGGTGGCAGCGAAGACGAGCGTCGTCGCTGCTGGCCGAGCAATCGCCGTATCGGACACCTTCAATCCCGTATTCACGTGACGTCCAGGATGGAAGAGCGTATCTGTGCGCATCGGGTAGTCCCCCTGCTAGCATGAATCGCAAGACAGCCTTGCGAAGCCACGACCCTTGCCGTGGTTAGTCGCAGACTAGACCTGCACACCTCTCACGTCAACTTCTTTTTCCACTTCTCTATCTCAGCATGATTGCCATTGAGCAGGACTTTCGGCACGCGGTACTTCTTCCCTTTCCATTCGAGCACTTCGGGACGCGTGTAGACCTCGGGGCTCGATACACGGGAACGCTCGAGCGATTCTGCCTTCCCCAATACGCCAGGGACAAAACGTGCGATCGCGTCGATCATCGTCGCTGCCGGAAGTTCACCGCCGGTAAGGACGTACGGCCCGACGCTCACCTCCTCAGCTTTCAATATCTTTCGCACGCGGGCGTCGACACCCTCGTACTTCCCGCTGATAAACACGATGTCCTTCTTGGTCGCGAGCTTCTTTGCCATCTCTTCGTCGAATTGCTTTCCCTCGGTCGAGAAGAAGATGACCTTGGCGCCCTTCTTGCCCTTGAGCGCCGCAGAGGCGGCACGCAGCATCGCATCAGGTTCGAGCACCATGCCAGGGCCGCCACCATAGGGGCGACGGTCTACCCTGCCGTATTTTTCTTGCGAAAAGTCCTTGGGGTTGTAGTACGAGACCTTGATCAGCGGCTTGCCGTTCTTCTTGCCCTTGGGCGCGATTCCCTCTCGCGCACGCCCGATGATCGAGCTCGCGAGGTACGGCTCGATCGATTCCGGAAACAGCGAGACTATATGAAAATGCAGCATGCTTGACGTATATCACAAAAAGGTGTCCTATGCTACCAGCACGGAGGTACCAATGAGCATTCAGTATTCGCGCGAAACCATCCCGATGGCGCCTCGCATGTATTTTTGGGGATGTTCTGCCCCCACCGATGTCGAGCCTGCTCGCTGGGCACATCGCGGGAGTAGTCGGGACAATGCTAAACGTATTACCTTGCGGACCCACCGCACGTGGAAGTGCCGCAACCCGAGGACTGATCTGCGTCGTCTCGGTCACATGGATTAGCGCTTTGAGACCGAAAAGAGGGGGCCAAACCGGCCCCCTCATGCTTTTCACTTTCTATCTTTTTGATCTATGCCTTCAGGTCGCCGAGCACGTCGTCGAGGTCGCGCATCTGAGGAGCGGCCTTCGGCTCGCGTGCCGGTATATCGGCCATCGTGCCGCGATCGTCTGGGTCCTGATCGGCGCCGTTGGAGGCCTGCGACGCGCGCATACCACCCTCGGGCTCTTCGATCTTGAGATTGACGCGGGCGTCGTTCTTCATGCCGACGACGCGCAGGATGGTGCGGATCGCCTTGGCGGTCGCGCCCGAGCGGCCGATGACCTTACCCATGTCGTCCTTGTTGACACTGAGCGTAAGAAGCACGCCGAGCTCATCGACGGTGCGATTGATCTTGACCTCTTCGGGGTGATCGACGAGCGATGTGATGACAAACTCCAGGAATTTCTGATCTCGTTCCATACGGTGGTGCAGTAGTGCCTAAACCGGTAATGTCTGCAGTGTACGAGAAAAATCGCGCTCCGTCAAAGCGCGACTGAGGAAAACGGTGGATTTACGCGTTCTCAGCAGGGGCTTCTGCAGCGGCCTCGGGGGCAGCTTCCGCAGCAGGTGCCGCGGCGACAGGCGCCGGTGCCGCTTCCTCGGCCGGGGCCTCAGGAGCGACGAACTTCGGGAGTACGTTGATCTTCTTGCCAGAAAGCACCTTCTCGGAGACGAGCATGTTGTGGACCGTGTCGCTCGGCTGAGCGCCGACCGAGATCCAGTACTTGATGCGGTCTGCCTTGAGCGAGCGCTTCTTGCCCTTCGGGTCGTAGGTACCGACCTGCTCGACGAAACGGCCTGCCTTGGTGGAGCGTGCGTGCTCGATGACCACGATGCGATAGCTCGGGACATTGATGCGGCCGGTGCGCTGCATTCGGATCTTCAACATAGTGGGGAGAATGTACCATG
>CAYOHS010000015.1:0-9901 GCA_964403865.1 uncultured Candidatus Saccharibacteria bacterium
CATTCAGGATGCGGTATGGTGGCGGCAGCCGGCGGTACAGACCGCCGGGAATTGCTCTTACTCAATGGAGGATACCGTGACAGATGCCTACACGGCAGCGGGCGTGAATGTCGATGTAGAAGCTGAGGCTTCTCGCATCATGTTCAAAGCGGCGAAGAAGACATTCGTCAACAGGGAAGGCGACATCGGAGAGATCGTGATGCCCTTCGACGACTTCTCTGGCCTCAAATGCGTCATGATCGATCAGCTTCCCGAGGGAAGCTGTATGTCGCTCGGGTTCGACGGTGTGGGTACCAAGGTTCTCTTGCCGCAGCGTCTGCATCGATACTCGACCATAGCGTTCGATCTCTTCGCGATGCTTACCGATGACGCCGTCGTCCGCGGTGCAGAGCCGGCGCTCGTCGGAAGCGTGCTCGATGTCACGTCGTTTGGCAACGACAAGAAGCATCTTGCCGTCATCCGCGAACTTGCCGCTGGCATGGTCGCGGCCGCGAAGGACGCTAACGTCGCTGTCATTAATGGCGAGATTGCGCAGCTCGGCGCGTGCATATCCGGGGAAGGGCCGTTCCCGTTCAACTGGGCTGGTGCCTGTATCTGGTTTGCCCGCCGCGATCGACTGATAACCGGGCGGGATATTCAACCCGGACAACAGGTTATTTTGCTTCGCGAACGCGGCCCTCGCTCAAACGGGCTCTCGCTGCTGCGGAGGCACCTTGCTGATCATTATGGCCCGGCATGGCATGAATCGGTGGTCGGCGGAAGCACGTTAGGAGATCAGATGCTGACGCCGTCAACGATTTATACGAAGCTCATCGTCCACCTGACGGGCGGCTTCTACGGCAATCCGATCTGTCCCGTTGCTGGTGTTGTCCATATAACCGGCGGCGGGATTCCCGAGAAGTTCGGGCGCGTGCTGAGGCCCAGCGGATACGGTGTCGACCTGGACAATCTTTGGGATCCACCTGCGATCATGACCTTAGCTCAGCGAGTCGGAGATGTGCCCGACCAGCAAGCCTACCGCGCCCTGAATATGGGCCAGGGCATGGGCATCATCGTTGACAGAAGCCATGTCGGTCTCGTGCTTGCCTCTGCCGACCACTTTGGTTTCGAGATGATGCTCGGTGGGGAGATATCGGCAAAGCCCGGTGTGCGCCTGAAGAGTCAAGGGTATTTCTCGAAGGGCGGATGGCTTTCCTTCGGGTGAGTCTGCTTCAACGGGGTAAAGGCCGCACGTGCGATGTGCGGCCTTTTCATTTGGTATACTCCCGCCATGACGAACACCAATCCCTGGTATGTACTTACGGGCGGTCCCTGCGCGGGCAAGACCACGCTCGTGAAAGAATTCGAAGCCGACGGCATCCGTGTCGTGCACGAATCCGCGCGAGCCGTCATCGAACGCGGCTTGGCAAGCGGGCAGTCGCTCGAGGAGATCCGCAAAGGGCCGACATTCGTGCAAGACATCATCGCGCTCGACACGGCGAATCTTTCGCTGCACACCGGTGCAGAGCGTGTCTTCTTCGATCGCAGCATCATCGACAACATCGCATACCACCGCATCTTCGGCGCCGCTATCCCGCCAGAACTTGAGGCCATCGCGCGCGACGCGCCGTTTCGGAAGGTCTTCCTGCTCGATCTGCTCGAATACCAGACGGACGAGGCTCGCAACGAGACACCCGAGGAGGCACGAGCCATCCACGACGCTCTCCAGCGCGCCTACATCGATTTCGGGATACCGGTCGTGCGCGTCCCCGTGCTTCCTATCGCGGAAAGGGTCGAGTTCGTGCTCGCGAATCTATAGCTATACAACAGCGTGGTCCCGGGGCATGTTCACCCCGGGACCGTTCACCACTTGCGTCGCATCTCGTACAGCAGACCTACTGCTGTCGAGAGGCCGAGACATACCGCGAGCAAGAAGAATCGTGGATGCTCAGGATGCTCGGCGGCGATGCCGCTTGTCGCCAGCGTGAGTCCGGCACACCCGATCAGTGTGCCGATACGCACGACGGCGCGCCAGAAGCTCGGGCTCCTTATTATGCGCATGGGAACTACCTCTTGTTGTCTTGCTAGCGCAAAGGAAACCACAGCCGCGCTCAGGCGTCAATCAGAGAGGGATCGAGACCGGAGCGCTCGATCCGGCTGAGCCGCCGGTGGTTCCTTGGCCGGTCAGCCACCCCCAGAGTCGCGAGAGCTGCGATGTGACGCCCGACAGAAGCCCAGTGTTCTGTGGTGTCGCTTGTTGCGGCGATTGCTGCGATGCAAATCCGGTCGCCGGTTGCTGGGGCTTGCTGCTGCCTGATCCGCTCCCGGAGCCGCCGCCTCCGCCGGGCAAGCTTGGCATGCCGCCCGCTCCTTGTTGTCCAGAACCAGACTGCTGCTCGCTGCCACCAGCACCACCAGATTGTTCCGGTTTGAGTTCCGCTCGGTCTTGCAGAGGACCGCCGGTGTTGCCCGCCGCTGTGTCGGGTATGTTCGGAGGCGCCGTCACGTCGGAGGGGAATGAACGCATGACCGCCTGTGGGATGTCTTGCGGGAAAGCTCCTTGTGGAGCCGCGACACCATGCTCCTGCGTGAAGGGGACGTTATCGTTGCCCGCTGCGCTCGCGTCACCCGACGGTCCGCCGCTCTCTGGCGCAGGGCCACTTCCGGCATCACTGATAGATCCTGTATCTCCGCTGTCGGCCGCACCGCCCCACGCGTCGGAGCCGAAGTAACTGCTGAGGTCTGTCGCACCGGTCATTTCTGGTCCGGGGAGGTTCCATGCCTCTCCCGGATTATTGCCCAGCGGTGTGTCACCCCATGGCGATGCATCTTGGAGTTCTTGTCGGGACGTCTGCCGATGACCGCTGTTCATATCGGTGCACACACGGTACGCCGTGCACTTTCCCGGAGTGTTTGATGACGTGTCTACGCAATCTGTGCCCTTGCCGCCCTGTTTCTTGCTCGGACAGCGCGTACCTTTCTGGCAGGAGTAATCAAGCTGTGAGTTAGTGCATTGCATATCGGCGTCAAAGCCGAACGCCATCACATATGCTGGTACTGAAGCGGCGATGGCAAAGCCTGTAATGACGGCAAGACCCCTGCGAGATATGTTCATAGCGCTAATGATGCGCTATCGGCATGCGTACCGCCACCGGCTCGTGTGGACAGGCTATTGCTTGAGGCCGAGCCCTTTCTTGAGGAGGTACCAGTTGAGGCCGACGAGGACGACAGCGAGCGCGATGAGCACCTCGGTCGCCGTCGCGAGCGAGACATCGGAGATGCCGAGGAATCCGTAGCGGAATCCGTTGATGAGATAGAAGATCGGGTTGAACTGCGAAAGCACTTGCACGAAATGCGGCAAGGTCGTGATGGAGTAGAACACACCGCCCAGGTACACGAGCGGCGTGAGCACGAATGTCGGGATGATGTTGATGCCATCGATCGACTTCGCATAGATGCCGTTGACCAGTCCCGCGAGCGAGAAGATGATCGTCGTGAGGATGGCGAAGCCGAGCACGACGAGCAGGTTCGTGATGGTGAGCGAAAGATGTGTGAAGAAGAGCGAGGTGAGCAAGACTATCGTGCCCACGAGGATGCCACGTACGACGCCACCAGCGACATACCCGGTGATCAGCAGCCACGGCGGGGTCGGGGAGACGAGTATCTCGTCGATCGAGCGCGAGAAGAACTTGGAAGAGAAGAAGGTGAACGACGTGTTGGCGTATGAGCTCGTGACGATAGAGAGCATGACGAGTCCGGGGACCACGAACGACATGTAGTTGACGCCCTGCATCGTGCCGATGCGCGAGCCCAAGACTGAGCCGAAGATGGCGAAGTACAGGCTGGATGTCACGACGCTCGGGAGCAGCGTCTGCGGCCAGATGCGGAAGATGCGCACGACATCCTTGCGGAGCATCGTGTAGAAAGAGATCCATTGTTGGAAGGGGGACATACTATTTGTCTTGAGTGAGTTGGATGAATACCTCTTCGAGCTTTCCGGAACGATAGCCGCTCTTCTGGGCCGCTTCCTCGTCGTGCAGCGCGAGGATATCGCTCATCGTGCCGTTGGCCACGATCTCGCCCTTGCGGATGATGGCGACGTGCTTGGCGAGCTGCTCTGCTTCTTCGAGATAGTGGGTGGTGAGGAGGATGGTGAGACCTTCCGAGGTGAGTTTGCGCAAGTATTCCCACATACCGCGGCGCAGCTCCACATCGACGCCGGCGGTCGGCTCATCGAGGATGAGGAAGCGCGGCTTGTGGATGAGCGCGCGCGCGATCATGAGGCGGCGCTTCATGCCGCCCGAGAGCGCCATCGCCTTGTCGTTCATCTTTTCGCCGAGGCCCAGATCGGTAAGAAGCTGCTTGGCGCGCGGGATGGCTTCGGAGCGCGGGACGCCGTAGTAGCCGCCCTGATTGACGACTATGTCGATCGGCTTCTCGAAGGGATTGAAATTGATCTCCTGCCCGACGAGCCCTATCTGTGCGCGGGCGACCTCGGGCTCTTCGTCGATGTCGTGGCCGAAGACCGAGACGGTGCCGCTGGTCTTATTCACCAGGCCACAGGTCGTGCCGATGATGGTCGTCTTGCCGGCGCCGTTGGGCCCGAGGAGGGCAAAAAAGTCACCAGCGGGCACCTCGAGCGAGACACCCTTGAGCGCTTGGACGCCGTTGGCATAGGTCTTTACGAGTGCATCTATCTTGAGTGCGGTGGAAGAAGACATAAGAATTGCATTATATCATATCGGGTATCAAAAAAGTGAGTCCTCGGCAGCGGTTTGCTGCCGAGGACCTTGGTGAAGACGGCTCAGTGCCGTCTGGAGCCGCTACTCGACCGTCTCGAGCTCGCGCGTGGCGCCGGCGCCGCCGTCCGTCTGGGGCTCGACGAGAGCATCGACCAGATAGGCCTCGACGTTCGGGCCGAGCTGCTGTAGCGTCACGCCATCGCCGTTCGCGAAGCGGATGCCGTCATGATGCGGCCCGCCCTCGATGTGCGCGAAGGTGACGACCGCCTCGCCGACGTCGAGCCGCGGACGCAGATGGATCGGCAGATTGACCAGCTTCAGCTTGGTGTCACAGGCCATGCACACGGCCGTGTCGGCGTCGCCGGGAGCGATGAAGCCGATGCTGCCCGAGGGGAAGCGATGGCTCACATACTTCTCACCGACCCGGGCCGGACGGCTGCGGTACATCTCGAGAGAGTAGTCGCACATGCGAACGTCTCCGTTTTCAAGGCCAGGGTTTCCACTCGGGTTACCGCTGGCGTGCTCGGTCACATGACCGTATCGCGTACCATACCCTGTACTCCCGCAGATGGCAAGGGGTCGAGGTGCGTTACTTTAGAAGCTCTTCCAATATGGTGTACGTCTCATGGTAGTCCTTCACGGCCCGTGTGGGTATCACACCGACGACTGTTTCGTCATTACCGCCCGGAAAGAGCGCATCACCGAGGTAGAGGCAGTCGTCTGCGGCCCACCCCATCGCAGCGATGAACTCACCGACATTGTGGCCCTTGTGCTTTCCCGCGTGGAAGAAGTCGAGGCAGGTAGTGCCGCCGGTGCGTACCTCGATACCGTGGGTGTGGCGCAGCGCATGGACCTCCTCCTTGAATCGTTCGATGAGCCCGAGACGCTTGGAATGGTCTGGATCATGCTGTTCTTTTTTTGCGACATCCTCGTGATGCCCGATCGTGCTGTAGGCGATAGAGCAACCGCGATCCTCGATGAGATCCTGTTCGTCTTTCACCTCGAGACCGAGATGCGCTTTCATCTTCTCGACGAGCGAGACGATCGCGCCTTTCTGTTCATCGGTCGGACGGCGCTTCCAGAGCTCGGTACCGTCCTTGAGCTCGGCCTCGTTGCCGTTTTGCGCGAGCGTGAAATAGCGGCCCATCATCTCGGGTTCGAGCTGCTTAGCGATCTGGGTGCGCTGGCCGCCGGTGACGACGATCACATCAGCGACATCCGAGAGACGCTGGAGGATCACCGCGTGCTCCGGTGCGATGTGCGACCGGCTGCGCGTCAGCGTGTTGTCGAGGTCGAAGAAGATGTGTTTTGGCATGCCCGCATTCTACCGCGTGCCGCGGGAGATGCTACTTGAGCGGGACGTCCCCGATGAAATCAGCTTTGCCGAGATCGACGCCATTGGCGCGGAGGATAGAATACGCGGTCGCGAGATGGAAGTAGAAGTTCGGGAGGAGGTAGTAATTGACGTACTCGAATCCGCTCAGGGTCTTCTCGCCCCAGTACGGGCTGCCGACGCGGATATCTTCCTTGCCGGCGATCTGTTCCGGCTTCACGCTCTGGATGAAACTGATGGTCTTCTCGATACGGGCCTTGAGCTCGGCGACGGTCTTCTCCGTATCTTCGTGCTTGGGGTTCTCGATCTCGGCAAGACGCGCCGCGCACCCCTTGGCGTTGTCGCATGCGATCTGGACCTGACGGACAAAGGGGAACTGATCAGAGATGAGGCGGCTCTGCATGAGCGCATCCTCCTGCATGCCTGCCGGGTGCCACTCGAGCTGCTTACCGGCAGCGTGTGTCGAAAGCTTATCGAGTATGCCAGAGAGCGCGGTGAGGGCCTTGATCATCGGCGGGATGGTAATGCTATAGAGATTCGTCTGCGGCATAGATAAGTATTCACTTATGAGATTAATACGCGCAGTGTACCGTGCGTGCATGAGGCCGGCGGGAAGAGGCGCTGGGGACAACCGACCCGGACGGCGTCGTTACGCGGTTTTCAGGACGAGAAGTCGACGGCGATCTCGTTGAGTCCTTCGAAGAGCTCGGAGGTACCGACCTTTGCGTGCGCGCGAGCAGCAGGGAAGATGATCGAGATGTTCGTCCCGCGGCCGACGGCGCTGCGTATCGTGATGCGGCCTTTGTGCAGCTTGATGAGTTCCGAGACGATGGCCAGACCGAGGCCTGAACCGCCGTGCGATCTGTTGCGGCTCGGATCCGCCCGATAGAAGGGCTCGAAGATGCGGAAGAGGTCTTTGCGGCTGATGCCGACGCCCGAATCCTGGATCAAGAATTCGACATTGCCGTCCAATGCGTGCGAGACGGTCACCGCTATGGTGCCGCCGCGCGGCGTGTAGCTGATCGCGTTCTTCAGGAGATTGCCGACGATCTGCTCGAGTCCTGTCTCGTTGCCCCACACCAATGCGTCGGGCGTGCGACGCACGGTCATCTGCTGGCCGTTGGTCTTGGCGAATTGCCCGAATTTCGCGACGACATCCGTGACGACCTCGCCCAGATCGACCGGCTCGAACTCCATGCGCTCCGGCTTGATGAGCGCCGAGAGCGAGAGGAGGTTATTGATGATCTCCGAGATGCGATCGAGCTCCTCGACGTTGCTCGTGAGGGTCTGTTTGACCTCGGCCGTCATGTCGGAGCCCAAGAGCGCGATCTCGGTATTGGTCTTGATGATAGAAAGCGGTGTGCGCAGCTCGTGCGCGACGTTGCCGATGAACTGTTTCTGCGCAGCAAGCGTGTTGCGTGTCGGAGCGAGTGTCACGCGTGCGACGATATAGCCGAACACCAAGGTCGCGAGCGTGATCAGGCTGAAGACGCCCACGAGGTTCTGCAGGCGGATCGCTTGTATCTCATGCACGACCGACGCGGCGATGGCTGCGGTAGAGGTCGCTTCGCGGCTCTCGGAGATGCCGGTCTGCACCGCGGTCGTGATGCCGCTATTGACCACGGTAAACGATGCTACGACGAACAGGAGGATGACACCGGCAAAGATCACCTGGAGCGTGATGACGTTGACCTCCGTGTAGAAGAACGGATCGTCGCGGTACTTATGCCACAAGGCGGTAACCGACGCCACGGACTGTTTCCAGTAGATGGCCGCGGTTTTCCCCGGCGAGCTTCTTCCTAAGGTTCTTAACGTGGACGTCAACCACATTGCTGAATCCTGCATAATTGAAATCCCAGAGATTGCTAAGCAGATCTTCCCGATTCACGACCTGATTCGGGTGGCGCATGAAGTATTCGAGCAGTCCGTATTCCTTGAGCGTGAGCTCGATCTCGCGCCCGTCGGAATAGACCCTCCGTTCGCTCGGTCGGAGCTCGATGCCGGCTATCTGCAGATTTTCCGGCAGGCTGTCGGCTGGTCGGCGCAAGAGCGCGCGGATGCGCGCGGTGAGTTCTGCAAAAGAAAACGGCTTCACCAAGTAATCGTCGGCCCCGGAGAGCAGGAGATCGACCTTATTCTCGGTCTCCGCGCGGGCGGTGAGGATGAGGATCGGCGTCGTGATGTTCCACTCGCGCGCCTGACGACATATCTCATGCCCGTCCATCGAGGGGAGCATGAGGTCGAGGATCACGAGGTCGTAGTCGCTTCGATGGAGCGAGAGACGGGTGAGGCCCTTCTTGCCGTCGCCGACGATATCGCTGGTAAACCCTTCGTGCTGGAGGCCGCGCGCGAGCGCGGCCGCGAGCTTGGGTTCGTCTTCGATGATAAGTATCTTCATAGAGAGTCCTGCTGATGGGTAATCACTACACGGTAGCGTGGTGAAGATGAAGCGTTCATGAAGGGAGGGGAAAGGCAGTGCGGTAGCGCTGTTTGGGGTACGCGTCGGCGCTTGCTAGCGACCGCGCTCAAGTCTCGCGCCGCCGCGCTTGCGAAGCCCCCAAACAGCGCTACCGCACTGCCGTATGGAGGTGTTTTGTGAGGAAAAGAACTGCGGCGCTCGCGCTAGGGGAGACGCTTGAGGAAGGCGGCGAAATCGTCTTTGAGGTCGGGGTGCCGCAAGCCGAACTCCACGACGGTCTTGAGGTACTCGAGCTTGTTGCCGGTATCGTAATACCGGCCGTTCTTGATCTCGACGGCATGAATTTCCTGCTCCTTGGCGAGCGCCTCTATTGCATCGACGAGCCAGAGCTCACCTCCCTTACCGGTCGGCGTCTCCGCGAGTATGTCAAAAAGGCGCGGAGGCATGATGTAGGCGCCGCCGGTCATCAGATCCGAGGGAGCATCTTCGGGCTTCGGCTTCTCGACGATCCGATTGATACGGAAGATGTTGTCGCGGATCGGAGAGATGTCCGCGATGCCGTATTTGTCGACTGCGGTCTTCGGGACGCGGACGCCAGAGATATTCGGAACACCGGTCGTCTCCCAGACATCCATCATCTGCTTGAGACGCGGCGGATCAGAGTAGACGAACTCGTCGCCCCACAATATCGCAAACGGCTCGTTGCCGATCACGTGTCGCGCATTCAAGACCGGCGTGCCATTGCCGTACGGTCCCTTTTGGCGGACGTAGATAAAATTCGCGAGATTGGCGATGTTGCGGACCTCTTCGGCCTGCTTCTCCTTGCCTGCCTCCAAGAGGCGCTTCTCGAGCTCGAAGGGGTAGTCGAAGTGGTCTTCTATAGAACGCTTGTGCCAGCCGGTGACGATGATGATGTCCTCGATGCCGGCGGCCACCGCCTCTTCCACTACGTACTGGATGATCGGCTTGTCGACGACCGGGAGCATCTCCTTGGGAGACGCCTTGGTAGCGGGGAGGAAGCGCGTGCCGAAACCGGCTGCAGGGATGACTGCCTTCCGGATCTTCTGTGCCATGGCGCCAGAATACCACGAAACGACACCGTGGGGATAACCTCCTGGCGCATTCCGCCCCCCGTTCCATACTGGTGGGGTAGGGGTCGAATTTATCAGTATCTAAGAGTCCATATACGTATGAAACTTCATATGATTGCATGGATCCTCGTGATCATCGGTGGCCTCAACTGGCTCCTCGTCGGTCTCGGCGGCTTCATGGGTGGCAACTGGAACCTGGTGAATTTGATCCTCGGTTCCTGGCCTATGCTCGAGTGGCTCGTGTACGTCCTCGTCGGCGCATCTGCTGTCTACGAGATCGTCACGCACAAGTCCAACTGCAAGGAGTGCACCACCGGCAGCGCGATGTAATTCGCGC
>CAYOHS010000015.1:10001-19249 GCA_964403865.1 uncultured Candidatus Saccharibacteria bacterium
AATGTGTTCGCCTCGGTGATCGGCAGTTCGAGCGCATCGATGACTTCGTCGCGCGAACGCGGTGAAGCGACGATGCGCAACACCTGAATCTCCGCGTCCGAGAGGTCTTCGCGCAGGTCGAGTGCCAGTGGCGTCGAATCGCTCAATCCCAATGCTTTCAATATGTCTGCGGGCTCGGTCGCCGGGATCGCGCCTAGCTTGAGGAACTGATGTGCACCCGCGCTCTCGGCGGAGAATATCGAGCCGGGTACGACGAGGAGCTCGCGGTTATATTCTGTCGCCATGCGCGCGGTGATGAGCGTGCCCGATTTTTCTTTCGCCTCGATGATGAGGGTCGCGTGCGCGATGCCGGCCATGAGGCGGTCGCGCTTGGGGAACGTGTAATCCGCCGCGCGCTGATCGGGCTTGAATTCGGAAAGCAGCGCACCGCCATTTTCGAGTATCTCTTTGGATAGTTGCACCGTCGCGCGCGGATAGATCACATTCCAATCGAGTCCCGAGCCGGGAAATGCCACACAGGTGAGCCCGACATCGAGTGCCGCGCGATGCGCTTCTGCATCTATCCCATACGCGAGCCCGCTTACGATCACTATCGGCTGCCCGCGCAAACCTGCTATCAGGTGTCGTACCACCTGCTTACCGTAATTCGTGCAGGCGCGGCTACCCACCACCGTGAGCCACTTGAGCGAAGGATCATTCGGCACCGTTCCGCGCGCCCAGAGCTGCTTGGGCTTGTCGTGGATCTCGTTGAGCAGCGGTGGGTGAGAATCGAGAAGACGCAGGTCGTCCATGGATGAAAAGTATCGCACGCATTTTTGACGGAACACGTCGTGGCAGCATTTCGCTGTGGATGCTAGAGTCGAATGGTATGGCGGCACAGAAAAAGATCCGGATCGCACTCATCTGTGGCGGGAAATCCGCAGAGCACGAGGTGTCGCTCGTGTCGGCAGGAAACATCATGGCAGCGATCGATGCACGGCGATACGAGGTCGTGCTCATCGGTATCGACACCCAAGGCCGTTGGAAGCTTCTTGAGACCGAATTTCTCTCCCACGCAAATCTGAAGAAGGGGACCGTAGTCCCGCATGTCGGCAGTGCTGTCGCGTTCGTGCCGGGAAGCGGCGGCGTGCTCGTCGATACCGCGACGGGGGCAGAGGTGGCGAAGATCGACGTCGCGTTCCCGATACTGCATGGCCCGTTTGGCGAAGATGGCACGGTGCAAGGATTGCTCAAGCTTGCAGATGTCCCGTTCGTCGGCGCCGGTGTCCTTGGCTCGGCCGTCGGGATGGACAAGGATGTCATGAAGCGATTGCTCCGCGATGCGAAGATCCCGGTCGCGAAGTTCCTCGCGTTCAAGCACGGTGAGACGGTCAGTTTTGCGAAAGCACAGAAAGCGCTCGGCCTCCCGCTTTTCGTGAAGCCGGCCAATCTCGGGTCCTCTGTCGGCGTGAGCAAGGTGAGGACTAAGAGAGAGTTCGATGCGGCGATCACCGAAGCGTTCAGGTTTGATACCAAGGTCATCGTCGAAGAGTTTGTGCGCGGGCGTGAGATCGAGTGTGCAGTCCTTGGCAACGATGAACCGAAAGCGTCGGGGGTAGGAGAGATCATCCCGCACCATGAGTTCTATTCGTACGAGGCGAAGTATCTCGATGACGATGGCGCTGCGCTCGAGGTCCCGGCCAGGATCCCATCGGTAGTCCGCAAGAAGGCGCAAGAGTTCGCTATCAAGACGTTCAAGGCACTCGGTTGCGAAGGACTCGGTCGCGTTGACTTTTTCCTCAAGAAGAATGGCTCACTCGTGGTCAATGAGATCAATACCATGCCGGGCTTTACCAAGATCAGCATGTACCCGCGACTGTGGGCCGAGGCTGGTGTGCCATATCCCGAGCTCATACACCGCCTCATCACGCTAGCGCTTGAGCGTTTCGCACAGGAGCGAGAGCTCGAGACCTCGCGTCAGTGATACACGTCCCTCGGTTGCTCCGTATCGCGACAGTGGTAGTATCCACTATATGTTAGACATCAAATTCATCCGGGAGAACAAGGACATCGTCGTCGCGGGCGCCAAGAAAAAGCACGTTGATGTGGATATCGACCGCTTGCTCGCGGTAGACGACAAGCGCAAAGAGCTGCAGCAGAAGATCGACGACAAGCGCGCCGAGCAGAATGTCGCCTCCAATGCCATCGTCTCTGCCAAGACCCCCGAAGAGAAGCAGGCCGTCATAGAGCGCATGGCCGAGGTCAAGGAGACCCTCAAGCTCACCGAAGAATCGTTGGCCGAAGTGATGAAGGAGTGGCGCGATCTCATGGTACGCGTCCCGAACGTCCCGGATATGTCGGTGCCCGACGGCGACAGCGATGCCGATAATCAGGAGTGGAAGACCTGGGGCGAGCCGACGAAGTTCGATTTCACGCCGAAGTCGCACGTCGATCTCTTGCTCGACAACGACATGGTGGACTACGAGCGCGGCACCAAGGTCGCGGGTTTCCGCGGCTACTTCCTCAAAGGCGATGGCGCGCTCCTCATGTGGGCGCTGGAGCGATTCGTCATCGAGCGATTCATGAAAAAGGATTTCACCCCGCTCGTCGTTCCGTCGATGATCCGCCGCGAGCCGTTCGTCGGCACCGGCTACCTGCCGCAGAGCGAGGAGGATCTCTACAAGACCCAGGACGGCGATTATCTCGCGGGCACCGCCGAAGTCGGCACCATGGGCATGTACATGGACGAGATACTCGACGCATCGCAGCTGCCGATCAAGTTTTTCGCGTTCTCCCCGTGCTTCCGTCGCGAAGCGGGGAGCCACGGCAAGGACACACGCGGCATCTTCCGCGTGCACGAATTCATCAAGTACGAACAGGTGGTGCTCTGCGAAGCCAATCACGAGACCTCGGTGCAGTTCCATGAGGAACTCACCGCGAATTCCGAAGCGCTCTTGCAGGAGCTCAAGCTCCCGTACCATGTGGTCATCAACTGCGGTGGCGACATCGGGCTGGGCCAGGTGAAGAAGTACGACATCGAGGCATGGATGCCGAGCGAAGGAAAGTATCGCGAGACGCATTCGTCCTCGTACTTCCACGATTTCCAGACGCGCCGTCTCAACATCCGCTACCGCGATGCCGAGGGCACTGTCCGCTACGTCCACTCGCTCAACAATACGGCGCTCGCGATGCCGCGCATCCTCGGGCACATTGCCGAAAACTACCAGCAGGCCGACGGCACGATCCGTGTGCCAGAGGCGCTGATCCCGTACATGGGCAAGGAGGTGATCGGCAAGAAGGCGGCGTAATTCCGGCGCATTACTTCGTTGTGCTGCGCACGATGACACTCACCGTACAGAACAGTACGGCTCGTATCCTCGTGCTGGCATGCCTCGTCCTGCATCCGGAATTACGCCGCCCCGGAATCCTGTAGGATATAATCTTCTGATGGCACGCCAGCCGCTCGATTTGCGCAAAGACTCCAAGCCTAAAGCCTCTGCGGCGCGCAAGCCCTTGCCGCCGGCTGAGCCGCCGCGCGAATCTCCGCGTCGAGCGCCGCTTCGCGTGCGTCGTCGTCGCAAGCGATTGCTCATCGCCTCGCTGATCCTGCTCGTCATCGGTGCGATCCTCTACGCCATCCACTGGGCCTCGTATCTGCCGCGGTACTCGATCCAAGACATCCAGGTCTCTGGTACGGTGTCACTTTCACAAGACGATATCCGCGACCGCATCCAAAAGTTTTTCGACGCAAAAAATCATTTCATATCACCGCGCTCGGTCTTCTGGCACGACGAGAAGGGGATAGAGCGCATGCTCGAATCCGACATCCTCCACATCGCCGATGCTCGGGTGTCTCACGCGAATCTTCTCTCGACCTCGCTCACCGTCGCGATCGACGAGCGTGTGCCCTTTGCGCAGTGGTGCCCCGAATCAGGCTCGTGCTACGTGATCGATCGCACCGGATTCATCTTCGCGCTCTACGACGCGAGTTCGACCACCCTCGGCGAGTCGGTCGTCTTTTCTGGCGGCGTCTCGGATCCGGATAATCCGCTCGGGCACTCGGTCTCATCGGCGCGATTCCCGTCGCTGCAATCGCTCGTCGACGCACTCGGGCAAGCAGGGTACGCCGTCGCTCATGCCGACATCGACAAGAACGGCGACCTCGGATTCACGACCCAAGAAGGCTTCACCATCTACGCCGCTTCGGGTGCTGAGCCGCTCGCCTTGGTACGTGATCTCAAGCTGGTCCTCGATTCCGATACGCTCCAGGGCAAGACGCCCGATCTCGAATACGTCGACTTGCGTTTCGGCAACCGCGTGTTCTACAAGCTCAAAGGTCAAGAGGCGGTGGTGAGGTGAGATGGAGGCACCGCGTGCGATGTGCTATAACCGGCGCAGTCCATAGTGACTGAAACGTAAACTCAACCGAAGGAGATACTGCTATGGCGACACTCTCGCCGATGCGCGCGGCCGTTCCTGTACTGGGCGGTCTTCCGTTGTTGCATCGCGGCAAGGTCCGCGATACCTACGAGCTCGGTCTCGGGAATCTGTTGGTGGTCGCTACCGACGCGGTCAGCATCTTTGATTTCGTGCTCAACGCACTGGTCCCCGAGAAGGGCTACATCCTGACGGCGATGACGCACTTCTGGCTTACCTTCCTCGAACGGAGAGGGATCAGGACCCACATGGTCGCCGCCGGTGCCGGCATCGATCCGTACCTTCCGGCGCAGCTGCGTGGGAACACGGATCTCCAGCGTCGGGCGATGGTGGTCCGCAAGCTTACGATGGCGCCGGTCGAGTTCATCGGTCGGAATTGCCTGACGGGTTCCGTGCTCTCGCAATACCAGAAGACGGGCTCGGTCTACGGCATACCGCTCGAAGCGGGGCTGCAAGACGGCGATGCCCTCGAGAACGTGCTCTTCACCCCGACGGACAAGGCTGAAGAAGGGCACGACATGCCTATCGACGCGGAAGGTGTCCGCGGAACGTACCATGCCGAAACGATGTTGTTCCTTCAGGCGTTCGCCGAGGTCTCGGCGTATGCCAAGGGACGCGGCATCATCATGGCCGACGGCAAAGGGGAAAGTGGCCGCGACAGGAATGGCGTTGCCCGTATCGGCGACGAGTTCGGAACCCCCGACTCGTGCAGGTTCTGGGACGCGGCCGTGTGGCGTGCATCCCGAGCTCTCGAGACGCGCAAGGCGCCGCCGCCGTTCGATAAGCAGAAGGTGCGCGCATGGGGCATCACGCTCGGCATCAACAAGCTCGATCCGACGAACGCGGAACATCGTACCCATGTCCACAGCCTGGTAGTGTCGGAAGATCTCATCGCGCAGACGACCGAGATCTACCGGTACATCTTCTGGCGACTGACCGGCAAGACCCTCGAAGCCTACACGCGCGAGGAGCTCGAAGTGATGGTCCCGTTCCGCAAGAAGAAGATCGCCATCATCGCGGGGAGCGAGAGCGACATGCCTGTCGTATCGCAGGTGGTCGCAAGTGCTCTTAACGAGCATCGGCTGCTCAGCGGCGGGGTCATGTCGTACTCGACCTACGTCATCAGCTGTCATCGCAACCCTGCCGACCTCGACGCGTTTGCCGAATCCGGATGCGAGGGCGCCGACGTAGCTATCTGCGTCGGCGGCATGGCTCTGGCGCTGCCCGGTGTGCTCGATGCATTGCTCTACAGCAAGGGCAAGCGCATTCCCGTGATCGGCGTCGCGCTCGGCGAGCCGGGGACGCGCGCCTACTTGGCAGCGGCGCTGTCCATTGAGCAGCTGCCGGGTAGTCCGGTGGTTATCGACGAGCAGAAAGAGCGCGTGTACTGCGGTCCGGAAGGATTGATGAGTGCGCTCTTGCGCGTGCGTGACGGCGAGATGCCACCGGCGAAGGACCGTCCGCACAAGCCGGCTCTCAGGGGCCTGAACGTGAGCGACTACATCAAGGCCTGACGTATACGTTTCAGAAAAATCGGAAGGGCCTCGCATCGCGCGAGGCCCTTTGTCTTATGCTATCGTGCTCGGGATGAACTTCTGGCCCGCGCTCAAAGCCCCGTTCTTCGTGATGGCGCCGATGGAAGACGTCACCGACGCCGCGTTCCGTCGGATGTTTGCCAAGTACGGCAAGCCCGATGTCACCTGGACCGAATTCACCTCGGCCGACGGGCTCGTGCTCGCGCGCGAAAAGGGGCAGAAGGCGCTCCGCGCAAAGCTCATGTACACCGAAGCCGAGCGGCCGATCGTCGCGCAGCTATTTTCTGCAGTCCCCGAGCGTATGGAAAAGGCTGCACGCATCTGCGCCGAGCTCGGGTTTGATGGGATAGACATCAACATGGGCTGCCCGGACAAATCGGTCGAGAAAGGTGGGGCAGGTGCGGCGCTCATCAAGAGCCCGGCACTCGCGCGCGAAATCATCGCCGCAGCCAAGCGTGGCGCGTGCTCTTGTGCAAGTTTAACTTGCACAAGCACAGAATGCCTTCCTGTATCTGTCAAAACCCGCATCGGCTATACTGTCAACGAGATCGACACCTGGATACCCAACATCCTCTCCATGCATCCGGCTGCTCTCACGGTGCACCTGCGTACGCGCAAGGAGATGTCCGAAGTCCCCGCACACTGGGAACACATGCCGCGCATCGCAAAACTGCGCGCAGAGCTCGCGACCGAAACGCGGCTCATAGGCAATGGTGATGTACTCAGTATCGCGGACGCACGCGAGAAGGTAGCTGCTGCGGGGTGCGATGGTGCGATGCTCGGCCGAGCCATCTTCGGCAACCCATGGCTCTTTTCCGAAAAAATCCCGACGCCACAGGAGCGGGTCGCGGCGCTGATCGAACACATCGGATTGTTCGACGAGCTCTTGGGCGAGACGGTCAATTTTGCGACCATGAAAAAGCACTTCAAGGCCTACATCAACGGCTGGGACCATGCCAAGGATCTGCGCGTGCAGCTGATGGAAACTGAGGACGCGGCGGGGGCAGTTGCCATATTCAAAGAGACATTGTAGGGTTTCGCAAGTAGCTCCAAAAAGGGAGGAGTACATGCGAAAAAAGAGGAGTGATTACCTCGTTGCAGCGAACGATCTGACATTTACGCACGGTAATTTTTCCGTCAAAATGCTCGCCAAACGAGCAAAAAGCAGCTACGACTCGGCGTATTACATGGCTCGACAGTTAGAGCTCTCAGTACTGTCGAAGAGCGAGCGCATGCGGGAAAGGTATCGTGATGCTGTGCAACGAGCGCGAGCCGCCGATCCGGACGGAATCGTCACGTTCGAATCAGTCGCTCTCGAGCTGGATTTCAACAGGGCGTCAGTGACCAACTACTTCCGTAATCATGCAGGCTTGGCAGAGGAATGGTCTGTCGTTTGTGAGAACGAAGCCACCAAAAGGCGTCTACGGATCGCGGCAGACCGTTTCAGGAAAAAGTACCCCGGTATGTCGCTTTATCGGAAGCTCCTCGCTTTCGAGGCAAAGATGACCGACGACGTGGTCACGAGTTTTTTGCACCGTCAAAAAAATAGACATCTGGTCGCCGAACTCGGCGTCGTGTACACCCGACCCGGAGAGACGGGGAGGAAGAAAAGAGGGTGAATTCAGAAATGGGCGCGGTCTTCTCGAAGGCCGCGCTCTTGCTATACTGCCCCCATGGCCAAGAAGGACACGAAGGATACGCAGCACCAGACCCTCTATCGCGCCTATCGCCCCCACACTTTTGATGAAGTCCGCGGACAAGAACATATCGTGAAGGCGCTCGAAGGCGCCATAAAGAACAAGCGTACCGCGCATGCCTACCTCTTTTCGGGCGGCCGCGGGACGGGCAAGACCACCGTCGCGCGTATCCTCGCGCGCGAGCTCGGTGTAAGCGACAAGGATCTCTACGAGATGGACGCAGCATCCAATCGCGGTATCGACGACATCCGCGAGCTACGCGAAGGCGTGTGGGTGATGCCGTTCGAATCTCCGTACAAGTTTTACATCATCGACGAGGCGCACATGCTCACCAAGGAGGCATGGAACGCCTTGCTCAAGACACTCGAGGAGCCGCCAGCGCACGTGGTGTTCGTCCTCGCCACCACAGAGCGTGAGAAGGTGCCCGACACCATCCAGTCCCGCTGCGAGATCTATTCGTTCAAGTCGCCGACGCGCGAGATGCTCGCAGATACTATCGCCGATGTCGCCAAATCAGAGGGCTTCACGCTCGAGAAATCCGCGGCCGAACTCGTGGCGCTCTTGGCCGAAGGCTCATTCCGCGACGCGCTCTCGATATTGCAGAAGGTCCTCGCGATGTCGAAGGACAAGAAGGTAGACGTCACCGAGGTGGAAGAAGTCTCGGGCGCCCCGAAAGGCGAGCTGGTCCGCCGTTTGCTCTCGGGCCTCGCCAAGCGCGATGCATCTGCGGCACTCGGTGCTATCCGCACCGCAGAAGGGGAGAACATCGACGCACGTCTTCTCACAAAGCTCCTCATCCATCGCCTGCGCGCCGTCTTGATCGCACGCTTTGCGCCCGATCTTTCCGAGACCTTTGCACGTGAACTTTCCGAAGCCGACACCGCGCTCGTGGGCGAGCTCGCGAAGGATGCCAATGTCACGTCTGATACTTTGCGTGCGGTCCTTGAAGCGCACGAGCGCATGGCCTATGCCGCTGTGCCGTATCTGCCGCTCGAACTCGCGGTGGTGGATGTGTGTGGCACAAAGTAAAAGGCGCCCGCTCGTTGTGAGTGGGCGCCTTCTGGTACGCGTCACATGCGCGAACCTTCCATGTCCTCGATAGTCCGTCGAGCCACGACGAGATCGCCGTCCTTCGGAGCGAAGAGCTCTTCGAAAGCGTCCGCGAGCTTCACGGCCGCACCCCTGTTGCTACGCGTGAAATGGCAGAGATCGATGATGATCTTCACCATCTTCACCTCCGGCCAGGTCTCCGCCGAGATCATCACGATGTACACGCCTGACTCCTCCAGGGTGTAGCCCAGAGCGGTGTAGTACACCATGTAGCTATCACTGCCCGGGACGTGAATCGAAGTCTCGAACGGGTCGATGAGCTTCTTCCGGATGGTCATGCCGCTATTCCGGATCAGATCAGAGATGAGCCGGTCGGCCTCCTCTGCATCTCGCAGTGGGCCGCCGCAGTTGTGCAGATCGAGCGACACTGAGGTGTACGCCCCGGTATATCGATGTCCGTGCATGGAGAACTCCATTTCGTAGCTTGTCCCGTGCGCGAGCATACCGCACGCGCCCGTGCATGCAAGCCCCTGATGCGCTATGATGCGCC
>CAYOHS010000016.1:0-19029 GCA_964403865.1 uncultured Candidatus Saccharibacteria bacterium
CGATCCGCAACACCGATGCGAACGGTCTCAACATCTCTGGTTCGCCGACGATCAGCTCGCTCTCGAACGGCGATTTCCACATCTCGTATCCAGGCGGCTCCGGTATCACCGTCGCCGGTAGCGCGATCGATGCCAACGCGAGTCTCGTCTGGAGCGGTGATCGCTTCGCGACGACGACGGCGATCAATGCGTACAGCGTCACGCGAACCGGTTCTCCCGTCAATGCGTGGACGTTCCAGGGCTATGCCGGCAATCTCGGCGGGGAAGCGCACGATAACGATGGCGTCGATGCCTGTGGCGCCATCCGCTGGGATGATTCGACGTGTCTCTTCGTGAGCCAGGCGCACTTCCGCTGGCGCAACGATGACGCGGGTCTCGGTGTGCCGACCTCGCAGTGGTACAACGCATCGTGGAGCAATCGCAAGACGGTCGTCATCTCAAACCCGAACGCGACGAGCTACACCAATGTCCCTGTGCAGTTGAATGTCGACTACGATGGCGCGATGCGCAGTGATTTTGGCGATGTGCGCTTCACTGATTCCACCGGTACCGGCCTCATCCCGTACTGGATGGAGAGCACCCTCTCGGCCGCTTCCACGACGCTTTGGGTGAAGGTGCCGTCGCTGCCTGGATCGGGCTCCGCTACTATCTATATGTATTACGGCAACGCAGCGACGACGACCTCGTCCAACGGCTCGCTCGTCTTCCCGGCGTTCGACGATTTCGAAGGCTCGCTCAGCGGGTACTCCGGCAATACATCGCTCTTCAATATCGCCGCTACGTTCGCCCACAATCATACGAACGGGCTCGACGCGGGGACGAACTTCGGACAGAAGACCACGACCGGTATGTATCGCACCGGCTCGCTCATCTCGCGCGACAGCACTGTGCGCTACTACCAGTATGTCGACGCGTCCCAGCAGGATGAGCCGTGTACGCTCTTCGGCGTCCAGGCGAGCGGGCAGAACTACGCCGTGTGTCTCGAGGAGTACCCGACGCAGTTCGTCGCGCTCGCCAAGAACGTGACCTCCAACGCCGGCAGCGGCACCATCCTCGCTTCCACGACCGTGAGCTATGCGACCGGCTGGTACCAGGTCGTCGTCAACTGGCTTTCGAACAACTCTATCAATGTCACCGTCTACGACTCGAACGGTTCGACCTTCGCCACGCTCTCGACATCCGATAGCACCTACACGTCAGCGGGTGGTTACGGATTCTCGTACTGGTTCCAGCACGGCGGCTGGGATTTCTTCACCGCCCGGCCTTACATGGCCTCGACACCGACGTATTCCTTCGGCGCGGCTCAGGTATCATCGGGAGCCAGCTGGGCCGGGAATGAGGATGCGAACATCGCCGGTGTCTCTATCGGCTCGAATGTGCGCGTGCGATTCTCTGTACAGAACACGGGCGCACCGATATCGAACAAACACTTCCGTCTGCAGGTCGCGCCCCTCGGCTCTTCGCTCAGCTGCGAATCGGTGCCGCACGTGAACTTCACCGATGTCCCGACCAACGCCGGCGGTTGCGGTTCTGCAGTGGCATGTATGAAGACGAGCGCGAACTTCAGCGATCAGGCTTCGATCGCCGATCTGCTCTCGTTCCCGTCGAGTCTCGGGTTCGTCGCCGGCTATGCATCGCAGGATCCGTCGAATCAATCGAATGGTATCTCCGTCGGCGCAAACGCGGCGACAGAAGTCGAGTACAACTTCCAGTTCACGAATAACGCTATCGGCAACGCCTACTGCGTACGCACGTCGGATAGCGGATCAGATCTTGATAACTATGCGCATGTCGCGCAGGCCATCCTCCTGCATGCGCCGCTCATCACGAGCCTGTCGCTCAATAATGACGCAGATATCGCGCTCACCGAAGGTGCGACGACCACTATCTATGCGAGCTCGACCGTGACCGATTACAACGGCTATCAGGACATCACGAACGCGACATCGTCCGTATTCCGCTCCGGTGTCGGTGCGATGTGTACGCCCGACGACAACAGCTGCTATCAGGTCGCGTCGACCTCGTGTGCCTATTCGAACTGCGCGGGTACCTCCTGTACGCTCAAGTGTCGCGCGGACCTCCAGTACATCGCCGATCCGACCGACACCGGCAGCACCTACGCTGCGCAGAACTGGTTCGCACGCCTGTTCCTGCAGGATTCGACGGGCCTCACGGCGCTCGCCACCTCCTCCTCGGTCGACGTCCTCACGCTCCGCGCGCTGCGAGTGAATACGCCGGCGATCGACTTCGGCTCACTCGCAGCAGGTGCCGACACCGGCTCGGTGAACGCCGCGACCACGCTCCTCAACACCGGCAATACGCCGATCGGGATCCAGGTCGCCGGAACCGATCTCGCAGGTACTGCGAGCACGATCCCGGTCGGAGCACAGAAGTATGCGACGACCACCTTCGCATACGGAAGCTGCTCGGTGTGTCAGTTCCTCACGGGTTCGGCGACGAACGTCAACGTCTCGCTCGCCAAGCCGACGGCTACCACGAGCGCGGTGACCAGCGACATCTACTGGGGCATCGCCGTGCCGAACGGTACCGACGTGAGTACGCACCAAGGTACCAATACATTTATCGCGACCTCGCCATAACAATACTCATCATGTCTCGCTCTCTACGGATCATCGCAGTCGTGCTCGTCCTCGCGTCCATCCTGCTCCTCATCGGGTGGCAGCTTTCGGTGCGCGCTCTTGCCCGTGATGCGGCGGCGTTTGCTCGGGCAGAGCATGCGTACTCGCAGACCGCATTCCTCCCCGGGTCATCCAGCAACGACGAGCGTGCGCTCCTGAACCGCGCACTCTCCACGGCGCTCTCGAATACGGTGACGCCGGCCGCGCGGCTGGCAGCGGCACAGACCAGCGATCAGCTCTTGCACGACATCGAGACAGAGATCGACGACATAGCGCACGCACGCGATAGCGCGGCGTCGGCTCGTGCTGCGCTCGCGGCACATCGATACTCGCTCGCAGCGGTGCGGTATCACTCGGCACTCGGGGAGGTCGATGCGCTCGCCGCGAAGCAATCATCGATCATCGAGGACATCCGCGGGCTTTCGTATGGCGCCAACTACCATACGGGTCAGATCTTCCAGCACATACGGTCTGTTCAGGGTGTGCTCACGCCGGCGTACGTGACACTCCTCAATAGCGAGATCCCGCAGATGGAAGAGGAATTCAACAAGCGCTCGAACCTCTACGTCGAGCTCGAGAGCGTCGATAGTCAGCTTTCACATGCGCTCGATGCGCTTCCGGGCGTATGAGTATTGATTCAGACGCGGCACACGTTACAATGCGCCGTATGGAATCGAACGACGAAGCCACTGCACAGACGTCCCGCAAGAGGGGAGTCACACACTATATATATGTGGCCTGGCTCACCGGCTTGTATCTTGCCGACACGTTTCTCGATTGGGTGCTCGGACATCTCGCCGTCGTCCGACGCGAACTCGACCTCTTCCTCGGTATCGCGTTCAGCGTGGCAGGTATCCTCTCGTTCAGGGTCGGACGGTACTGCGATGGGAATTCCTCGGACTATCTCTCGTGTACCCGGCCCGCCGTGTACTATTTCTATCCGGCATTCGACACCGCGATCATCGTGCTCGGAGTGTTCCTGATAGTCCTGTGGTGCTTGTCGCGCAAGCGGGCGTGAGTAACTCGCTGCAGGGGCGAGAGCGGGTGATACACTGAAAGCGTGCCTATGCTTTTTCGCACGCTCATCTCGCGCGCCCTGTTCTTGGTATGCGTCATCGTCCTGGCGCAGGCCGTGCCCGTGCACGCTACAGAGATATCAGATGTCGTGATATCGGATGTCACGACTGACGGCGTGTCTATCGGCTGGAAGACAGACGTGAAGACCGATGGCAGTATCAACTTCGGCATCGATCCCGCCGGCGGCATACAGCGCGATCCGTCACTCGATAGTACGCACCTCATCACGCTCACGGATCTCGAACCGGCCACGACCTACTACTTCCGCATCTCCTCGGCAGATTCGAGCGGCAACAGGAGCACGACCGCTGGTCTCACGTTCTCGACGAAGAACGATCAGAAGGCCGTAGCGAACAAGGCGATAAAGGACATCAAGAAGGTGACGGACCCGAAAGAGCTCACGCGTGTCGTCGAAGAAGTGCAGCAGCAGGCGCAAGACGTGATCAGGCCGCCGTCGATCATCGGTTCGCCGAAAGTCTCCACAGAGTCTGATTCGGCGACGATAACATGGTCGTCTGATCGCCCGTCAAACTCGATGGTGAGCTTCGCAGCCGATGGAGAATATCAAGACGGTGCGTCCGATCCATATACCGGGGCGCAAGGAGATTCGTCGGACAGTACGACCAAGCACAGTGTGACGCTGCAGGGTCTTCAGCCGTCGACGCTCTATCACTTCCAGGTCTCATCTTCCGACTCCCTCAGTCTCACGGGCGTATCAGAGGATGATACGTTCCGTACGAAGTCGATCCTGCCCGAAGTCACCGCGCTGAAGATATCGCGCATTCAAGAGGATTCTGCGGTCATCAGCTGGAATACCGGCACCGTAAAGGCAAAAGGCCGTATCGAGTATCTCGATACACGCTCGAAGGTCGCCCGTTCCGTCGGTGATCCGGTATATACGACATCTCACACGGTGCAGGTCACCGGCCTCACGCTCGGGACACGCTATCGTGCGACCGTCTATGCGACCAACGAAGCGGGCGATGAGGCCTCGAGCAAGCAGTTCGAGTTCATAACGGTGCGCGATGTCGTACCGCCCTTGATATCGAAAGTCACCAACGAGTCGACGCTGTATCCCAGCGAAGACACGAAGGTGCAGACGATCATCACGTGGCAGACCGATGAACCTTCCTCGTGCACCGTCTCATACACGCAAGGTCTCGTGCACGATGAGAACACAAAGGCCGATTCGCTCCCGACGGAGAAGAATCCGCTCACGGATCACACCGAGGTCATCGTCGGATTCTCGCCGGCGACGGTCTATAAGTTCTGGATGGATTGTGCCGATGAGGCAGGGAACACCTCAAAGTCCGACGACTTCGTGCTCATCACGCCGATCAAGGAGAAGAACATCATCGATATCATCCTCGAGAACTTCCAGGGTACCTTCGGGTGGGTCAACAAGATCGGCAAGTAGCACGTACAATACAACTGATATATGGCAAAGACCTCAGTACAAGCAGATGACCTCGTGATCACCTACAACAAGGGGCAGTCCAACGAGTTCAACGCGCTCCAGCATATCAATGCGGAGATCTACCCGCGCGAGTACATCATCCTTTTCGGGCCGTCCGGCTGTGGAAAATCGACGCTGCTGTATACCATCCTGGGCGGCAACGTCCCTGACACCGGCCACATGTATGTGAACGGCGAAGACATCTACGCGTATTCGCCGGCGGAGATGAATGCGTACCAGCAGTCGACGATCGGGATCGTGTACCAGCAATTCAACCTGATCATGTCCATCTCGGTCTTGGACAACGTCGCGCTGCCGCAGCTCTTCCTCAATAAGCCGCCGAGCATCCGCAACGAACGTGCACGCACGCTCTTGCGCCGCTTCGGCATCCCGGACCGTCTGGAAGACAAGCTCCCGATGATGATGTCTGGTGGTCAGCAGCAGCGCGTCGCCGTCGCCCGCGCGCTCGTCAACGACCCGGAGATCCTCTTGGCAGACGAACCGGTGGGTAACCTCGACTCCATCTCTGCCGAGCACGTCATGGAATCGTTCCGCGAGATCAATGAGGGCGATCGCAAGACCGTGGTACTCGTCACGCACGATGCTAAGTATCTGCCGTATGCCCACCGTGTGTTCTACATGCGTGATGGGCTCTTGCGCCGCATCGCCGTCAATCCCGAAAAGCCGCAGATCAAGCGCGTGAAGCCGGGGGAGACCATCGTGACTGAGATCGAACAGCTCACGCGTATGTACCCGTATGCCGAGCCGGTGGAACTCAAGGTCAAATCGATCGTGAACTTCGCGACACAGACGATCGGGTTCCGTCAGATCGAGCACCTCGAGAAAGGCGTGCTCGATGTCCTGAAAGGCTCGATGGACGAGTCGATGTTCTGCGCGTTCCTGATGAAACCGCGCTCTATGGGCGGTGTCGGTATCCACGAAGACGAGGCGCGCGACATGACGCGCCGTGTCTTCGGATTGATGCGCTACTCGGCCGACGTCCAGCGCTTCCGTGAAGACGTGCATAAGGACGGCATGTTCTTGCATCAGCAGAAGTACGTCGACCGCGTGCTCGGCTACATGTCCACAGAGGTAGGCCTCACGGTCACCCCCGCTCAGGAGAAGACGCTCAAGGCCGCGATCGCCGACCGTATGGGTGGTATCACGACGCGTGACGAATTTGCCGATAGGCTGACTCTCTCCTCTAGACTTGGCGGACTGGAACTGCCTGACGACGCATCTTTTGCGATCGCGCGTCACCTCGAGAAGCTCATCGCCCAAGGTGGCTACATCATCCAGCGCAACGAGCTCGAGGGAGCCCATTCCTAAATACCTATGCGTTTACCCGACATCGCGATGCTCAGTACCCGTATGTTCAAGACGAACCCGTCTCGAACATGGCTCACCATATTGGGCATGGGTGTCGGCACGGGAGCCGTCGTCGCCTTGGTGGGACTCGGTTTCGGTCTGCAGAGCATCATCCTCGAGAAGATCGTCCTCGGTGATTCGCTGCTCTCGCTCAATGTGACAAATCCCGCATCGCACGTGGTGGTACTCGATCAGTCGACACTCGACGGCTTCTCACAGGACCCACGCGTGAAAGACGTCTCGCCGATGGCGACCTATCCCACGCTCGCGACACTCGACGGCCTTACCGGCAATGCGAACTTTCAGGGCATGAAGCCATCGTACTTCTTATATACGGGTACCAAGGCGCTCGCCGGCACCGTCTTTTCCGATAAGACGGCGGTGGAAGATCGCGACACTATCGTCATAACGAGCGCGATGCTCAAGCTCTTCGGTATTGCGAACGCTGAAGACGCGATAGGGAAGACCATGTCCTTCAAGGTCCTCGTGCCGCAAGAGAATGGCGGCGCGCAGAGCGAGGTCGTCATCGACAAGGAGTACAAGGTGAAAGGTGTCACCGAAGACGACGGCACGCTTGCGGCAACGGTGACGCTCGACGAATTTCTCTCCCACTTCGATGCGCCGTACTACGAGCGCGTGCAGGTGCGTGTAAAAGACAGCAAGTCTCTGACCCCGATGCAGGACGAGATCCTCGGCAAAGGATTCGTAGTGACCGCGCTCTCGAAGACCGTCGATCAGGCGAACAAGATATTCCAAGGCATCCAGACAGTCCTCGCCGTCTTCGGGGGTATCGCGCTCACCGTCTCGGCGATCGGCATGTTCAACACCATGACTGTCACGCTGCTCGAACGCACCGCCGAGATCGGTGTCATGCGCACTATCGGCGCGTCATCGACCGACATCGTGGTCTTGTTCGTCGCCGAAGCCGTGATCGTGGGACTTCTCGGAGGCGTCGTCGGTATCCTCATGGGTGTCGGGATAGGGGAGGTGGCTAATGGGCTGCTCGGTGTCGTGGCCAGCAAGTTCGGGGGCGATGCCGTTCGTATCTTCCGCTATCCCGCCTTATTCCTGCTCTTTATCGCGACATTCTCCGGGGTGGTCGGGTTCATCACCGGTCTCTTCCCAGCGCGCCGCGCCGCGAAGATCAACCCGCTCGACGCCATCAGGTACAAGTAGCCTGTCCCGGGACGCTGGTTATCCACACAAAACGGCATAAAATCGTGGCTTTAGTGCTACCATCTCGGTATGCATAGCGTGGGTGTATTCCGCCGTATACGTGACCATATGACCCTTTGGGGACACTTCATCACGACCGGTCTCGATTCACGCGCGGGCAAGGTGACCCTCTTTACCATACTCGGCGGAGCTTCCACGTTCTTGGTGGTCTTCATGTTCGCATCCCTCGAGATCCGCGTACCGATGGTCAACGCATCAGACGTCACGACCTCGGTACATATCCTCAACACACCGCCGGTGTGGACCGTCGATGCACAGGAGAGTACCGAATCATCGACCGCTGTCCCGACCAACGCCGGCTCCACCATCACCTGGGTCGCAACGGGCACCGACTCGAACAACGACAACTATTACCTGCTCATCTGTAAGACCAACGGTGCGCCCACCGCTCACTCCGGCGCGGCGCCGACGTGTGGCGGCGGCGATTCGAACCAGTGGGCTGTCTCGGCCTCGACCGCCAGTGCAGCACAGGCATCTGCGGCGACAACCACGACGGAAGCGTTCGCAGAATCGAACGCCTGGTACGCGTGGATATGTGACAACAATGCATCGCTCGCACAATGTAACGCCACGCCGAAACAGGGCAGCAGCAACACCGCGTCCCCGTTCATCGTGAATCATCCGCCGGTCTTCGCATCGGTGTCCAACAACTCCCCGAGGAATCCTGGTCAGACCGTGACCTGGACGACGACGGCGTACGATAACGACACGCTGACGACGAATACCGTGAAGCTCTTCTTGTGCAAGGCGGCCGACTTCGCTGCGGGTGCCTGTGGTGCGGGAGGCACTTGGGCGACATCGACGCTGCAATCTACCAATCCTTCGACATCGACGGCGATAGCGATCCCGACGCAGGACAAGGTCTACAACGCCTATGCGTACCTCGTCGATGCGTTCGGTCTTGCCGCAACCTCGACCGTTCAAGCGACCAATTCGTCTTTCACCGTGAGCAATGTCGCGCCGACGATCACCGCCGCGACGATCAGTCTCGTCGATACCGACAACTCCGGCAACCTCACCCTGCTGACGCCGTTTGCGACATCAGGACCGTTCAAGGTGCAATTCCAGGTCGACGATAACAACAGCTGTCTCAATTCCTCGAGCGGCAATGAGATAACGCACATCATCACCGACGTCTATCGATCTGGCGTGACTCAGGCTTCATGCCAGACGTCTGGCAACTACGATGCCAATAGCTGCTACCCGAGCGCTTCGCCGCTGACCGATTTCTCCTGCACCCAAGACGGCGGTAGCTGCTCCGGCGCTTCAGACACGAGCTCGACGTGGACCTGCACATATTCGCTCTGGTACAACGCCGATCCGACTGACGTCAGCACTCAGTACACCGCACAGAACTGGCTCGCATCCGTACAGGCGGGCGATGATAACTTCGCGACATCGACCCTGACCGAAAGCTCGACCGGAAACGAACTCGTCAGCTTCCTCGCGTTCACGGTGCCTGAATCCGGTGTCGGTTTCGGTTCCTTGCAGCCAGGTCAGCAGAACGACCCGCTCGCGACGACGACGGCTCTCAAGGCGCTCGGGAATGTCGGTCTGGACGAGACGATCTACGGAGACACCATGTGTACGACCTGGAGTTCGGCTGATTCCTGCGATAGCGATGGTATCAATGCGGCCAATGACATACCGATAGCGAATCAGAAGGTCGCGACCTCTTCCGTCGCATACGCGTCGTCGCTGGCATATACGCTCTCGGGTTCGACCACCCCGATATCGGTGGGTATCCACGTACAGAAGACGACCTCGACGAGCACGCCGCAACAGAAGAATACGTGGTGGGGCATCAACATCCCTTCGTCGCTCACGCTCGCAGGAGATTACCGCGGTCAGGACACCATTATCGCTCAGAAGAGTGCCGCGGCGAACTGGTAGTCCTGAACAGCACCCGCGCCGGCATCTGCGCGGCATACTCTCATGAACTACCGCACCACACGAGAAATATCCAAGACCGCATCCTGGTCCGCCGTCGCACGAGGCGGTTTCTCGGTCATGCTCGGACTGCTCGTGCTCGGATCCAATGCTCCGTTCGCATACGCGGGTTTCGGCATCACACCGCCGTATGTGCAGAATGATCGTCTGACACGCGGGACGACCTTCGAGCAACACATCACCTTGGTGCGATCGGATCCCGTCGACGATCTCAAGGTGCAGATCACGATGAACTTGCCCGGTGTCGAATCTTGGTTCTCAGTCGACAAGGGGAACGAGTTCGTCATGCCTGCGGGCGTCTCGCAGATGCCGATCGTCGTCACGGTGCATGTGCCGCCCGATGCCGCGTACGAGAGCCACACCGGGGCGATTCGTATCCGCACGTCGTCTGCGAGCGCCGCGAGCTCGGGCGCCGTCTCGATCGCGCTCGGCGCACAAGTCGATGTCGCGATCACGGTCGTCGACAAGATATTCGATTTCGATGTCCGCCGCATCCGTGTTGCTGATCTCGAAGAGGGGTATCGCAAGTGGAGCCTGTTCTTCCCGGGGAAGATCCGCTTCTTCATGACGATCGAGAATACCGGTAATACCGATTTCGGCCCGACGAAGGTACGTATGGATATATATGATTCAGACTCCGCGCAGCTCTTGGAGACGACGGAGAATACGAACAACATCGAGGCGGTCACTCCGTTCGGCACCAAAGAGGTCATCGCGGAATTGCCGACACGTCTGCCCGCAGGAAGTTACATCGCGAAGTACACCATCTTCAAGAACGCAGACATCGCACAACAGGATCAGGTCTCGCTCAGTATCTCACCCCTCGGAGGCGTACCAGGCTACACCGGCTATGGCTTCGACGGACTTTCTATGACCGACAAGCTCAAAGTCGGGGTCGTTGCGCTCGTGCCACTCGTCTTCCTTATCTTCTTGATCGTCGCTCTCGTCGCCCGCCGACGCCGACGCGCACAGCGCGCCTATGGAGGAGCACGCTAACGGCGCGCCCACGGGTACCCACATGTTCGTCGCCATATTGATGGCGGCGCTCATACCGCTCATCGCGACATGGGCAGCACTCGGGGTCCGCAGTGCAGGTGCATCAGATGTTCCCACGAAGGTGATCATCACGATCTGTAATGATGGCATCGTGAGCCAAGGGGAAGTGTGTGATCAGGGAGCGGGAAACAATATCGGTACCTACGGTTCATCGACCGCAGAGCGTGTCTGTGCGCCCGGATGCTTGTCGTTTGGTCCGTACTGCGGCGACGGTATCCTCCAGGTGCGTTTCGGCGAGGAATGCGACGACGGCAACAACACTTCGGGCGATCTCTGCAGCGTCACCTGCACTGCAGAAACGCCCGCCCCGCCGCCCGGTTCACCCTCACGCGGCTCGACACCTGATGTGCCGGGAGCCGCTCCGGGAACGATCCTTTCTGAGAAGGAGACGCGCATCGTGCTGAAAGGAAAAGCATTTCCAGCGAGCGCGATAACGATACTGCTCGACGGAAAGACGCTCGGTATCGCGCAGACTGATACCAATGCAGATTTCCTCTTCAGCACGGCGGCCGTCAATCCTGGAACCGTCACGTTCGGATTCGTGGGGAAGGATGCCTCCGGCGTACAGTCGGTGACGACCTCGGTCGTGTTCGAGGTCGTCCAGAGCGCGATCACCACGGTCGCGAACATCTTCTTGCCGCCGACGATCAAGGTAAGCTCGACCAAACTCGGGGTGGGCGAACCGCTCACCATCTCAGGTCGCACCGTGCCGCGTGCCACGGTCTCTATCGTCATCGGACCGGGTGATACTAAGCCCTATACCGCGACTGCCGACCAGAGCGGCGCGTGGAGCCTCCAAGTGGACACTGCGTCGCTCTCGAAAGGGGTCCACACGGTGAAGGCCTCGTTCTCTCTCTCGGCCCTCGTCAAGAGCGGATACGGCAAGGCAGTCAGTTTTTCGGTGGGTTCCGGGCAGCCGGGTGAGGCTGCGTCTTCCGACCTCAATGGCGACGGCAATGTGAACCTGGTCGACTTCTCTATCTTTCTCTTGGCCTGGAATACCCATGATGCCCGCAGTGATTTCAACGGAGATGGCATCGTGAACCTGGCCGATTTCTCCATCATGCTCTTCGCCTGGACGGGGTAGAGTAGGGTATACTATCCGTATGAATCGGCTGCTTGCAGCAACACTCGGAAGCATCGTCGCCCTGCCGTTCGTGGCGGGCGCCGCGACGATATCGATCGATAGCGATGCGCATTCCTACGGCCTCGGCGACACTTTCATCGCGACGGTCCGGCTCGACAATGGCGACGAATGTATCAATGCGGCCCAGATCGACCTCTCATATCCCGCCAAAGACCTTCGTGCCGTCGATTTCAGCCGGGGCGACTCGATATTCAGTCTGTGGGTGGCAGATCCGGTGCTAAACACTGCAAAAGGTACTGTCTCGTTCTCAGGCGGCGTACCGGGTGGCTACTGTGGTCGTATCCAAGGCGACCCCGCACAGAGCAACATCCTCGGGAAAGTGGTATTCACTGTCGTGAGCGCGAGCGACACACGGGCGACCATCGCCTTGAATCCTTCCTCGAAGGTGTATCTCCACGACGGCCTTGGTACGCCGGCGCAGCTCGCACTCGCCGGCCTCTCGCTGGCACTCGGGCCCACGCCGACACTCGCTACTAATCCGTGGATAGACGCGGTCAAGAGCGATACCGTCTCGCCGGATGCATTTGCCGTGCAAGTCGAGTCGACCCGCGGCGTGTTCGGCGGGAAATACTACGCCGTCTTCTCGACGACCGACAAGCAGAGCGGCATCGACCATTACGAGATATACGAGGATGGTGTCTGGAAACATGTGACATCACCCTATCTCTTGCACGATCAATCGCTCGACGGCGGCGTACGTCTGCGCGCGATAGACAAGGCGGGAAACATACGTGTCGCGGACTTTGATCCGAAGTCTGTCCCGGCGCGTCAGTATTCGACGACAGAATTCGCGTCACTCGTGCTCCTGATCCTTATCGCGATCGCCGCCGTCCTCATCCGTCTGTATTTCGCGCGAGAGCGCAAGCGGCTCGCGACACCCGCCGCGTAGCCTATGCGTGTGCGAGCACTGTGTGCGGCACTCCTCCTCCTGCCGGGGTCCGTCTTCGCTGACGCGTCTCTGTATCTCTCTCCTGATCAGATCGCGCCGGAGGTGGGGAAGCCGTTCGTCGTGCATATCTATGCGGATTCCGCCGGTCATGACGTGAACGCCGCCGAAGCTGCGCTCACATATGATCCCGCGCTCCTACGCGTCGCGAGCGTCTCGAAAGAGGGCTCATTGGCCTCGGCGTGGCCGTCGGAGCCCGATGTGTCGGGCGACACGCTCGCGTTCTCGGCATGGCTCGGAACCCGCTACAGCGGCCCCCAGGGCCTCTTGCTCTCAGTCACCTTCGTCCCGTTGCGCGTCGGTCAGGGTCATATCGGATTCACCTCGGGGACGCTCTTGGCAGCTGATGTGCAAGAGACGAATGTGATCGCGAGCATGCGCGGAGCGTCTTTCGCCACAGTCGCCGCGCGCATCGAACCACCGATACCTGCTCCTGCGCAGACGATGGCCACGATGTCTGTCGAGGCATCTTCGACAGAGGAGGCCGCGCAGGCTTCAGTCATCCCTTCTGTTCCTGCGACGACGTCGGACCCGGGCCAGACCGCGGCAGCTGCAACGGGCGCAGGGGTCTTCGATATCTCCTCGATCACTATCGTGGGGGCAGCGGTGATCGGCTTCGTCATCGTCTGGCTCGGGTACCGTCCCCGTCGATCGGAATAGATCTCAAAAAGAAAAGCGCGCCGGAGACAGTCTCCGGCGCGCTTGAAGTGATGAACAGATTCGCGATACCTCATGCTTTTTTTCGGAAAAGCCGTGCTGTCTGCTCGATCTTGTCTTCAGGTATCGGCACTGGCTTGAGTTCAGGATGCAGGCTGGCGAACATGAAACAGAGCTGCTCGAACATGACAGCATTGTCCAAAGCGGCTTGGACGGTCGCCCCAACGGCGACCTGACCGTGACCGCCGAGTAAGCACGCGTTCGCCCGCCCGAGTGCTTTCACCGTCTCCCGAGCGAGCGCCTCAGAACCGGGGACTTCGTACGGGGCACACTTGATCTCACCGATGACACCCTGTGTGTGAGCGAAAGCCATGTAATGGAACGAAGTAGGTATGCTCACCTGAGCCAGTGCAACGATACTCGCCGCCGGCGAGTGGCAATGCACGATGGCACGCACATCCGGGCGCGCATGATAGATGGCTTCGTGGAACGGCCACTCGATCGAGGGCGTGCCGCCGGCCGCCTTTCCGTCGGGCGTGATGAGGACGAGATCGCCCGCGGAGAGTGTGCCGCAGCGGCTTCCTGTCCTCGACACGTAGATGCCGTGGTCAGTGCAGACGCTGACGTTACCGGTCGACACGTAGTTGAGATTCATATCGGCCGTCGTGCGAGCGGCAGCCAGCAATTGTTCAACGGGGTCTTGTATTTTCAGTGAGCGTCGCATCTATCCAGTTCCTCTTTCTGTGTTTCGACTGTCGCAATGAAAGCCTGCTTCTGCCGACAAGTCAACCGCGATGCTCAGCGTAATTTACCCATGTACGAGAAGAGCACCGATAGGTCGCCGATATTGACCACACCATCGCCATTGAGGTCGTACCGGGCATCATAGGGGCGCACCAACTTCAGCAAGAGCATCGACATGTCGGCGATATCGATACGGCCGTCACCGTTGATATCCGCCCTCGGCAAGGCCGGGGCAGAAGGGGAGGGGGACGAACCAGATGCGAGTTCGGCAGATCGTATGGTGTAGGTGAACGGACGATCCACGCTCTCGACGGCGGTACCTCTGCCGTCGCTGGCGAGCACTTTGGCCTCCTTGAAGTACAGCTGCGCTGCTCCTGAGCGTCGTGCTTTGACGGTGATAGTAAGCGCAGTAGAAGTCCCGGTCAGGCCTCCCTTCTGGAGCGTCCCTCCGCTGAAATGGATCTCGCCCGCGTCTTCGCGTATCTCGGTGTCCTCGGTCCACAGATCCAGAAACGAGCGTTCTTTGCTGATACCTACGATCTCCAAGAGATCTGGCGGGAAGCCGAGTGTCACGCCGATCGCATTGACCGGCACCGTGGTGCTGAGCATGACATCGACATCCGCAGTGTCACCTATGCCGAGCTCCGTCTTATCACGTGGCTGGAGGAAGAGGGCGGTCTCGCCTGCGTTGAAGGTGATGGCACTCGACGCGAGCAGGGTCATGATGATGACCGAGTGGGTGAAGACTATCTTGCGCTTGTGCCTGCGCACGAAGTGCCTGACCTGCATGCCATCAGTGTAGCATCAGCGCACGCCAGCCGGAGGCCCGATATCCTGCGGGATGTCTATAGCCGAAAGGGTCGTCGTGGAGCTGTAGCCAGGGGAGCGGAAGGACAGCATGCGGACCATGTGATCCGGATCTATCCATACTTCGACGGTCCCATCCGCTATCTCATCCATGATAGAGACGAGCGAATCATCGGGGTCGGCCGGGCGTCTTGATGAGAGGCGGAATGTGTAGCGGACGAGAGATAGTTCCCCGATCGTCTCAGGACCCACCTTATGCTGGAAGTCGAGGTACGCCCCTTTTTCAGAGAAGATGCGCAGATTGTCCAGGATGGGTCCTGCGGTGGCGATACCCTCGAACTGGGGCGGGATGCCGAGCGCATCGAAATGTCGCCACTGCGGGCTTGCGGGTATCGTCTTGGCCAGGGCAGGGGAATCGGTGTCGATCTTTACATAGACATCGCGCCCGATAGACACATCTTGCAAGGTAAAACTCTGGTCAGCCGCCCGGTCGTCCCTCTTGAGAGTAGTCGTCGATACTGTCTCGTACCGCTGGGATGTCCGGTCTACGCGGTATGTCCCCTCGATTACCAGGGTCCTGCCGGGGTACTGGAGGGCGGTCTGGACCGACTGGGAGTAGGCCGTGACAGACCCTGCCCGTGTGATGGCGGCCTGGATGTCCTGGTCCATGCGTTCCTGCCAGGGAAAAAGCCTGGCATGGTAGGCCAAAAGGGAGGCCATGACGAGGCCTATGGCTAAGAGGGCGCCCCACCCCAAGACCCGAAGGGAGGGTGCGCGGCGCACATCGGGGTGGAGAACCATATTGATACCCAGAGTATACCCCTTCTCAGGCACCACGTTGTCCACAGGGTGAAAAAAAGGGCCACGAACAAAATATATAATAAATACGTCAATTCTCGATGGTCGAGATTTGTGTGTGCGGCATTCTCGACCCCCGAGATTTACATGTATGGACCCCGCACACGAGGAGCTCATTTCTTTACGCGAAGCAGCCAAGATATCTGGCTACTCTCCTGACTATATCGGGCAACTCATTCGTAGCGGCAAGATCCCGGGAAAGCAGGTCTTCTCCAACGTGGCGTGGATGACGACCGAAGAAGCAGTCTTGGCGCATATGGCCAAGAGCGGCAAGGGCGTTGCGTCGCAAAAGGCGGCCAAGGCACTGCTCGAGAAGCTCGCCTCGCCGGAATTGCTCACCCGTATCTATCTCGTCGCGAGCTGGTGCGTAGTTATCCTCCTCGGCTCTTTCATCCTCTTCCTCGGCTATGTGTTCGCGGTGAGTGTCGATCATCGCATCGAACAGCGTTCGCTCGAGCATGCTCCGTATGTCCGATAGCATCCTGATGCGCGGAACGCGCAGCTGGGCGGGTAAGCTGCTATCAGTCGCGCTCGTATTGGTCCTTGTTTTTGCACAGCCGGGGTTTGCATCCGCGGCGACCGGCGCTCCGAAGATCCTCAACTACCAAGGCCGGCTCATGGATTCTTCGGGCACGCTCTTGGGTGGCGCAGGAACCGCATACTGTTTCCGCTTCTCGCTGTACGACAACCCGACCGTGGGGTCGGGCTCGAAGGTGTGGCCTTCGGGGAGTCCCTCGACCATGACAGCGACCGTAAAGAACGGCGTGTTCAATGTCGGTGTCGGAGACACGGGAGCAGGCGGCGATACGCTCGATTACGATTTTCAATCGAGCGACTCCGTGTACCTCAACGTCGAGGTGGCTTCGAAAGTCGGTCCGACGTGTGCGCCGGGCGATGGTGCGGAGAGTTTTGAGACGCTGAGCCCGCGCAATCGTATCGACTCATCAGGCTACGCGATCAACGCCAACACGGTCGGCGGATTCACGCCGGCTCAAGAAGCGACCGGGAGCCAGCTGCCGGTACTCTCTTCGGGCCGTCTCGTGCTCGGGAGCGCGACGGCAGGTATCAGTGCGACCAGCAGCAATGCGCTTACCATCCAGGGCAATGGCGCTACCGGAGACATCAACTTCTTCTCGAGCTCCAACAAGCTGACCTCGAGCGGTGACCTCACGCTCGCGGGACTTTTGACGAGCAATCGACTCGTCTTCGTCAGCGGCACGAGCACGAGCTTCTTTTCGGGGACGATCGCAGCGAACACCGCGGCATTCGGTGCGACCGCGACGACGTCGGTCGATGCAGCGGGCAATCTTACCGTGGGCGGAACGATGCAGGTCACGGGTAAGGCGACGCTCGCGAACGCGTCGACCACCAATATCACTGCTGCCTATGCATCTTCGACGCAGGGGTTCTTCGGTTCACTCTCGATCGGGAATCTCTCGGGTGTCTTACGTGCTGCTGCTGGTGCGGTGGCGACCGGGCTCGTGAATCTCGCGAGCGAGGTAACGGGTATCTTGCCCGTAGGCAATGGCGGTACCGGCTGGGCCGCGATCGCTGCCAATACGCTCGTGACCGGAAATGGCACGGGGGCCATCGCGACGACGACGGTCGGATCGACACTCTCTCTGGGCGGCGGTTCGCTCGGGCTCAATCTCGGGAGCGCCAACGCGTGGACGGCGCTCCAACAATTCACGAACGCATCGTCGAGCCTTTTTTCTGCGACCAACGGAATCTTTGCGACGTTCTCGGCGACCTCGAGCGCGACCCTCGCTTCGACGACTGCATACGGGCGTTTCATCACCGGTAGCGTGATCGCGACGACGACAGCCACGTCGACCTTTGCCGGACCCGTCGCATTCGGTACCTCGAACTCCTCGTACCAAGTGTCCATCATCGATGGCGTGACCGCAGCGACCGGTGCGACTGGTACCGCGGTGCTCGCCGTCTCGAATGACGACAACACGTTGAGTTCCGGCAACAATGTCATGCGACTGAATCTCCGTACGCCGTACGGCACCGCGTGCGTGACGGGCACCACGTGTCCGCGATTCATGGAATTTTTTACCGGGCTCGGTGCAGGAGCTGATACCGGTGGCCGAGGCGTGGGCTCATTGCGCCTTTCCACAGCGGGTACCGGCATCACCCAGACATCGGGCTCAGCAGATTTCGCCGAGTTCATGCAGCTTCAGTCTGCAGCGAGCGCAGGGGATCTCGTATCGCTCAACTCGAGCGGCCAGTATCAGAAGGCGGTCGCGGGCCAGTCGCTCATCGGCGTCATCTCAGAAAATCCCGCGTTTGTCGGTAACGCGAATCTCGAAGGGACTCCCAATGCGTATATCGTCGGCTTCGCGGGCGTCGTCCCCACGACAGTGAGCACCGATAACGGCACCATCGATGCGGGTGATCTCATCACGGCGAGCTCGACACCGGGCATCGGTGTCAAACTGACGACGTCGGGATACGCTGTCGGCCAGGCATTACAGTCGTTCTCGGGGCCCGGCGTCGGGACGATTAACGTATTGGTCATGCCCAAGTATGTCGACGCCGCGGTCGCGCTGCAGAGCTATGGCGGTTCGCAGGGCGGAGATTCTGGCTACTGGAGTCTGGCGACGACCAGCGGCATCGTGTCGCTCGCATCTTCTACCTACTCGCTCCTCGCGTCGGCAGCGACTCTGACGAATGCGTCGACGACCAACATCAGTGCGACGTATGCATCATCGACACGCGGATTTTTCGGGTCTCTCTCGGTAGGTTCGCTTTCGGGTATCGTGAAGGCTACGGCAGGTGCGCTGTCGACGGGTCTCGCGAATCTTGCGAGCGATGTAACCGGCATCCTTCCGATAGTCAACGGTGGCACCGGGACCTCGACCACTCCGACCTACGGAAAATTGCTCATCGGTAATGCCGCGGGAAGTTTCGATTACGTCGCGACATCGTCGCTCGGTATCAACTCCGGCATCTGGGGAGCGATCACCGGCAACATCGCGGATCAGACCGATCTCCAGAATGCACTCGCTGCGAAGCTGAATCTCTCGGATTGGTACTCGACGACGACATCCGATATCCAAGAGGGTTCGAATCTCTACTTCAC
>CAYOHS010000017.1:0-18996 GCA_964403865.1 uncultured Candidatus Saccharibacteria bacterium
CTACTTCTGCGCCTTCCGCGACAAGTACGGCATCGAGTGGATGATCGATTGCGATTCCACCGGGCTATAATGTGCCCATGAATACAGCTACCCACGACAGCGAAATCCCGGCACAAGGACGACAAGTGTTTACCGCCTGTGCCTTCATCCACCAGAAGTTTGATGGCGTAGAGAAAGTCTTCTTGCCCAAGCGCGCCGAGACCAAGAAGTTCCTACCGGGCGTGTATGAGCTCCCGGGCGGGCACGTGGATTTCGGAGAAGACATGATCGCGGGTCTCAAGCGAGAGGTGATGGAAGAGTTCGGTATGCGTGTCGCCGTCGGCGACCCGTTCGCGGTGTTTACGTATACGAATCAGATCAAAGGCTCCCACTCCATCGAGGTCATCTATTTTGCCAAGTTCGAGGACGATATCTCGCACATTCAGCTCAATCCGGAAGACCATTCGGAATTCGGCTGGTTTGCCGAAGCTGACCTCGCTCACGTGGTTACCACGAACAAGAGGGAAGAGGACCCGGAGATTCGGGCCATTCAGAAAGGTTTTGCCCTCCTGCGAGGGGAACCCCTGGACTTCCGCTCCTAGCTCCTTTTTTGACCCGGGTACCGAGTTCGGAACCTGGGTATTTAGCCGGCAATCATTACGACACAATTGATTGCTGACTGGTCACATATAAGGATGAAGATGGTAGAATATTTCTGCACGATATGCTGACTCCGAAACTAATGTTTTTTGCCTATAAAGGCAAGTATTCTGGGACCCACGATGATAATGTTGAGAGCATAAGACATGCGGTATCCCAATTCAACAAATATCAAAAAACATATTTGGCAAAAACATGGGAGGAATATCGACAATCAACCCACATTAGCGAAGACGTGCTTAGAGCCATTGATCAGAGCGATGTTTTTGTCTGCGATATTACATACTTCAACCACAACGTACTTTTTGAGCTTGGTTATGCGGTTGGTAAGAACAAAAAAATACTTATTTTACTTAATAAGAATATAAATAACGCATCGGCTCGCTATTCAAGTTTTTTCCTGAAGGCGATAAGATACACCCAGTTCGAAAATGCTGCCGATATTCAAACGGCATTGCAAAACAAACTCTTCGAGGACAATCTGGTTCAGCAATATATTCGTGTTGAATCCTTGCAACGTGACAGCCTCGATCTGCTTTATATTAAAAGCAAATTGAACAATCAGCCCGCTGTCGATCTGAGCGAAAAAATATTTTATCTAAAAAAACAGCACGGCTTTTCATTGGAAGTAGATGACCCAATTGAAATTTCCTATAGGCCGGAAACTTGGTATTTTCAGAACATCTTAAGAGCCAAATGTGTCGTGATTCACTTTTGGGGAGAGAATGCAAAAGACGCAGAGGATGAAAACGCTCGAAATTCTTTTTTTGCAGGCATCGCGGCGGGACTTGAAAAGAAAGTGCTTCTTGTTGCTCCGGCAAAATTTAAGGCCCCATTGGATTATTACGAAATACTTTCGCAATACGAGTCGTCCGCGCAGCTGACAGAGTTGGTTGACAGGTGGTTAACTGAGCGACTGATTGCGCAAAAAATTGAAACGAGTATTCAAATAATCGAAGAGCACAAGAATAGCCTTATCAAACTAGGAATTGGTAGTGAGGTGGCCGAGTACGAGCAGGATGACCTTCTTAAGTATTTTGTCGAAACGGCGTCATATCGTGCGGCGCTGCGAAAGCAGCGAGTCATAGTAGTTGGTAGAAAGGGAAGTGGAAAGACTGCTATATACATTAAGATCATTGACGATATCTCGCGTAGGGATTTTCAATATATTGTTGACCTTAAGCCGGAATCAGATGAATTAATCGAGAATGCGCACCTGTCAGTTTTTTTTAAAGACGCGATAAATAAAAACTATTTTTTCCTCACTGTTTGGCGATTGACGATATTCTCAAAGTTAGCCTACGCAATCTACAATAAACTTATTACGTCACCGGAATTTACCGAATACACGACCGAGGAAGCTTGCCTCATCGATTTTGTTAAGCGACACGAGCGACTCATGCAGCTGAATGTCTATGGTATCATCCTCGAAATTTCAAAGGCAGCCAAGACAAATGCCGACAATGTGAATTCGGCTAAGTTTTTGGGGGATTTATATAGTGAATATCTCAAGGACTTACTGGCAGTAGTTAAGAATTACTTCCGGTCCATTAAGGCAACTTATAATAAAATTGTTGTTATAGCTGACAACCTTGATCGTGCGTGGAACGAGAGGGAAAAACTTGATGTCCAATCTGAAATGCTGATTAGCTTGTTAGAAATTGAAAATAAGCTAAAAAGAGACCTCCTTAACAAGGACGGCATTACAATTGACCTGCAAATCATCATCTTTTTGCGAAAGGATATTTTTGAGTACTTACTCAAGAAGGTAAGCGAGCCAGACAAGATGATTCTCATACAAGAAGAAATAGATTGGGAAACATATCCTGAACTGTTAAAAAAAGTCATTGAAAACAGGTTTATGACTATTCTCAATTTGTCATCCCAAAAGGATATTGAGAATACATGGAAAGAATTTTTTGATCTCCCGGGCAAAGACCCATTCAACGCCATAAAAGAGATTGTCACGCGCAGACCGCGAGATGTAATATACTTTGTCAGCCAGTTATTTGATTCGGCAATTAACCGGAATGTCGAAAAAGTGACGAGTGTGGACTTTGAAAATGCTATCTCAAATTATACAAATTTCTTAAATGAGAACCTTATTGCGGAAACAAAAGCCGAGTACCCTGAGGTTGCAGAGATACTGACTAAACTGCAGGAGTATCATGGCGATAGGCTAGAATATCAAATTTTTTCGAGAATTCTGGATTCTGTTGGATATGACCCAAAGAAAAAGGATGAATTTACAGCCACGCTATTTTCTCGCGGATACATGCTTGGATTTGATACCGCCACAGGTCAACCATTTGATGATATAAGTGTTTTGAGAAAAAAATTGCAGGAAAAAAGATGGTTTTTTTGGCCAAACAAAGTTTTTGTTATTGCTCACGCAAAATATTACATGATTAAAAATATGCCGAAAAGACCATTCTAAAAAAACGAAACGTTGTCCTACCCTTGGCGGCATGACTGATGCGAAGACATATCTCGGGAAAGAGGTGTTGGTGACCATAGATCGGCCGATGGGGTCGAAGCATCCGAAGTACGGTCATGTCTACGAGCTCAACTACGGATTCGTCCCAGAGACTACGGCGCCGGATGGGGAAGAGCTCGATGCGTATGTGATCGGGCCCACGGAGCCCGTCGAGACATTTAGCGGCACCTGCATCGCCGTCATCCATCGCACAAACGACGATGACGACAAGCTCATCGTCGTCGATTCCGAACATCTTGGCATCACCGACGACGAGATACGCGCCGCGACGAACTTTCAGGAGCAGTTCTTCACCTCGGAGATCTGGCGATGATCTATGTTTTCTAATCCAGCAACCCTTCGCGCGCTCTATTCCAGTGTTTTGCAAAACACTGGAATACGCAGCGGGCTACAGGGCGGCTGCACGTAATCGGACAGCCGCCTTCTGCTTTGCCCTGCTATACTATTTTCATGAACACAAAATTCGGGCTGGTACGCGTGGTATTCGGGCTCGTGTGGGGCGTGGATGCGATATTGAAATGGGCACCGCAGATACGCGGCGATATCCTCACGGTTCTCACTGAAGCGCTCGACGGTCAGCCGGCATGGGAGCAGGCGTGGATACACCTCTGGGTATCGCTCGCTTCTATCGACCCGATACTCTTCGGCACCTTCATCGCGCTCGTCGAGACCGCGCTCGCGCTCTCGCTCGTCACCGGCATCGCCTCCCGCTACGCGCTCTACTGCGGCGCTGTCTTCTCGCTCATCATCTGGTCTGTCCCGCAGGGATTCGGCGGCCCGTATGCATGGGGCAGCACGGACATCGATTCGGGATTCATCTACTTCCTCGTCTTCGTCGCGCTCATCTTGGGCCAAGCATGGCGCAGCTACTCGCTCTCCGAGAGATTCGGATTGAGCTTCCTCGATTAGTTTTGCCTACGACGCGTAGGTCTCCTTGAGCGAGACGTCGCCACCCGAGACTTGTGGCTGCGGGATGCAGAGGTCTTGCGTCATCGCCGCCTTGTCGAACGCATACGCGGGGACGAACTTCGCGATCTGCTCGGCGTCGCGCATGGCGTTGTAGAGACACACCGAGGCACCCGGCGAGGGCGTCATGTTGAAGATGATATCGTCGCCGACGATCTTGCCTTCGCCTAAGAGGAGCTCGCGCGTGCGGGTATCGACGCGTTGCAAGCGCATGCCGCCGTAGCCGCGGGCGCGGTGCACATCGCGCGGCGTGAGCGTGGGGACGATCTTCTGCAATTGCGGCAGGAGGAAGCGCGTGCCGACGAGCGGGAGATCGTAGAAGAGATTGCGCAAGAGATACCAGAAGCGCAGAGGATCGAGGAGGATGGATGCGAAGCTCAGCCAGGTGCTGATGCGATCGAATCCGGATGCGGCGAAGAAGGGGATGATGCCGCTGAGGCGGCGCGCCTCGAGCGTGGGATAGAAGCGAGCGGTCGGGCCCCAGCGGGTGAGACCTTCGCGCGTGAGCTCCGGATCGCCGTGAACGGCGGCAAACGGCATGCGCGGATCCTGCACGCGGTAGACCTTGCCGCGCAGGCGCGCGGGCGTGAAGTAGAAACTCCCGGCGATAGGGATGAGCGAGAACTCTTTGCCAAGCCCCAGCGATTTTGCGAAGCTGAGGCTGTAGGCATCGGTGTCGAAGACGACGACGCGTGCGTGGAGCGTGCCGGCGCTCGTGTGCAGCGCGTAGCCCGCGGCGGTCTTCTCGACGCGCTCGACGGTCGTGTTCATGTGCACGTGCCCGCGCTCGGGATAGCGCTCGGTGGTCTCGCGGACGAACGATGCGGCGAGCGCGCCGTAGTCGACCGCGTGGCCTTCGGTATTAAAGAGTGCGAGCACAGGCTGCTTGGGATCGCGACCGCGCATCACCTCGGGCTCGACTTGGGCAATCTGCGTAGGACCGAGTTTTTGGAGCGTGGGAAATATCTCGCGGAGCGCCTCAAAGCGCTTTTCGAGTGTCGCGACTTCGTGCTCGCCGACGCCGAGGACCATCTTCTGCATCGTGCGCATGATGCCGGTGTCGAGAGATGCCGGGAGGCGTTCGGCGTAGCGCTTTACCATCATCGCGGCAGGGTAGACCTCGCGGACGCGCTCGACGCCGTAATTCGTCTCGATATCGCCGACGTGCAGGGTCTGGCTGTTGTTGGTCGCGTTGGAGTTTACCGTCCCGAGGCGATCGTACTTCTCGACGAGCGCGACGCGCGGAGTGGTGGTGTAGTGGCAGAGGGTATAGAAGAGCGCGGTGCCCGAAGCGCCACCGCCCACGACGATCACGTCGTATTCTGTCTGTGCTGATCGGTTCATCGCTACGTTATACACCATTAGAGGCGGGGATATTTCTCGCATGAGCGTGAACTGAAGGCACTGTCTGCTTGACTGTACACGCAGAGCGAGTATGGTAGCGCGCGGACCTTCCACTGAAGGAAGGTTAAAAAAGGAGAAGTTACGAGATGGATTGCAAGGGCAAAACGGCTATCGTGACGGGTGCAGCCAGCGGCATCGGTGCAGCGACGGCGATCGAGCTCGCGAAACGCGGGATCGGCGCAGTCGGGCTTGTCGACATCGGCAACTGCAACGCGACCGAGTCGGCGCTGAAGAATTTCGGGGTGCGTACTCATATCTACAAGGGCGACGTGACCTCGGAAGGCTTCTGCAAGGTGGTCTTCGATCACCTGGAGCAGGCGACTGGTGACGTCGTGCGCATCCTCGTCCCCGCGGCGGGCATCACGCGCGACAAACGCGCCGTGAAGCTCGACAAGGTGACGCAGGAGCCGCTCACGTATCCGCGAGCCGACTTCCAGAAGGTGCTCGAGGTGAATCTCATCGCGCCTTCGTACTGGGCGATGGAGATGGCGGCGCGCATCCTGAAGTCGCGCGCCAGCAAGAAGTGGCACCCCTCGGAAGGCACGCTCGCATCGTGCATCTTCATCGGTTCGATCTCGGCCCGCGGCAACGAAGGCCAGATCAGCTACGCATCGACCAAGGCCGCCCTTCCGGCGGTCGCGGCGACGTTGCGGACCGAGCTCAAGGGCTTCGGTGTCCAGGTCGGCGTCGTCCATCCGGGCTTCACCGACACACCGATGGTGCAGCAGATGCCCCCGAAGGTGATCGAGATGGTCGTCGCGCGGACGCAGATCGGACGGCTCATCAAGCCCGAAGAGATCGCCCGTGTCGTCGCCAACGTCATCTCTGACGACGTCGTCACGCGCGACGTGCAGGCAGACGGCGGCTACTGCGAGCCTGCCTGACGCTCACGAAGTACGTTTCGTACAAAAAACGAGAGGCCCGTCATGTCGACGGGCCTCTTTCTCTTGTGATGCAGGGATCAGACGAGCGAAGACTCGAGCACGAAGCGTGGCGCGAGCTTATTGGCCACCTTCTTGCGCTTGCCATCGCAGTCGATGGTCTCGTCGGCCCAGCGCTCATAGAGCGGCGTGCGCCTGGCGTAGATGTCCGCGAGCGTCTCACCGGGCTTGAAGACGATACCGCGATCGGGCTTCCGAGCGACTCTCCGCTCGATGGTCTCGAGCGACGCTCTGAGGTAGATGATGTGCGTCTCGCGACGCAGGATCTCCATCGCGCGCTCGTGGTAGATGATGCTCCCGCCGGGGGCGATGATCGTCGGGCCGTGCATCGAATTGACGGCGTGGATCGTCATCTCGCCCTCGAGCTCGGTGAATCTCTCCGGACTCATGGACGCGACGACCTCCTGGAGCGATTGCGCTCGCCGCTGCACGACGATGAGCTCGTCGATATCCAAGACGACGAGCTTGTCGCCTAGACGCTTGTGCAGCTTGCGTGCGATGTTGCTCTTGCCGACGCCGCACATACCGATAAACGTGACACGATCGAATGTCGTATTCATGCGTGCTCTCCCTGTCTCATAGTTCAATTCTGCCGCCACTCTGCCATAACGTCTCCTCGATGTACACCATCGCGCGGCATCCGCCTGGTCCTTTGCTAGAATGGCGGTATGACAAGGATCCTTCGGACCCACGCACGTCTATGAACCTCGATGCGATGCAGGCGGATATAGTTTCGACAGAGCGGCTGCGTACGGATGGGTTCACGAGGGCCTTACGACTCATGGAAGAGCATGGAGCACGCATGGTCATCCCTGCCCGTCCCGAGCTCTGTCTACTCGACGAGTATAAGGACATCGAGGATCCAGAACAGCCGAACTCCATGGTGGCACCCCGATTCGATACTCTTCCCCAGATGCCGCGAAAGATATGCCGGCTCACGGCCTCACTCTGCAGGCTCATACTGGCAGCGCCGCTCTTCATCACTGTCGAATCGCATGATGTGAGGCGCGATTGGCGTAACAGCATCACTCAATTGCCTGGAGTGGGTCCCTATGCAGATCTCATGTATCGCGGAAACGCGTTGCGGCCCAATATGGTCACGAGTCTCAATAGTGTGTTGCGGATGTTGGAAAGATCTGTTCTCAGCCGAGACGATATTCCTCCGCAGGTGATCAGCGACCTCGCGGAGGCGAGTGCAGCGTGGCAATGCCCAGAGATGGCGGGATACCTCGATTGGGATGCCGAATCGAAGATACGTGTCGGGAAGATGGTCAGAGACCAGGCGGAACGGATGCTCGAGGTACTGACACGCTAAATCGGTATTGTGGCTCCGTCAGCGTGACCTCATCCCGCCTTTGCTATACTCCGGCTATGCAGATGACCAAGCTCGGCCATTGCTGCCTGGTGCTCGAAGAAGCGGGGACGAAGATCATGACAGACCCGGGCGGATTCACCGTCGAGGCGCAGCAGGGCATTACCGGGCTCGACGCGATACTGATCACGCATGAGCACATGGACCACTTCCACATCGAATCTGTGGAAACGTTGCTCGCTAATAATCCGGGTGCTGTCGTCGTCACCAACGAAGGAGTGGGCAAGCTCTTGGCCGCAAAAGGCATCGCATACACCACGGTAGGCGACGGCCAGAGTACGACGGTGAAGGGCCTGAAGATAGAGGGGCATGGCCGCGAGCATGCGCCGATCTACGGCGACATGGGCCGCGTCGAGAATACTGGCTACATGATCGCGGAGCGATTTTATTTTCCCGGCGACAACTACCATGCACCGGGCAGGGCAGTGGACATCCTGGCGCTACCTGTCGCGGGCCCGTGGATGCGTATCGCGGATGCGGTGGAGTTTGCCAAGGTCATCAAACCGCGCGTCGCCTTCGGCGTGCACGACGGCATGATGCAGCAGTTCTTCCGCTCATATCCGGAGAAAGTCATGCAGCGCTTCGTCCCCGAGATGGAATATGTGACGCTCGCTGATGGGGAGACGAGGGAGTTTTGAATCCATATGCCGACTCAGGTAAAAAATCTGGAACCCGGGGAGATGTCGTGGATTTTCCTTGATGGGAGCACACGATCGGCGGTGGTGCTCGGTCAGCTGATCATCGGGCGCGGCACCTACCTGCCGGGGTGGCGATGGTCGGAACATGTAGGGAAGCAGACCGGTAAGACATCTGAATCGCATACGGGATACATCGTGTCGGGATACATGATGGCCCTCGATGCTGACGGAAAGGAGAGCAAGGTCGGACCGGGAGACGCATTTCAGATCGCTGCTGGCCATGATGGATGGGTAGTCGGCGATGAGCCATGTGTCGCGCTCGATTTCGAAATCGTACGATAAAGTGGCAGGGGGTCGTGCGACCCTGTAAGACAAAGCGGGGCAGTTCGTCTAGACTACCCATATGGACCTATTCAATCATCTCGTATCAGCTTTTATCGGAGCACTCATCGCCGTCCTCCCTGCAGGGAATACGGGGGTGGACACACACGTCGCCGCAGACATCTCTGCGACGTCGACGCCTACTGTCGAGACCGTCAGCGGACTCGCCGCACTGCGCGCAGAACTTATCGGACTACAAGCTCGTTTCTCGGTATCAGGCGGCCACTTCGAGCGTTCTCAAGACGCGGCCTCCGAAACCGCAGAGAGCGATGAGCGTTCGCAGTTTGCCGCTTCGACGACTGTCGGAGACCGCCATGGTCGTGGTGAGGGGGAATTGCGTGGACGCACAGTAAGCACTACAAACACTGCCGCAAGCGAAGATGTGCGTCGCTCGCACGAAGATGAACGCGAGACCGGATCGGACGACGAGGGCGACGACGAATCGGAGCACGAAGGCGGACGGGGTGCAGCGATTCCTGCCGCGGTGCCGCCGATCGGGGCTGGCGTGAGCGGGAGCGTCGGTGCGCAGACTGCTACGCCGACGAGCTTCACGGCCGCACAGGTAGCCGCGCACGCATCTGTCGCGAGTTGTTACAGCAGCATCAATGGCGCGGTGTATGACCTCACCTCGTGGATATCCCAGCATCCGGGCGGCTCGGCGGCTATCAAGGGTCTCTGCGGCAAGGATGGCTCTGCAGCGTTCAACGGCCAGCACGGCGGACAAGGTCGCCCCGCGAGCGAGCTCGCCGGATTCAAGATAGGCACACTCGTGAAGTAATCACAGAAGGGCTCGCGCGCCTTCAAAGCTAGTGTCATACTTGCGGCATATGGACATACTCACCATCGTGCTCGCGGCAGTAGCAACCTTTATCATCGGATTCCTCGCACACGGCCCTGTGGCCGGGAAGCTCTGGATGCGCCTCGCGGACATCCATCCCACCGGCAATGAGAAACTTGCCGACATGGTCCCGCAGATGCTCTGGAACCTGTTCGTGAATCTTGTCACTGCCTCGGTACTCTCCGGCATCATCTACATCGCCTTCACCTCGCCGATCATGGGCGAGAAACTCTGGTACAAGGGCTCTATCATCGCCGCGTGGATATGGCTCGGATTTATCGTCACGTCGAGCGCGATCGAGGTCATCTGGATGGGGCGCAAGAAATCCCTGTGGCTCTTCGAGTGCGTCGCCTCGCTCGTGAGTTTCCTCGTGATGGGGGCGATCCTCGCTGCGTAGCCGTATGATGGCTCCCTATATCAAGCCCGAGAACAGGCCCGACATCGATGCGATGATCGAGCCGCTTATCGCGCATCTGCAGAAGCTCCCGCTTGAGGAGCAGGATGGTGCGCTCAACTACGCCGTCACGAAGATCATCAAGCACGTCTATCCGCAGAAATATTTCCACCTCAATCGAGCGCTCGGCGTCTTGTCGGCGATCGCGCAGGAATTTTACCGGACCGTCGCCGCTCCCTACGAAGATGCAAAGCGAAAGGAGAACGGGGAAGTGATGTAGATTAATCGCCTTCACCTAGTGTGCCCGCGCACCTTAGAAAACCGTACACTCAACTGACATATGAGCTTCCAGGCATACATCGACAACATCAAAGCAAAGACCGGAAAGAATCCCAAGGATCTTTTGGCGTTGATGAAGAAAAAAGGCATCTATAGCCCCGACATGAAGGCGAGCGCGCTCGTCGGGTTTCTCGCCAAGGAGTTCAAACTCGGGCACGGTCACTCCATGGCGATCTGGGCTGTCTTCAAAGACGAAGGATGGGTCAAGACAGGGAAGAAGTAATGTCACTTTGAGCGAAGAAATGTCGCGGCTTCATACGGACCATACTTAGATGCTACACTCTGTGGACTTATGTCTACAGAGACTACGCGCCGACAGTGGCTGATATTCCTCCTCCTAGCTGTCGCACAGTTCATGGTGGTCTTGGACGTCTCGATCACCAACATCGCATTGCCGTCGATCATGCAGGAGCTCGGCTTCGCGGCCAACGACCTGCAATGGGTCCTCACGGCCTACGCACTCTCCTTCGGCGGCTTCTTGCTCTTCGGCGGGCGTGCCTCCGACCTCTTCGGGCGCAAGCGGGTCCTCTTGATCGGGATCAGTGCATTCACGATCATCTCGCTCTTGATCGGATTCTCGGTCTCGCCACTAATGCTCATCGTCTTGCGTGCACTGCAGGGTGTCGCGGCCGCGCTCATGACGCCTGCAGCACTCTCGATAGTACTCGTCACGTTTGAGGAGCAGTCAGCGCGCAACCAGGCGCTCGGCTTCTGGTCGCTCGTCGCGACGGGTGGCGCTGCCGCAGGGCTCTTGCTCGGCGGCGCGCTCACGCAGTACCTCTCGTGGCGGTGGGATTTCTTCGTGAATGTCCCCATAGGCATCGTGCTCACGTATCTCTGCTACCTCATGTTGCCGGAGCACGAGCACGAGGCCGCGCATCAGGAGCTCGATCTACCGGGTGCGATCTCGGTGACGCTCGGACTCGTCGCGCTCGTGTACGCCTTTAGCATGGCGCCGGTATGGGGATGGACGAGCATCGGCACGCTCGCGATGGGCGTGCTCGCGATCGCGCTCTTGGTGTTCTTCGTATGGAACGAATCGCGCAGCACCCACCCCTTGATGCCGCTCTCGATATTCGCGATACGCAATGTCGCGGGCGCCAACGCCATCATGGCGCCGATAGTCGCGGGCATGTTCGGCATGTTCTACCTCGCATCGCTCTACATCCAGCAGGTGCTGCACTATACGCCGGTACTCACGGGTCTCGCGTTCTTGCCGTTTCCGTTCATCGTCGGCGTGGTCTCATCCTATGTGCCGCGCTATGTCTCGCGCTACGGATTCAAGCCGTTCATCATCGCAGGTCTCATGCTGACGATCGCCGGCATGGCATGGATGACGCGCATGCCTGTCGATGCGACGTACGTGATCGACCTCTTGCCGACCTTCGTGCTGATGCCGCTCGGGCTCGGCATGGTCTTCATGCCTATCGTCGCGTCGGCGACCTATGGCGTGCCGCCCGATGAAGCGGGCCTCGCCTCGGGACTCATCACGACCTCGCAGCAGATGGGTGGTGCCCTGGGACTCTCGATCCTCACGAGCGTGGCGGCGTCTGTCACTGCCGCGGCCACGGATCCGACCAGTGCCGAAGCGCTCGTGCATGGCTACCGGTACGCATTCGGCACCGGGCTGCTCTTCTTGATCGGTTCCTTGGTATTGGCCATATTCGTCATACGGCAGGTGAGTCAGAAGGAGACCGAGGCGGCACCTTTGGCCCCCCTGCACTAACGAGACCCGTTCCTTCATCTGCGCTGCCGTTTGGCGTCTATATGCTACACTTATAGCCATAGAATCCCTCGGCACATAGGCCGTGGGGTTCGCAATGTACTATGCCTATCACCACTCAGTATCGTCGATATCTTCCCGCGATCGTGCGCGAGCGCCCGCTTTGGCAGCTCGTCGCCGGGCTCGTGGTCGTGCTCATCGTGCTCGGCTTCGTAATCAAGCACTTCTTGCCGCAGGCGCCCGCCGCTACGACGGAACGATCGGGAAGCCCGTATGTGCAGACCGCCACGATCAACGAACTCGCCACGCAGGCGGGACCCTTGGGCGTCGTCGGCACGGTGAAATCGCGCAGTCAGGCGACCATCCTCGCCGAGACGAGCGGCCAGATCACGTCGCTTTCGCACACGATCGGCGATCGTGTCGCGGCCGGCACGGTGATAGGGCAATTCGAAAACGCGAGTCAGCGCGCGGCAGTGACTCAGGCACAGGGTGCGTATGATGCCGCTGCAGCATCTCTCGCCAAGCTCCAGGGTTCGACCGCTGCGAACACGACGATCACTTCGAATCAGGCGTCGACCGCGGCTCAGAACGCGGGCGCGGCTCTCACCAATGCGCTCCGCAGCGCGTATGCGACGCTCGACGATTCGATCCATGCCAAGGCCGATTCACTCTTCGTGAATCCGAACTCCGCGCTCCCGCACCTCCAGAGCTTTACGATACCGAGCTCGCAGCTGGTCTCGGATATCGAGAACGGACGTATCGCGCTCAATGCGACGCTGACCGATGCGGAGGCCGCATCTGCCGGCACCGACCTCGATGCGAGCGCGACGCGCATGCTCGCCGATGCACGTGTCGTGCAGACCTTCCTCGACAGCATGATCGCGGCCATGAACCAGGCGGTGCCCAACAACTATTTCACCAGCGCGCAGATCTCGGCGAACCAAGCGACCTTGAGCGGCGCACGCTCGGCGGTGCTCGCGGCCGTCTCTGGCATAACGGGCGCGAAGTCGGCGTACGATGCCGCGGTCTCCGGGGCACAGACCGCATCGAATACCGCCACGGGCGGTTCGGCGAGCGATATCGCGTCGGCGCAGGCAGGTCTCAAATCCGCGCAGGGTTCGCTCGATGCGGCACGCGCCAATCTCGCAAAGACGATCATCCGCAGCCCGATCTCAGGCACGATCGTGAGCATGCCGGTCACGCAGGGGGATTTCGTCTCCAACTTCGCGCAGATCGCCATCGTCTCGAATCCGGGCGCGCTCTACGTCGAATCGCAGGTCACGCAGAACGATGCCTCGACGCTCTCCGTCGGGAATGCCGCGACTATCGAGAGTTCGTACCCGGGCGTGATCACCTTTGTCGCGCCGGCGCTCGATCCCTCGACCGGCAAGATCCAGGTGAAGGTGGGCTTCACGGGTTCGCAGGGCTCGTTCTCTGACGGCGAGGCGGTCTCCGTCTCGCTCAATCGCAACAAGTCCGCCGTCACGACGACCAAGAACAAGACGACCGCGATACCGATCGTCGCCGTGAAGATCACGCCGGCTGGACCGGTCGTGTTCAGTGTCTCGGCGAGCTCGACCCTCATCGCGCAGAAGGTGGCGCTCGGCTCGATACTCGGCGACAAGATCGTCGTGAGCGGTATCCCGAATGATCTCGAGATCGTGACCGATGCCCGCGGCCGCTCGGCTGGCGAGCACGTACTCATGGCGACATCTTCTTCCGCTTACTAATGTTATGGAGTTTTATCCTGCCTCATGTCATGCCGCCCGGAGTCGTGTTTTTTCTGCTGAAAAAACACTCAGCTTCGCCCCGTCGGGCTCCAGAGACTCCGTGCAACACGACATTCGGCAGGACTCGATAATCATCTGACCTATGCTCTGGCTCTGGAACTTCTTCCTCGACCGACGACAATTCAGCTATGTCTTGCTGACGACGCTCGTCATCGCCGGTCTCGTCGCCTTGGTCGCGATACCCAAGGAGAACTTCCCGCAGATCATCATCCCCAACGGTTTCGTGATAACGACCTTGCCGGGTGCTTCGGCTGCCGACATGGAGACCTTGGTGACCAGCAAGCTCGAAGACCAGATCTCCGGTATCGCGAATATCGATACCATGACCTCCGGCTCGCACGACAGCGTCTCGGAGATCAATGTGCAATTCCTCGCGAGTGCAGATATCAATCAGTCGATCCAGGACCTGCGCGACGCGGTGGCAAAGGTGACGGACCTCCCGAGCGATGCGAGTACGCCACAGGTGCTGAAGATCAACTTCAGCGATCAGCCGATACTCGTCGCCTCTATCGGCGGTGATCTGCCGCCGTCGGAATTCTCGGCGCTCGGCAAGGAGCTGCAGGATACGCTGCAGGGGATAAACGGCGTCTCGAAGGTTGATGTGGCGGGCGTACCGGAGCGCGAGGTAGATGTGGTGGTGCGCAAAGAGGCGCTGCAGCAATACGGCCTTTCACTGCAGGCCGTCACATCGGCCATAGCGGCGAGCAATGCTGCCGCGCCAGCCGGGAGTATCTCGTTCAACGGCGTGAGCTACGACATCAACTTCAAGGGCGACATCAAGGACCCGGCGGAGATAGAGAATGTCGCCGTGGGCACCAAGGGCGGCTCGCCGATATACCTGCGCGATATCGCGCTCGTATCCAACGGCCTTGCATCACCGACGACGTACTCGCGTCTCTCGGTGGGCGGTAAGCCGAGCGAACAGGCGATCTCGCTCACGGTCTACAAGCAATCCAGCGCGGGAATACAGAAGACCGCAGATGCTGTCCGCGCCAAGCTCGAGAGCCTCGAGGGGACGACGCTCAAAGGGCTCGACGTCTTCATACCGCCAGCGACCGACGCGGGGACGCAGGTGGGCAAACAGCTCGGCGATCTTTCCGAGACCGGCGTCGTCACGGTCATCCTCGTGATGGCGGTCTTGTTCCTCACGATCGGCTGGCGCGAGTCGGTCGTCGCAGCGCTCTCGATCCCGCTCTCGTTCCTCATCGCGTTCCTCGCGCTGTATCTCACCGGCAACACGCTCAATTTCATATCGCTCTTCGCGCTGATCCTCGCGGTGGGCATCCTCGTGGATTCCGGGATCGTGGTGACGGAAGCTATCCACGCGCGTCAGCGCCTCTTCCCGGATCCGCTCGATGCAGCGCGTGCGGCCTTGCACGACTACGCCTGGCCCTTGATCGCGGGCACGATGGCCACAGTCGCAGTCTTCGCGCCGCTCTTCTTCATCCGCGGCATCGTGGGCAAGTTCATCGCGGGCATACCGTACACGCTCATCTTCGTGCTCATCGCCTCGATCTTCGTCGCGCTCGGGCTCGTACCGCTTATCGCGCTCATGCTCACGGGCGGCAAGCGCAATCGCCTGGAGGAGCGCCAGGAGGCATACACAGAAGTGGCGACGCATTGGTACGAACGGAAACTCCGCGCCTTCCTCGAGAACGTGCGTGGCCAGCGCATATTCATCTGGGCGCTGAGCGGTGCGTTCGTCCTCGCGCTCGTGCTGCCGATAAGCGGACTCGTGCAATCGGTCTTCTTCCCGCAGAGCGATCAGGATTTCGTGATCATCAATCTCACCAAGCCGCGCGGGACCACGCTCGCGCGCACCGACCTCGCCGTGCGCGAGGCAGAGGAAGTCTTGTACGACGTGAAGGGTATCGCATCGTTCCAGACCACCGTCGGGCAGGCCTCGGCGCTCACCGGCGGACTCTCGGGTGGCGCGCCCGCGAGCAGCAACCTCGGCAATATCACGGTGAATCTTCCCGAGGGACACACGCAGAGTTCGAGCGACATGGTCGTCGATCTTCAGAAGCGGCTCGCGAGCATCACCGACGCCGACATACAGGTGGTCCAATCATCGGACGGCCCGCCCTCCGGAACGCCGGTCGAGATCCGATTCAATGGCGAGAACCTCGACGATCTCGTCATCGCGGCAGATCGCGGTAAGCAGCTCTTGTACACGATCCCGCATGTCTCGAACATCACCTCCTCGACCCAGAACAACGGCACGGCATTCGACCTCACGATCGATCGTGCAAAAGCCGCAGCGCTCGGCGTGAACACGCAGGGCGTCGGCATGCTCCTGCGCACGGCCGTCAACGGATTCAAGGCGACCACGATCACGCTGCCGGGGCAGGACATCGACGTGGTGGTGAAGCTCAACCTGAATCCATCGTTTGCCACGCCGGCAGAGACCAACGAGACGACGATCGACAGCGTCAAGAACCTCACGATCCAGGGGACCAACGGTCCGGTCTTGCTCGGCTCCATCCTCACCACCAATCTCGGCGCGAGCAACGCATCGATATCGCACCGCGACAAGGTACGCGAGGAGACGGTCTCGGCGTACACCGGTCCGGAGACGACCGCCTCGGAGGTGACCGCGGAGTTCAAACGCCGGGTAGGGGAGCTTGATCTGCCGGAAGGGGTCACCGTGAAGTATGGCGGCGAGACGGAGGACATCAATCAGTCGTTCACCGACATGTTCGTGTCGCTCATCGCAGGGCTCCTGCTCATGTTCATGATCCTCATCATCTCGTTCAACTCGATACGCTACACGCTCTACCTCCTGGTGATCGTCCCGCTCTCGCTTATCGGCGTCTTGGGCGGACTCGCGCTCACGCGGCAGCCGCTCTCGTTCTCATCGCTCTTGGGCGTCATCGCGCTGGGCGGTGTCATCATCAATCATGCGATCATCCTCATGGACAGCATGATCCATCGCTTGCATGCGCACCCGGACAAACCGCTCATCGACGTGGTCGTGGAATCGGCCGCGATGCGCCTCAGGCCCATCGTACTCACGACCATCGCGACGGTGATCGGCATGGTGCCGCTCGCGTATACCAATGCGACGTGGGGACCGCTGGCATTCGCGATCATGTTCGGGCTCACGTTTGCGATCATCCTCACGCTCGTCTTGGTGCCGACCTTGTTCTACCGCGCGGAGACTCGCCGGCGCTTCCCGCAGACTACGACCCGTTGGCAGCGGATGAAGACGCGCGCCAGCGCGCTGCGGGGCTTTCTCGCACGGATGATGCGCCGCGTGCGACCCGCGCGCTAAAGATGCGTGCGGAAATGCCGAGTGCGCTATACTCGGAGTATTAGGAGCTAGGATATCCGCCTATGGCTACCTCGTATTGCGAGAATTGCATGACGCCGCTGTTTTCTGAACCATTGCGACAGCGCAATCTCTTGTGCCCGGCGTGTAGTGAAGAAAGGCAGATGATCCACCTGGGCGGCAGTGGCCGCGTCCCGCGCACTGCACGCGCACGCCCGCGCGGACTGTGGCGCCAGCTCAAGGCGTATGTCTGGAGCCTGATGCCGACGGTCAAGAAAGGACCTCTCCACGGCGGGCCGAAGTTCTAGAACTCGATACGCCTATACATCTGCGCGGCGCTGCCGACGCAGGCGGCCTGAGTATTGGGCTTGGCATCGGCGAGCACCCAGCGAGCCAGGGCGCTTGTGTCTTTCTCGTGATCGGATGAGCCGAGGAGGATGATCGCGATGTGGTGTACGTCGTCTCCCGCTGGGACGTTGAGCACAGAGACCATCGTGTTGCGGGCTTCGTCGGTGTAGCCGATCTTGCCACCCAGAAACGGTTCGGCGTTGGCCGGCGCATTCACGTTTTTTACGACATACGACGAGCCATCCTTGGCGACGATGGTGCGATCGGGCGTGCGGGTGATCGCCCAGATGAACGATTTCTTGCGGGCGATGTATGAGGCGAGGCGGAAGAGATCGTCGGGTGTCGAGATGTTTTCTGCGGAGAGGCCGCTCGGATCACTGTAGTGCGTATCGTGCATGTCCAAGGCCTCGGCCTCGGCGTTCATCCACTGCACGAAGGTGTCGCGGCCGTAGTACTTGGCGAGCGCATCGGCCACGTGATTGCTCGATTGCATGAGAAGCGGGTACAACAGATCGCCCACGACGAACTGCTTGGGCCGCAGATCATCGGGCTTGCGGGGATTCGTGAGGTAGCCCTCGGCGACGGTGAGGCGTTTGTCGAAGCTGATGGTCTCGTTGGCGACGAGCGCCGTCATGAGCTTGGTGATCGAGGCGATCGGACGCTGCTCGCGCGAGCCGTCCTCGGCGTACACGTCGCCGGTGTCCATGTCGGCGACGAGATACGAATCGGCATCGACATGCGGGATCGGAATCGCGCCGAGTGCGAGCGGGGTTGCGGGCGTACCGTGTGGCGGGTCGTAGACGAAGAGCTTGGTGCCGAGATCGGCAAACGCGAAGACTTGTGCGGCGTCGGGCGTATCGAGCTTGATGCAGCCGCCCGAGAAGGTGAACGGGGTCGGCGTGCCGTCGAGGTAGGTGGTCCAGCCGTGGATGAAGTAGTTGCCGTAAAACTGCATGCTGTAGGGCATGTTGACCTTGCCGATGGTCGAGAAGTGATTCTCTTCCTTGGTCTGGATGGCGTAGAAACCCGCGGGCGTCTCCCAGGCAGTGCCGGGGCGGCCCTTGGTCTTGATGGGGAAGCTGGTGGTGGCGACACCGTCTTGGAAAAGGGTGATGCGCATGGCATCGAGATCGGCGAGGATAAACTTGCCCTGTGCCGGCACGACATCGGCCGGGGTGAGCGATTCGATGATGCGAGGCGGGGTGGTGGTGGAGAAGACGAGGGGGGCCAGCGCGGTGGGCGAGCGCGTGGGCATCGCGAGTACGGGCTCGGCGTCTTGTTCCGAGGCGTAGCTCCTCTCGGCATAGGCCCAGCCGAAATAGGCGCTGAGAAGCGCGATAAGGCCCACGGCGATCAGCTTGCCCGCGAACAGGAGGCCTTTCCAATCGAATGAGGCATGCATCGCGCCTCATTATACCGGCCCCAACGTGGTGTTTTTGTGGGGTTACCCACAGC
>CAYOHS010000018.1:0-17460 GCA_964403865.1 uncultured Candidatus Saccharibacteria bacterium
GCGTTGAAATCGGCGCAGACTTCGAACGAATACGGCGCCTTGGTGATGCGATAGCCGTAATCCTGGCTGGTCTGCGGATCCTTCGGGAGCGTGAAGCCCATGAGCGGATCCTCGAGCTCGTGCGAATTCACCGGCAGCTTCTGCTTGCTCTGCCAGTAGTACGTGACCTGGCTCTGGATGTTCTGCAGATCCATCACCTTCTGGTCATCGAATCGCATCATGCGGATCTGACTCGGCGAGCCCATGAGGAAGAAGCCCGAGACGATGGTGATGAGTACGACTGCAGCCGCAGCCCATCCGACCATGCGCGCATACTGCGGGTTCTTGTTCCAGTAGCCCCAGATGTCGGCGAGAAAGTGCATGAAGAATCCTGCCGCGACGAGGAACACGACCGCGACCTTGAGTACGAAGCGCGTGGTGAGATCGCCACCGAGGAAGTAATTGATCAGCGTGATGAGATCGACAGCAGCACCGATGGTGGCCAAGAACACCGTAAAGACGAGCGCCCAGCGTCGGATCCAGATCTCACCGCGCGATGGGTCTCGCTCTATCCCCTTGCGGATGAATCGGAGCAGCACAAGTGCCAATGGGAACAAGACGACGAGCGAGGCGATGGAGGCGCGCATCGCCGAGGAGTACGGATCGTAGTTGTAATCGAGCGCGTCCGGAAACGCGAAGTCCACATACGAGAAGATGAGCGATACGAACGAGAACACGCTGATATAGAGCGCGAGCATCGCGCCTGCCCAGAGGAAGAAATCCTTAGGGGTTATCTTGGGGGTATTCATATAGGGTAAGTATTCCATCCTGGCGGGGGTTTGCAAGCACAGTAAAAGGCCGCGAGGAGGGAATCCCCGCGGCCCTGAGTGCTTCTTTCTGCTGCTGTTCTTGCCGTACTAGGCGGCAAGCTGCTGCTGCGCCTCGACCGCCTGGACGATGGCCTGCAGCGAGCGAAGGAACGCCACGCCGTCCTCCCCACCGATTGCCGCGAGGATGCTCTCATCGGTCAAAGCCGCGGCCGGCGCCGACTTCTTCAGAGCCTCCTCACCCTTCTCGGTGAGCCGCACCGCGTACATGCGGGCATCGTGGCGGGTGCGACGGCGCTGCAACAGGCCGCGCTCGACCAAACGCCTCACGATGTCGGCGAGCGTCGAGCGATCGATGCCGGTCTTGTGGACCAGCGTCGTCTGGCTGGGCTCCTTGCACGTAGCCACCGTCGCCAGCACCAGGTGCTGCCGCGGGGTGATGTCCGAGCTGCCGAGCCTGGTGGCAAACAGCTCGTCGGCGACCTGGCCGGCGCGGTGCAGAAGATGCAGAGCGGAAGCATCGCTATTATTCTCACTCATTTCGATTTTCCCTATGAGTGTTGCAGAAAGACCGCAATCCAGAATGAACTACGGCCGGGCGGTTTATATCACGTTTTTGCCATCTAGGCAACCTAGCTATGCAGGAAGTTCATGACATCGCCGTCCTTGACGATGTACTCCTTGCCCTCGGTGCGCATCCAGCCTTTTTCACGGGCAGCGGCATACGAGCCAGCCTCCAGGAGCTTGTCCCAGCCGATAGTCTCGGCTCGGATGAACTTGTCGCGGAAATCGGTGTGGATGGCGGCTCCTGCCTCTGGTGCAGTGCTCCCGCGCTTGATGGTCCAGGCGCGGGTCTCGGTCTCCCCTGTCGTGAAGAACGAGATGAGATCGAGCAGACGGTAACCGGCACGGATGAGATCGTCGATGCCGTTGCTCGAGACGCCGAGCTCGCGGCGAAACTCGTCGCGCTCGTCATCGTGGACATCCGAAAGCTCGTGCTCGACGCCTGCATCGACAAAGACATACTGCGCGCCACTCTCCTCGAGGAATCGCTTCAGGTGCTGCCAGCGCTCGCCGCCTTCTGCATCGATATTCACTGCACCGCTCTTGCGATTGAGCACGTAGAGTATCGGCTTCATGGTCATGAGCTGCAGCTTTTTGGCGACTTCCAGTTCCTTCTCCTCCAGCGCGACCGTGCGCGCAGCCTTGCCCTGCTGCAAGACCGGCACGATCTTGCGCAACACATCGCGCTCAAAAATCGTATCCTTATCCCCGCTCTTGCTATCGCGCTCGACGCGCTCAAGTCGCTTCTGTGCGCTCTGCATGTCGGCGAGCGTGAGCTCCAGATCGATGATGTCGATGTCGCGTGCCGGATCTGCCTCCCCCGCGACGTGGATGATGTCCTCGTCGTCGAACATGCGCACGACTTCGGCGATGGCATCCGTCTCGCGGATGTTGGTGAGGAACTGGTTGCCGAGACCCTCGCCTTCGGAAGCGCCCTTTACGAGGCCTGCGATGTCGACGAATTCCACGGCAGCAGGAACGGTCTTTACCGAGTTCGACATGATGCCGAGCTTCGTGAGGCGCTCATCTGGCACCGCCACGACGCCGACTGCCGGGTCGATGGTGGCAAACGGGTAATTCGCGATGAGGACGCTCTTCTTGGTGAGTGCAGAAAAGAGTGTCGACTTCCCCACATTGGGGAGCCCGACGATGCCGATACTCAGTTTTGAACTCATAACGATAGTTGAGGGGTATAGAGCCGAAGACCGCCATGCTCCCCTTCTCGGGAGTCTGTTCTGCGACGATGGAGGTTACGGTGTTCGAGATTATGTCTCGTTTTTGCTCGAAATTCAAGCTCTCAAAGTACCTGCTGCACGCCTCCACAAAGGCCTTTAGTTCCTCCGGATCAGGCAGCTGAATCGAGCCTTGCTCCGTGTCATGGTCGGCATCTGACACGGACCGCTGACTTTCAAGATCATCCCTTCTCTGTTTGAGCGGCGTCGTGAGTTTTGAGAACTGTTCCAGCGACAATACACCTTCGCTATAGGCGATTCCTAATCGTTCCTCCTGTTTCTTTATCTTCTCTATTTCTGCCTCCTGCCTCTGCTGAACATCCATCTGCGTAATTGCTGAGGGCGTAGATCGCTCAAGCAGCCATTCGTCTAAGTGCTGACGCATGAGGTCAGGCGACGTCATAATCTTTGCAACATGCTCCCAAACGAGTGCATCAGCAACATGCGCATTCACGCCTCGCTGAGGACACGACGCTGGAAGCGGGTAGTCGTGGACGCGAGACGTGCATCGGTAGTAGCGATACTTTCCTTTCTGAGGTCCTTCTCCTGCCCTCGACCTCCCGCACGTGCAACGAATGAGCCCGGCAAGCAGATATTCATTCTTACGATTACGCTGTGCCAACGCCGCATTTCGCTTCAGTTGTTCCTGAGTGCGTTCAAATAGAGCTTTGTCCTGAGCGGTATCGAAGATGGCGGGGACCGGTATGTTGATCCATTCATGGCGCGGCCTCATCTTCCGACTAGACTTCATAATCTGCTTATACTTCACCTCCTTCAGAGGCTTTTTCGGCTTCACGGCGTAGGATGCCCCATAGTGTCCCTCTCCAATATAAGTCCGGTTTCGCAAGAGAGTGCCGAGAGTACTCGTGTTCCACACTCCTCGCTTGCTCTTGCGCGGCAGAATCCCGTCTTCTTTGAGCCGAGCGACCACTTTGCGGATCGTCATGCCCTCGTTACCCACCCATTCGAAGATCCTGCGTACTATTATCGCTTCATCCTCGTTGATGACGTAGTGAGTGTCCTCGAAGCTGTCATCACCCCTTTTGCCCCTGCGCGTGATGAGGTCGTAACCATAGGGCGCTTCTGATGCGATCACCTTCCCGTCGTGCGCCTTCCGCAGCTTACCTATCCTGAATCGCTCCGTAATCCGGTAGCGTTCATACTGCGCGAACACACCACGCACGCCAAACATGAGCTGATCCTCGTCGTTCTTAATTTCCGGCATCGTCACAAATAACACGTCCACTTCCTCCTCCTTGAGCTCATTCATCACGAGCTCCTGAAAGTAGTACTTGCGAGCGAGGCGATCAGGGTCATATATCACGACCGCGCTCCACTCACCGCTACTGGCCTGCGTACGCAGCTCATCCAGTGCCGGTCGTTCGAGTGCCGTGCCACTCCACCCCTCGTCGAGGTATCGCTTTACGATGCTCATGCCGTGTTGTTGCGCGTACTGCTCAATCTCCCGAATCTGTGCCTGTATCGTGCGCTCTTCTTCCTGCCTGCCGGTGGACACGCGGGCGTATAGAGCTGCGCGACGTCCTTTTTTGTCCGGGCTGATAGTGGTGGGGTTCATAGGGTGCCTTACTTTCGATTATACCCGTGCTCTGGCTAGTGGTTTTCCACTGCCGTAAGACCTCGTCGAAGAGCCCGAAATACAGAGCACGGAGGCGCATCCTGCCTTCCTCCGTTTCCTTGTACTCGTATCTGAGGCCCTGCCCCGAGACTTGCGCCTCGGGGCCGACCTGCCTCTTCATTGATCCTTAGTAGATTCCTTTAGGGATGTCTTGGTCGAGCGCCTTTCTGCCCGGGGCTCATTGGTGAGCCGCATGGCATGATCAATGACTTCTCCTCTTTCAGTCCACGTGTAATCGTCTTTATCGACCAACTCCGTGAGCTGCTTTGCCACTTCTGTTCGTGAAAGCTTCCGATGTCGGATTACTCTCATGAAGCACAGTAGAGAACTCAGCTTCGGGTTAGCTAGACTGATTGTCGCGAACTCTTCCTCCACGGACTTCATAGGTCCGTGGGTCGCTCGATTGCATCGCTAGCGAACACCAAAGCGTGACCCTGCTCGTCTAGCATTTCTCCAAGCTCGACAACGTCCATGAAGGAACTCGAGATTACGGCGGGGTATGCAACAACGACCTGGACGTATTGTTCAGGCTCGAGCTCATTAAGAACTTCGAGCAGTTTAGCCGCTCGCTCCGGCGCAGACCAATCTCTGCGATAGAGAGTGGTTACCTCTTTGCTCTGGTGTTTAGAACATAGCTGCTTCTTAATAACCTTAAGCTGTTGCTGAATCTCCGCAGAGGCGTTTTTATCCGCCCTGTCGGCAGCGAGAAAGATGACCGTGTCTATCTTTGCCATAATTGTGTTGCTTCCTAAATGAATTAATGTTTTTCATATCGTTTTAAATCTGATCTCATCTAATGTCTTCGGAGTCGCGCACTCACGAAGCTGGAAGGAGCTAGAGACTCAAGTTAGGCGACCGGTGTCGACCCCGGTGCATGCGCCAAACAAGAGTCTGCTGAATCTACTTTCAGCTTACATGAGTACCACTGCTCTCAGGACGTGAGGCCTCACGTCCTGACGTTGTTGCTGGTGTCGTGCACCTAGTTCTGGCCGTACGCTTTACCGTACTCGCCTTTAAGTTTGCTCATTATACACCTTCCATAAGACTGAGTAAAGCTCGCATATGAAAAGGGCCATGCTGAGATATCTCAACATGGTTACATATGCATGTATATCTATTATCTGTTGAAAATAGCTATCACGATATCTATATGCAGATACGTATTCACTGATAATCCGTATCGTTTTTATTGTCCGTACCACGCGATAGCGTGGTCGGGGAAGCCCGCTTTGCTGCCTCCCCGAAAACCGCTGACGCGGTTTTAGCACTTGTGAACAATCATGTGCATTCACAAAAGAGGCGCATTTTAGCGAACTTCGCGATACAGAGGCGTTAGCACTTTTTACTGCGAAAAATGCCGAAAAAGTTACGGTTAGCGAGAGGCTGTATGCTGGTGCGCTCTCTCTGAAGCTGACTTGCGTCACGGGTCGGTCCTGCGCTTTCGCGCTTGCCGCATGGGCTCGCGAGATTGTGTCCTCGCCGATCCATTCGGATCACCAGTGTCACGGGACCCCGTTCATTTTCGTGACCTCCCGATGCGGCTCTTTTTTGTATACCCGTCGCCTTCCCCATGGACGGAGCGACAGGTCTACACGTTGCTTGTACCTGTTATGTAGCCCTGTCCTTACGCGTGTAGTGCAGAGGGACGGGCGTTAAAGAACTCACCTAGATGCAGTATACAAGAGTACCTTGTTGACAAAGCGTTGTTTCGAGTTTCCCGCGCGATTCATTTCTGAACGGGAACCAAGAGCTCAAGATGAACTCTATAGTGCAGCACGATCACCTTGTCGCCCACTTCCTTCAGCGCCTCGTCTAACGCCGCGTTGCTGTCTGATGCGATAACTACACCACGAACGCCCTGGCCGTTGGTAGCGAGGTTGCGACGAACCCATCCCATGTATGCAAGTATCTGACCCACGACGTGCTGTGTACTTTTACCCCGTTTGAGCTCGATGATAACAAAATCACCCTTTGCATCAGTCGCGAGCAGATCGATGATTCCTACGTCGGTTGTGTATTGTTCGCCGGGAGTGCCATCCTCGTCGCGATAGAGCGACAAAGGCTCTCCAAAATCAATCTGGTCCCAATTCGCCACCATGAATCGTTCGAGGTGTTGCTCTAGCGGGAAACGCCCCACAGCGCCTTCCTCGGCGTCCTCCTGTGTTGTCGTGTCTATGTCCTCCTCAGTGTCTGCATCAGGTTCTTGCCGTGATGGGACCGAGGGCTTCTCTGCATCTCTCTCACCTGCCAAGTGCCGCGCAGTCACGTAGATGACATCTTGCGCCATCCAGCGGTAGCCCTCATCTGCAAAGGCCAGACCTTGTCCCTTGGTCAGTGCTTGTCGTATCTCGTTGATAGCGGGGACCGTCTTGATGTACGCAATCAGGGCGTCGATATGCTCACTAAAGCGCACGTACTGTTCACCGATCGGCGTGTGATTCGGTATAGCAAAGGTATCGTCCACAAACCTGCAAAACACCTTCCACCCCCGAGGCTTCATTGCGTTGTACTTTTCCGGATACCTATACGACAGCATGAGGCTCAAGAAACGCAGACCCATGTAGCTACTGCCAGTCCCGCCGGTAGCAGCCAAGCGACGGCCAAGCAGTTCGTCGAATCGACTCATCGCCTGCGTCAGACGCACCCCGGCATCTTTTGACTCGTCGTACAGATCACGAAATATCGCACGTGTCTCCTCGGCGTAATCCCTGGCGAAGGTAAGTAGCATCTTGCGTGGGAAATACATGGCGCCCATGACAAGGTTGTTGGGCTCGATAGCCTTATCAAACATGCCCTCTAGATCCACTGCTTCGAGGTCAAAGAATCGCTGAAACGTGTCGACAGCACGGAACTTGTAGCCCTCGTCCTCTGAGACATGCGCGGCGACGCCCTCTTGGCGCACATGGGAGAGGAAGAGATCGGTCCACCTTGATGTCTGATTATCCATGAGCGAATACTACATCCGGGAGCAGGACAGTGCTAGAGATTCGCATCGCTACTCGACTTACGGCGTCGTGTTCCTCCGCGTACCCAAGGCGTACCCAAGTGTAAGCGCGACCAATAGCGACACAATCCACGACAGTATAGTCATGAAGGAAATGCCGCTGCCTGCCGCACTTGCGACCTGCGGTGTTCCCGACGCCGTGGTCTGGCCCGAATCAGTTGCTACCGCGATGGCAGGTTCGTTCACTGCTTCAGGCGCAGCAGTGGGAGCAGCTTCGGGTTTGGGCTTAGCGGGAGACGCGACCGTGGTCTTGGGTGTGGTCGGCGACGGTGCCGTTGCTACAGGCTTAGATGCAACGACGAACGAGAACGTCTGCGTGCCCGACTGCTTATCCGCGTTGTTGCTGTCGAGCAGCTTAGAAGAATCCACAATCGAGAATGTGCCAGTTCCGGCAGCTTTGGCTCGCAACACGATGGTACCAAATGACGATGTAGTCGTGATGCCTCCTGTATACCCCCCAGTCTTCGTTAGAATGCCCTGTGTACTGTCGAGCGCGTCATAACCGCTCTGTTTGAGTGGGAGAAGCGCATCATTCAACGAGAATGACACTATGTCGAAGATGGAGGAAGATACGCGAGCGTCCATCAGGGCCGTGTAGATCGTGTCCCCTCCCGGGTTTACAGATACGTAGAGCGTTACCGTATCGCCGACGTGGTACGAACCGCTCGACGGACTCACGACGAACGTCGCCGCAGATGCTGTAAGGGGCATCGCGACGATGAACGAGAGAGCCGAGGTGATGAACCGCTTCATAATTATTTCGTCCAATTGATAAGTAATAAGTTGAAGTCGAAGATGTCCACGACGCCGTTCATGTCGAAGTCGGCAGCAAGAGAGCTTCCGGTCTTCCCCCATTGGATCAGGAGCGTGTTGAAGTCGAGTATATCAACCTTGCCATCGCCCGTTGCGTCGCCCTTGCCAGTGCTAGTGGTCACAACAATCGAGCCTCCGCCCCCGCCACCTCCTCCACCACCTCCCCCGCCACCTGAGGAAGAACTGGTGGTCGTCGTTTTAGTGAAGGATAGGTCTTTCTGGATCGTGACTCCGGAAGAGAATCCGGTGTACGAGGGTGCGGAGTCACCGCCAGTCTCAGAACCACTGCTGAAGCCCGATGACTGGACCGTAAACGTAAGTGCTCCCGTTCCCTCACCGACAACAAGCTTCTGTTTGGTGGGCTGGGTGTATCCGTATACACCTTGTTCTTCTACTGTCACGGTTCCCGCCAAGGTTGAGCCATAGTAGGCACGCACTACGGTTCCAACGGGTGCTGGAGAGCCGTTCAGTGTTACATTTCCCCAGAACGACATCGGGAATGCTGGGAACCCATCGAGGGCCGACGCAGAGACAGGCACGATCAGCAACAGTGCCAGAGTGAGGATTGATGCTGCTCGGGCCATACGAGGATTAATTGGAGCGGAGCTGACTGAGGCCAGCAGACGGGAGACCCGGGATGCTGTAGCCGTTGGACCAGTCAACATCTGTGATCGCGGCAGTGGTTATAGAGTTACCCGCCCAGATGAAGTCACTCGCCATGAGTCCAGCAACTGTGTTGACTTGATACCCATTAGCCACCGCATCGTACGAGGGATCGCCTTTCAATGTCGTTACCACCGAACCGCCCGATGTAACAACAGTACCCCGGAGCTCGAAGTAGTACGTCGTGCCGGCTGGAACTTGAATCGGGTTAGTGGTCGGAGAAACTGAGAAGACAGTACCGCTCGGAATTGAGTTCAGCTGCGAGCCAATGAGTCCGCCCGATCCCTGGCCAGATATCGCCGAAGAGTACGAGGAATCGGTGTAGCCGTAAAGATTCACATTGGTGACCGTAGTGGAAGTCGTCGAGACCGCGAAAGTGAACTTGTCGATACCCACTGAACCGGCTGAATTCGCCGTCACCTTGAAGTGCATGAGACGACCATCCGCTACGCCGGTCGAGCCGAGCGTGTCGAGAGCGAGCGTCGGGTACGATTTGAACATGCGCACGCCGGCGACGCCCGCAGACGCAGCACCTTTAGTCGTGTTGCCTGAGGACACCCCTGTTCCCTCATAGTTGAGCGGGTCAACCTTAATCAGATCCCCTATCCCACCCGAGCTTGCGGAACCGATTGACGCAAGATCCGCCTTGATGATCACGGTTGTATCCGCGTCGCGCGTGAGGGTAAGTGGCATATTAAGTGTCGTTGTGGCCGTAGTGTTTGATCCCACGAATGTTGCAGTACCAAGGAGCGTGCCACCGCTGCTATAGAGGTAAACCTGCGTGAGATCGCCTGCGGCTGTTGCCATGCTCCCCGAACCGGTCTTCCCGACGACGGTGTTTACAAGTGTGAGTCCGAGCTTGGTCAGGTTCACGTTCTCATTCGCGGCACGGAGCTTAACGACACCCATGGTGACACCCGTCGTACCCGCAGCGTTGACCGCGTAGGAAGGCGACGTTGGGTCTATAGAGGCGGAGACTGTTGCCGAAGCGGCAATGGTCATAGTTCCCGAATCTCCAGCAACGAGCGCGGGTTCGAAAGAGTTGCCAGATGTCACGCCCGTTACTGTTGGCAAACCATGAACACCGAAGGTGTATGTGTCCCCTGAGACCGCGCCCGACGAGAGATTGCACTTTAAGGTAAGTGTCTTGATGGTCCCCTTCGTGATATGGAGCGCGCCATTAGTGAATACCACCGTCGTGGTCGCTGCGCTCACTGAATTAACCACATCAGAGCCTGTATTAAGCGCTGTTGAGCTATCCCAGAGCTGGCAGGTGTTAAGCATACTCGTTACCCCGGTGCCCGACTCCCAGATTGGGAAACTGGAGAGTTGTACATCTTCACCGGACAGTGTTGCGTCAAGCAAGTAGTTTGCAAACGTGACATTTTGGCTTCCAGCGACGATGTTCTGTGATGCGGGATTCGACGATGCCGAAACAGTGAGCGCAGCGGGTGCCGGTGTAGCGACGAAGTTGGCGGTCACATTCACGTTAGACGCAACATCGGTCTCAGTTCGAGGGTTGTCCATTGAACCATCGCTCCAGCCGTCAAAGCTATACCCTGTGTCAGGAACGGCCGTCACAGGATCTCCGGTGCCACCCTCGGGAACAGTCTGGGTGGTCGTCCCTGTGACACTGCCATTCGTGCCAGCCGTATACGTTAGTGAGTAAGAACGGGCTTCAGCGTTCTGGAAACCGTCGTAGAGCGCTCCCGATTGACTCACATGGATGGCGTATGCTTTCGTCTCCCTCCAATCATTAAGTATATTTATATCTGACGATGTCCTAGCTTCCCATGCCGTCGCGACAGCGGTTGAACGGATATCTGAAGTCACAAAGCCGCTCGTAAGATCAACGACATTGTCGTAGTTTCCCGTAGTAGCAGAAAGTAAGGCACTCGGGTTGTTGCTGTCCGTCGATGTTGCTGCGTGCTGTGGTAAGGCATACGTTGCATTCGCGACCCCTATCGAGTACCAGCCTGGGGTGGAAAACGAACGCTCGAAGAGGCGCTCGTTGGGCTTGGTGTCTGCCTTGTAGTTGAGTGTGAGTGTTTGCGCGACGCCCATCTTGTTATCTATGAAGTAGCCCCAGAGTGGAGCAAATTCTGTCTGTCCGAGCCGGGCCATCGTTGCCCAGCCAGATGTCTGCGATGCGTCGAGAACGTAGATATCGAAGTTCGTGGAGTTCTCCTCGGCCGAGAACGCGTGCGAGTCGAGCACCCGCGGGGTCGAGACGATATTCCATCCCGGCGAGAGGGTCACCGTCTGACTAAAAAGGGTGGCCGCATGAGCCACCGACGCAGGACCAACCGCGATAATGAGTGAAAGCGCGAACCCCAGATAACGCTTCATATGTGTTTATATTTTACAATGTTTATAATGATGGCGCAAGTACCCTCCTGGGTCGCCGCAATAAGGCGAGTATAGCAAAACGAACATCGCATATCTGTTCATAGAGAGTGGATCAAGCGTCCATATTAGTCACTGCGATATGCAGCAATGAGGACTAAAGAAGCCAGTACCAGGAATACTCCAGCTGCTATGTTTGCCACCAAGTCATATATATCGGTAAATGCGATAACTGTGTCTTTCACAACAGCGGTACATTGTTCCGTCACCTCGGGTGCGATGCTATAGAAATTACCTAGTGCAAAGCGGAAGAGAATAATGGCAAGGTATTCCCACGACAGGTAAGCCAACACAAAAAGGATTATGGCGCTGATAACAGTTATGATTTTTTTCATACGCTCTTAGACTCAAGAATCTTATTGGCCGCACAGATGAAGTCGTTGAAGCCGCGACCCCGTTTTCTGTCGGGAGTCCGCTTGGCTTCTGTAAGCATTGCGTGCAGGACCCATTCGTCCTGAACACATGCCATACCCTCCCTGCAGTAGTCACAAATCATAAAGTATTCAACTGGGTCTCCTAGTGCCACCTGCTGTATTCCATATAACCCGTAGTCTATCGGCTTACGTTCTCCCTCTTTGAAGGAATCGTGACACCATACGCATTTGTTTGTCTGGACGGGTACGTAAACTCGCGGTTCACTATCTGCATCGTCTTTTTTCATTTGCCAGGAGTAAAACATTACGATTGGCCAAGCACATATCACGAAGAGCCCGACAGGAATTCCGAGCATTATCACCAAGATCCATTGCTCCGCATTCACTGGTAGCCCCCACTTGGCGATTTTGTACATCAGGTAACCGACACCTATCACAATGTAGAGAATTTCCATACCTGCGTGTCATATAAAAAAACAAGCTTGTAATGCCTAGTGTTGGCTTTCATACAAAAAGCCCGCCACCAGGAAGGCACCTTACGGTAACCTCTACCAGCGTTTCCACTGGCAACGCGTTCAACGCCCTGAATGACGGGTTGTTTATGTTGAACGCGCTTTGCGACCATGCCGCCGTTTCCGATGGTTTAGGCCGTTGCTCTTTCGAGCCGTTATGGGGGATGTGTCCGTTCACTGTAGCACCACACACGCAGCCCCTCAAACGAGAGGCTGCGTGTGTGTCAAGGTTACGCCGTCAGCCGCTGGATGGCATCAGATGCCTCCTCGCGGTCGAAGCTGTCTATCTGGCTCTGCCACTGCTCCCATTCGGACTCATCGACCCGAAGGGACACGAGCTGCCGCAGGTAGGACTTCTGCTTGTCAGTAGCAGGCTCAGAGGGCCCGAGATTGGGCCTGTAGGCTTCTCCAAGCTGCCTAGAACGCTCCTGGTCGTATGCCGCTACTCGGAGGCTATCGAAGACCTTGGTGGCCCCGTTTGCAGCCGAGAGAAAGGCCCCATTCATCGCCATGTGGACCGACCGCTCGATGTTGCGATTCATTCGGTTCATACAGGATGAGCCATGCCCGACCCCAACGATCTGTCCCTCTTTACGGAGTGTACAGATTACTGCTAGCGTGCCAGGTATATGCTTCATTGCAGCAAGGGCAGCAGTGTCCTCTGCGAAGGTTGCCTCAAGCGCGATGGTGCCGCTGAGCCTCCTAATCTCTTGTCGGACCGGATGCTGGGGATCTGAGAAATCGTACCCCTTAGGTTCGGGCTTCGCTTCCGGCTTGCGCACTGGCTGATAAGGAGAGCGTACGGGACGCCCTCGGTATGCTGTCTGGTTCATATGCCTGAGATGTAAGACTGATAGTGATGCGCCCCTGCTCGTATTCGACACTGACGCGAGTGCCGAGCGAGAATCCACATGCAAGAAGCTGCCTATTAGCAAGCTTGAGCATGGGTGTTCGGTCTGTGCCGGGACAACGCACGACCATGATCCTGTTACGCATGGATCGGTTCTACCTGCTTGCGATGGAAGAGATTCACTGACCTCGGAAAGGTTCTGATTACCTTGCCCTCGTCGTCTGTCACCTCGACGATAGTCACGGATTTGAGAGCCTTACTGCCTTTCTTTACGGCATAACCCTGCTTGATCCACCAGGAGAATGGCATTACATCCTTATGCGGATCAAATGCCTCAGCGACCTTGTCACCCCATCGCTCGCGTAACTGCTCCTTCACCATCTCGTATGTCTGCTCGCTGCCCCGATATGGAGACACAAGCGTTTCTGCTATTGATTTCATATTGCGTAGTAATACAGCGCACCGTCGACACTGGCGCAAAGCTCTGTGCTGCGTTTGTTAATGAGAGTCTTCAATAGCTGAGTGGTACTAGCGCATGGGGGCGGGGGGGGAGTATTTCGGTTTAACTTCCCTATCCGCAATAGAGATACGGTTATAGGGATTCCGTATGGACCCGCGAACAAAATCGCCGAGACTCTGGCATTATTGACCTATGGCATGGAAACCCCCGATAAAGGAACTGAAGCGTCCGGAGCTTGTCGATCAAAAAGAATTCTTCCGGAAACTGGCAGCACAGTGCGGGTATATAGACGACGAGATGGCTGCGAAGTGGTACTTGGGGCTTGTGCGTCTCGTATCGAAGGAGCTCAGGACGAATCAGTACGTGAGACTCCCCCACCTTGGCGACATGGCTATGATCACTCAGAACTCAAGACCTGCATGGCACGGAACCCTGCATCTGAGGCAGGGACCGAAACGGGTATTACGCTTCTACCCTAAAGAGAAGCTGCGCAGATATATGGCGAAGGCGGTGACGTAGGAGGCGTGTCGATGTATCGGGAAGCTGTTGGAAACTATTATTCCGTCTCGTCATTTTGCCCCAAATCACTGAAAGGAATCTGGTAGGTTTTATGCGCAGACGTGTGCTTAATAACTTTGACCACAATGAACTCAGAAGTAATGCCTTTCATGTCCTCGAGTTGACGATGTTTCAACCTGACGTGAAGTCTATCGTCTTTTGAAAATGCCTCGACGTTATCTCGCACGCGCTCCAAAAACTCGATGTCTTGTATTTCAGCGAAAAAAGAATTGGATCCATCAGTAAATCGCCATTTATTAGACTCTTGAAATGCGGCACTGAGTATCTGCAACGTCACTTCGTATTCTGGTTCCGCTATGACTCGCGCCTCAAGTGGAGGGGAGACAAAGTGCACGGATTCGTCTTTCGTAATCGTGTGAAAATTTTTCTTATCGTGCGAAAATCCGACAGAGTCATAACCCTCTTTCCTTAGCGGAACATAGACAGCCTTCTCAAGTGCCTGACGTGCCTTTACGCTTGAGATGATCGATACAACCTCGGCGGCGGTTACCAGGCTCTCGCCTGTCTCAACCTCGAGTTTCATGGTGCCGTCATCAAGACGAATCACGTTTTTAAGAGGTCGTGACTGCAGCCATGTGATAACTTGGAGCACTGTTGCTGTTGCGTGCGATCTGATACCGAAAGCGTCCCCTGCGAAACCAAGCAAGGTTAAAAGATTTACCGCCCCCGTTATGTGTTGGCCTGCGAACATGTCCAGAACATTACCGATGTCCTGGACCAGGCTCAGATCAACTCCCAAGCATCCGTCTTTGAAAGCCTTAACGTTGATTGCTACTTTTGTCTTGTTTCCATTCAAAAGTCTATTGGACTCCTCAATCAGTTCCCCTATCGCAAACAGCGCAGGAGCCAACTCCTTTACGTCCATTTCGTTATTCGCCAGAGCGGGGCCGTCATACCTAACCATGAAGGTTGCGGTCCTAGACATGTGCAAATACTATCATGGTGACACCAGCCTAATTGTCCGGCCTTGCGTGGACATTGTCGTATGTCCTGGAATCGATGATTTATCAGCTTTCGTTAAGTGATGTTAAATGCCCGAAAGCTTTAGGTCTGCAGCCGAGTAGAACAGGATGAAGAAGTCACCCCTGAAGACGGGTTGGAGATTAGGGTATTTCAGTACGCCTTTATCGTCGAACAGGTACCTGACTCCGCGAGAATTCATAGCCAGGAAGAACGGCCCGTGGAGCGTGCCTTCGGGAAGCGTTGCGGGATTTACTATCTGAGTCTGAGTATCACCGTAATAGTTGAAAGTATCGACGGTAGGCCAATCAAACGCATAGAGAGGTATATCTGGGCGCCCCGCTGCGCGATACGCCTTTCCCAGCATCATCTCATCGCGAACGAATGGCGTGGCCTCGTTCTCCTTCTTGGTGACCGTGTAGAAACTCATCACGCCACCTGCGATCACCGAGAGCACCATTGCAGCTATGAGCGGCTTCGTGAGGTGTGGGAAGAGTTTCGAGAATGCATGAAAGAAACAGGCAACCGCGAGCGCGAAGAATGGGAACGCGGGCATGATGTATGGCCCGAGGTGCGTCTGAGCAAGCGAGAAAAGCGTAATGATGCCAAGTGCGATGCCAAACGGAAGTATGGGAGCTAGAGTCGCCCGATTCATGACACCTCTCTTCCAGGACACGATAAGCAGCGCGACAGCGCCAGACGCCACGATCGCGTTCCACGGCATATACCACGGGACGATCATGTTCATATAGCCGAGCGGATCATTCGTGCCCGTAATCGTCGAAGAGATTCTCCCGAACACCTCTCTCCCAACGTAGCTATCCCAGAACGCCCGGCCGTAATGCAGGGTCTCAATGATGTGCCATGGTGCCCATACGACAACCGCGGCGACAGCTCCGATCCAGAAGTACCGACTGCGTAGGAAACCCCACTGCGAATACAGCGTTGCGTAGGCCAGAATGATCGGACCGGCAAGGAGCACGACAACGCTCTTACTCAGGAAGCCGAGCGCCACTGCAGGCAGTACCAGCGGTAGATATTTTTCATCCTTCCAGCCGCGCAGAAAGAAATACAGTGCCGCCAAGATTGCCGCGATCACTGCCATGTCGAGGCGGAGCTCCCGCGCAAAGACAAAGAACGAATTAGAGGTCAGGAGCACGAGAAAGCCGAGGATTGCCGCGAGGACGCTGCCCGTTAGCTCGAGCGCCAGCAAGTACACGAGCCAGCAACAAAGGATGGCAAAGATGATTGAAGGTATCCGGAAGGCCCATTCGTGCTCACCGAATAGCGACACGCTGCCCATTACCGTCCACAGGTGCAGCGGCGGCTTCTCGAACCATGGCGTGTCGGAACGGTAGAGGTCTATCACCTGCCCTGAATGTAGCGTGTCGGTCACCACCTTCGCATATATTGCTTCGTCGTAATCTATGAGCGGACGCCCAATATTGATGCTGAAGAGTATTGCTGCGAGACCGATGAGAGCTATCTGAAACACTACGCTGTTCCGGCCGCTGATGAATGAGTTGGCCTCCATGTAGCCTCAGTATACAGGATGATGCGATGTCCCCAGACCCACGCCAGGAGTCTGGTTAGTCATGAATATGTGCCTAGCAGACCCTCATCTCTCAGGGCAATGGTCAGGATTCGACTTGGTAACTGAACGGCGAGAAAGCTCATCATTCAGGTATCTTGGCATCGGGAGGTTGATCTGGAGCAGAAAAGGAACCCCTAGATATTGTCGTGCTGTGTCCCTACTGTACCGATGCTGAGAGCCATAAGGCCTGTAGTATGCCCTAAAATCGCGGTTTTGTCAGGTTTTATATGTCCCCAGCCCTGTCTGGGCCCACGAGGCGCATGTTGTTACAATGCACTGCATATGACCCCTCAGATTGACAGCCGGGGCTTCACCCTTATCGAGCTTCTCGTCGTCATCGCCATCATCGGCATCCTCGCGAGCGTCGTCATCGCATCACTCGACACCGCACGCGTGAAGGCACGCGACGCACGCCGCACGACCGACATCAGTACCATCCAGAAAGCGCTCGCACTCTATGTGACTGACAATCAGACGTATCCGGCCTCATCGGGCGCGACCACGACGATCTCCGGCGTCGACGCTATCTCGCAGGCGCTCATCACCGCAAAAGCAGCGAGCTCGCTCCCCAAAGATCCGATGAGCCCGACGTACGACTACGGCTACCGTACGTACAACTCGAACGGCACCTACATGCTCTCGTTCTGTCTTGAGACCAACGGCATCAAGAACTACAGCCGGGGCTGCAACAACTACGTCAAGCAGTGATGCTCAGGCATCACGATCTTCGTACGACTCCGCGAGAGCGCCCTCTTGCGCATCCTCTGCGGGACTCTCATCTTCGCCATCATCGATACCTTGCGCGATCTCCTGCGATTCTGCATCCCCACCTTCAATCAGCTCATCTGAATATTCACGCGCGCTGAGTCCGCGTAGCGTCTTGCCACCGAAGTAGAGCGCAAAGAGGAACAAGAGCGCGATGCCCTGGCGCAGCGATACCGCCAAGAGCGGCGTCGTCTGATATGAGGAGAGCGCCCACAGCTCGAAGAGCACCATCCCGACGCCTG
>CAYOHS010000019.1:0-17316 GCA_964403865.1 uncultured Candidatus Saccharibacteria bacterium
TTGACGCTCCACACTGCCCACAGCGCGACCACGTGCCCCATACCGGCATCGTCGCCCTTGGTAGCCGTATGCTCAGAGCGGGTGAGCGTCGCGCCCGCTTGCCAGACAGTGTTGTAAAGTTTCGCTTTTCGCAGCTCGTCGATATAGATCCCATCGATGGCTCGCGCCGTGGCAAGCGTCTCGGCGTTGACCTCACCCTCGATGCGTACCACGAGGCCCGGCCCGGGGAACGGATGACGGATGAGCAGATCCTCTGGCACGCCGAGCTCTCGGCCGATGTCACGCGCACTATCTTTGACGCAATCAGAAAGCGGCGCGAGCTCTGGCACCGAGAAACCCAGATTCGTATTGTGATGCAGCTTGATCTCAGCGACGCGCGCACCGGTGGCATGCCCTGCGCCGCTCTCGCGCAGATCGGTGTAGAGCGTGCCCTGGGCGATCATGTCGATATCGAAGCTCTTGATTTCTTTCTCGAACACCGAGCGATAGACTCCGCGCATCGCGACGCGCTTGTCGCGCATCGAGGTCTTGCCCGCGAGCGCGCCGAGGAAGTCTTCGGTAGCATCGACGATGCGCACGGAGATCCACTTCTTGGTAGCAAAATACTTTCGTACGAACGCCTCGTCGTCCGGGCGATCGATGCCACGGATATAGACGCCATGGAGCTGACCTTTGCTTCCACGCATCGCATCGCGCAAGAGGTACGCGACGACCGATGAGTCTGAGCCGCCCGAAAGTGCGAGCAACACGTTCTTGTCACCGATCTGGCTGCGCAGCTCGTCGACCTTGGCACGGGCGACGCTGTGCGACGGATACGGATCATCGACACCACAGATGCGCATGCAGAAATTCTTGAAGAGCGTCGGGCCCTCCACACTGTCGGTGACCTCGGGGTGGAACTGCACGCCGACGAGATGCTTGTGTCGGCCCGCAGCGACGGGCGCGTTGTCGGTGCTCCCGAGTATCGTGAGCTTGCGGGAAGGGAATATCTTATCGCCATGGCTCTGGAGCACAGGCGTCTTTTTCTTCATGCCGGTAAAGAGCGGATCTGACGTGAGGATGCGCAGCGGGTGCACGCCGAATTCGCGCTTCTCACCGGTCGCCACCTTTGCGCCCACATGCGCTGCGATCATCTGAAAACCGAGGCAGATGCCTAGGACGGGAATACCGATGTCGAAGATCCTGCCATCAAACGGGGGCGGCTCTGCGTGCACCGAAGCCGGGCCACCGCTCACGATGATTCCCGCAGGCGCGAGTTTCTTCACATCCGCAGCCTTCACGCTTGCCGGGTCCGCGACGAGACAGAAGACGCCGAGCTTCGCGAGCTCTTGCACGATCAGGTGATCGAACTGGCTGCCCATCGAGAAGAGCAGTATCAGCTTGCTCGTCTGGCGTACGTGCAGCTCTTCGACGATATCCGCGAGCGCTTCGTCCGTGGCCTTCTTGAAGATAGCTGCCATAGACGAGCACTATAGCGCGGTTGGTCCCTCTAGTGTAGGCTCTGCTCTGGTCAATATGCATAAGGAGCTGGCCAATGACGGCAAAAGACGACCTTCACATCCTCGAAAGCTGCCGAGCGATCCGCACACACGGAGCTCTCGCGAAAGGTGAGTATCCCGGCGGTTACTATCCCGCATACGTGCGCGACGCTGCCGATGAAGTCGGCATCGGCACGCTCTGCGCGGCAGTCGTGAACGCGTGCGACGCCGAGTGGGCGCACCGGCTGCTGTGCTTGTGCCACGTCACCAGCGCGCAGCGTGAGGCTCTGCTCGAAGTCATCGAATTGGATGGGACGGCAGCCGATATGTGGGGAATCTTATTCACCCACCAGAAACGCCTGTCCGCGTGGCGTTTCGAGCGCTTCAGCCGCCGGCTCATCATGTCTGCTGATCGCACGCTTATCGGGTGCGCGATGCAATACGTGCCGGCCTTCCGGATGCTGCTCTCTTCGCAGCCGAGCACATAGCTCCGGCCCGAAGGCCCGGGTTCCTCGACGGAACTCGGGCCTTCTCTTCAGGTATACTGCACCCATGGCCCGCTCAACCCGTCTTACGACATCAGACATCATCCAGGATGTCGGGCTCATAGGATTATCGATCGTCGCGGCGATACTGCTCGCGCGCTCCGGAGTCTTACATCAATTGCTCTTGAGCTTCTCCGACGCGTGGATCCTGGGCGCATTCGTCGCGGGTATCTTCTTCACCTCCGTCTTCACCACCGCGCCCGCTGTCGCCGCGATACTCCTCATCGCTCAAGACGAGGGGATATGGCTCGTCGCGCTCGTGGCCGCGATCGGATCGCTGCTCGGCGACTTCGTCCTCTTCTGGTTTGCGCGCGACAGGCTTTCGTACTACCTAAAAGAATTGCTCCAGAAAGAGATGTCGAAGCGTCACGTGGCTCGGATATTTCATATGCATATCTTCCGCTGGATCGCGTTCGTGCTCGGCGCCGTCATCATCGCGTCGCCACTGCCAGACGAGCTCGGTATCGCCATACTCGGGTTCGCCCGCTTAGGCAGCAATCTCTTCGTCCCGCTCTCATTCGTGGCCAATTTTCTCGGCTTGGTAGCGGTCGCGTATATGGTCATCGGCTAGCACCTCAGTCTCTCGGCCGCACCCTCCGGGTGCGGCCTTTTCATATGCGCTTCATCCGCAGTGTGGATAACTGTCTTGTGGTGGGGAATAATGGTATAAAATCCATATGTAGTGGGAGAGAGTGGGATACGGGCTGCCGCATCCTCTCGACTTCCGGTACGAAGCACTATGCTCATCGGCGAATACGAACACACGCTCGACGACAAGAAACGCGTCTCGCTTCCGAAGTCCTTTGCGAAAGCACTGGGCAAGAGGATGGTCCTGACCCGTGGCTTGGATTCCTGCTTGTTCCTCTTCTCGGCAGAAAACTGGGAGAAGGTCGCCGGCAAGCTCCAGGAGCTCTCGTTCGCGGCCGCGGATACGCGCGGGTTCAATCGCTTCTTGCTCTCCGGAGCAGTCGAAGTCGAGCCCGACGCATCCGGTCGCATCCTGATCGGCGACGTCCACAAACACTTCGCCGGCCTCAAGAAGACGGTCGTCTTCGCGGGAGTCTCAGACAGGGTCGAGATCTGGGATGCAGCGAGCTGGAAGCAGTACAAGGCGCGCATCGAGAAACAAGCTGATGCGATGGCCGAGAAGCTGGGCGAGATAGGTGCTCTGTAGTTCTTTGGTGAGGTGTTATTGCTGGGGGATTTCATATCGTCATGCGCACACAACCGATACCTTCCTCCGGCAATACGGCCTCATCAGGCAAGACCCACCGTGGGTCGTCTGACGCCGGTGCTCCCTCACACGAGGGGCATGTATCCGTTCTTTCACAGGAATCACTAGACGCTCTCGACATCCAGCCGCGCGACATCGTGATCGACGCGACACTGGGCGGAGCCGGTCATGCCACGCTCATCGCCGACAAGCTCGGGAAAGATGGCGCGCTCATCGGGTTCGATCTCGACGCAGCCGCTATCGCTCGTGCACAGAAGGCGCTCGCAAAAGAGAAGGCGCGTATCGTGCTCGTGCAGGCAAACTTCCGCACGATGCAAGATGCCGTACCGGCCGAGCTCATCCCGACAAAGGTCTTCTTCGACCTCGGGTGGAGTAGCTATCAGCTCAGCGGACGTGGGATGTCTTTCCTCGTCGACGAGCCGCTCGATATGCGCTACGGAGATGGCGTGCTGACGGCCAGGGCGATCGTCAACGCGTGGGAGGAATCCTCGCTCGCTGATGTCATCTACGGCTGGGGCGAAGATCGCTTCGCCCGACGCATCGCACGAGCGATCGTAGAGGCGCGCCTACGCCGACCGATCGAGACGACCCGCGACCTCGCGGACATCGTCCGATCAGCGGTCCCAGCGCCTGCCCGCCGCGGCAAGATCCATCCGGCCACGAAGACCTTCCAAGCGCTGCGCATCGCCGTCAACGACGAGCTCGGCAGCCTGGAGGCAGCGCTCGACGCCGCATGGCGCATGCTCGCTCCCAAGGGCCGTATCGTCGTGATCAGCTTCCATAGCCTCGAAGACCGCATCGTGAAGCATCGCTTCGCAGCGTGGGAGAAGAAGGGGGAAGGGAAGCGTCTGACCAAGAAACCTGTGATTCCGCAGCCAGAAGAGATCGCACGCAATCCGCGTGCACGGAGCGCCAAGCTTCGTGCCATCGAAAAGATATGAATACCATCGACATCAACAAAAAAGTCACCGCACTCTCCGTCGCGCATCCGGCGGAAGCTATCCTTTTGAAAGCATGCATGGCCGCCATCGTGCTCATACTCTGCGGCTACGTCTACGTCGTCTCCGTGACGGCGCTCAACGTCATGGCCGGCAGGGAAGCCGACGCGCAGGCCGCCTCGCTCGAGGGCAGTCTCGGCGCCCTGCAGCAGCGCTACTATTCTCTTTCTCACGCCATTTCCAAGGAGACCGCCGCACAGATGGGCCTCCAGCCGGTTGCCGAGACAGCATACGTATCCCGCCCGAGCACGGTCGGAATCGTCTATACTGCGGACAATGCGAACTGATTCCCGCGTCCGGATCCGCGTACTCAGCATCCTCTTCTCGCTCATCGCGCTTCTTCTCGGTGCGCGACTCTATTTCGTCCAGATCGTCCACGGCGCTTCGTATCGTGAGGACGCCCTCGGCCAGTACGTACAGACGAATCCCGATACGGATGAACGCGGCACCATCTTCTTCAGTCAGAAGGATGGCGCGCTCACACCGGCGGCGATCATGCAGCATGGGTGGCGCGTCGCGATCGTGCCGAAGGATATCGTCGATCCTAGGGGCGTGTACGCGGCGATATCGGCCGTGACGCCCATCGATGCGCAGCGTTTTGATGCAAGCGTGCACAAGACGGAAGATCCATACGAGGAGGTTGCATTCCGCGTCCCTGATGATGCTGCCTCACAGATACGCGCAGAGAAGATGCCGGGCGTCCTTCTCGTCCAGGATTCGTGGCGATTCTATCCGGGCAAGGATCTGGCGGCGCAGACGGTCGGTTTCGTGGGCTACAAGAGCGACCGCAAGATCGGCCTCTATGGGCTCGAGCGTTCGTTCCAAGATACGCTCTCGTTCACGAGCGACGGCCGCGCGGTGAATCCCTTTGCCGAGATATTCGCCAACATCAACGCCGCGCTCTCGTTCGATCCTGCCGCGCACCAGGGCAGCGTCATCACCACCATCGAGCCAGAAGTCGAGCGTCAGCTCGAAGACACGCTCGACGGCGTCATGAAGACCTACACGCCGAAGCTCGCCGGCGGCATCATCATGGATCCTAAGACGGGGGAGATAGTCGCAATGGCGAGCCGCCCCGCATTCGACCCGAATGCCTACAATCTCGAGAAAGACCCGGCAGTGTTTTCCAATCCGCTCGTGGAAGGTCGCTGGGAGATGGGCTCGATCATGAAGCCGCTTACCATGGCCGCCGGCATCGATACGGGCTCGGTGACGACTGCGACCACGTACAACGACGTCGGCTGCATCGAGCGCAGCGGGGCCAAGATCTGCAACTACGACTTCAAGGCCCGCGGCGTGGTGCCGATGCAAGAGGTGTTGAGCCAATCGCTCAACCTGGGCGCGACGTTCGTGGAGGAGAAGATGGGCAGGAGCGTGTTCGCGCGGTACGTCACCTCACTCGGTATGGGGGCAAAGACCGGCATCGATCTGCCCAACGAGGTTACCGGGGACATCCGAGCACTCTCGGGTAATTCCGACGTCGATTTCGCCAGTGCATCGTTCGGCCAAGGCTTTGCCGTCTCGCCGATCGAGATGATACGCGGACTCTCGGTCTTGGCCGACAACGGCGCCATGCCGCAGCCGCATGTCGTGAAAGCGATCAAATACGAGAGCGGCGTCACACGAAGCGTGGATCACGCGGCACCGGTGCAGGTCATCAAGCCTCAGACTGCAGAGACCGTGACCGACATGCTCATCACCGTATACGACAAGGCCCTGCTCAAGGGCGCCATCAAGCAGGAGCACTACACCATAGCGGCAAAGACCGGTACCGCGCAGATCGGCATCCCGGGCGGCGGCGGCTACTACACCGATCGCTACCTGCACTCATTCTTCGGGTATTTCCCCGCGCACGATCCGAAGTTCATCATCTTCTTGTACGCCGTGGAGCCGCATGGCGTCGAATACGCGTCGGCCTCGCTCGCACATCCCTTTAGCGACCTGGCGACCTTCCTGATACGCTACTATGATATCCCTCCCGACCGCTGATCTATGAAAACCTTCTTCCGCACCATCGTCGTCTTCGTGCTCACCTGGGAGGCACGTCTGGTCCTCATGCGACACAAGCCCAAGGTGATCGCTATCACCGGGAGCGTGGGGAAGACCACGACCAAAGACGCCGTGTACGCGGCGCTCAAGCCGCATGTGTCCGTCGAGCGCTCCAAGAAGAGCTTCAATAGTGACATCGGCGTCCCGCTCACCATCCTCGGCCTCGAAAACCCATGGTCGAATCCGTTCGCGTGGGCCTATGCACTTATCATCGGTCTTACACGACTCTTTGGCGATTATCCCGAGTGGCTCGTACTCGAAGTGGGCGCCGACAGGCCCGGCGACATCCGCAACACCGCTCGCTGGCTGAAGCCCTTGCACGTGATCTACACCGGCGTCCCGCAGATCCCGGCGCATATCGAATACTTCTCCTCGGCCGATGAGGTGTTCAAGGAGAAGCGCTCGCTCGCGGAGTATCAGCGTGCGGGCGGCAAACTCTTCGTCAATGCCGACGACATGCGCGCACATCTCCTCAAGGCCGACTACCGCGGTTCATTCATATCGTATGGCTACTCCGAGGACGCGGATTTCCGCGCGTCTCACGAGGAGGTTGAGATGAGCACTGTCGACCCCAAGAAGCCTGCCGGTATCCGCTTCCGTCTTGAGCATGCAGGCTCTTCCGTCCCCGTCATCGTCTACGGCACGCTCGGCCGCCCGCGCATCATGGCGTGTCTCGCCGCGCTCGCCGTCGCAGATACGCTCGGCATCGATGCGGTCTCGGCCAGTGCCGCGCTCGCGCAGTGGCAGCCCACACCGGGCCGCATGCGACTCATCGACGGCGTGCACGACACGACCATCATCGACGACACGTACAATTCTTCGCCCGTCGCCGCGCTCGCTGCGCTCGAGTCCTTGCGCTCGCTCAAGACCCGCACGCGCAAGATCGCGCTCATGGGCGACATGCTCGAGCTCGGCAAGGAGAGCAAGGAGGCGCATCGCGAAGTAGGGGAGCGCGCAGCCGATGTCGCGACCATGCTCATCACCGTCGGCTTCCGCTCACGCGCGATGGGCGAGGCTGCCCTCGATGCCGGCATGCCCGACGCCAAGATCCGCGAGTACGAGCAGGGCGAAGCCTCGCGCGCCGCGGCCGAGCTCAAGCTCGAGCTCAAGAAGCACGACATCATCTTGATCAAAGGTTCCCAGGGCATGCGCATGGAGCACGCCGTGAAGGTCTTGATGGCGCACCCCGAACAAGCCGGCGCCCTCTTGGTACGCCAGGATGAGGAGTGGAAGGAGCGGTAGTGCTTGAAATATCACGCCAACGTGTTTAAATCCTCGCGGAGCAACATTGCTCATCTAGCGGGGTTGTCCCGATAGATAGTGCATTCATGGAGACATACAGATGCGAAAGCCTCTGACTATCCTGGCAAGCGTCGTGCTCGCATATTGCGGGTATCAACTCCTGTCGATCCCGACCGGTGACCGATCCGTTTTCGAGGCCCTCTGGGCAGGAGGCGTGCGGACCTACACGATCACCGCCTTCGTCGCGCTCGCGACGATCATCGCGTTGTCCTACCGGAACACGCGCACGATCTACGAAGAGCGCCGGCTCGAGGATATGCGGCAGGGCCTGCAGGAGTACGCGAAATACATCGACAGCGTCGAGGGGCGCCATCGCGGGCTCGATGTCACCAAGGCCGCCGTCGCAGCCCTGATCGCGCGAGCTGACAATCTTACCGACCCGTCCAGGGGAATCCCAGCCTGTATCCGGCAGATCGACCAGGCGCGTGAGTTGTTGACCGCTAAGCTGGACCATGCCGCCGGTGGCAGCATCGAACAGCTGATCGCAGCATTCGAGCGTGCGGAAAGCATCTTCGCCAAGCGTGGCGGCCGGATAGCAGAAGCTGAGCGTCGTCTCGCGCAGCTACCCGCCCTCGAAGAAAGGGCGCGGCTGCTCGAAAAGCGTTTGACTGATCTGACCGATGGCGGCAGCTTCAAGTCGTTGAATGCCATCACGGCAATCACTGACTCGTTCACCGATGACGCCTTCGAGGAAAAGCTCGAGGAAGTCGAAGCGGGTGACCCGGACACTGACGGCGATCTGGAAGACCAGGTCACCGAACTCGGCGAACGTCTCGACACCGCGGAGGCGCGCATCGAAGAGGTCGAGGAGAAGGTGGGTACGCTGGTCGAACTGAAGCGGCGCGCTGAGGATATCAAAAAGCGTTTCGACGAGCTGACGGCCCGCGACCTGGCCGGCAGCATCGAGGAGATGTCGGAACTCGCTGATGCGCTTCTGGATGAAGACGGCGACGACGGCTCCATCCTCGCGATCGAGAACGGCAGCGCCGATCGCGAAGGGACCCTCGCTGAGCAGCTCAGCAGCCTCGAGGACGATCTGAACGCGATCGAGGAACGACTCGAAGCGATCGACGAGAGCGACACCAAGATCAACGACTTGCGCAAATCATTGGCGCAGGTCGCGGCCAAATTCGCTCGTGTGCAGCCGGCTCGGTCGGTAAAAGCTGCCGAGTGATCGCTCTGTCTTTCTCAGATGAACTCAAGCCGCCGACCCCGTGTCGGCGGCTTTTCTTTTCATGTTCTTCCGGCGGCCCGGCGCCCTCTTGGTACGCCAGGATGAGGAGTGGAAGGAGCGGTAGCGAGACCGTTGACTCACTGAGCTGAGTCGCTTAGGGTGCTGGCAGTTACATTGCAGACAAGGAGACAGACGGATGAGTATCTCGCTACTGAAGGTCCACTACGTGACCGTGAAGCTGCTCTCGGCCAGCATGTTCGGGTACGTCTTCGAGCAGCCCCAGCCTCTCCTGGAGATCCAGGTGCTGCCTGCGGCGTTCGAGGCACAGACGAGCTGGAAGCTGAAGGCCGAGGATCCGGAGAGCGCAAACCTCTACGCCTGCGTCGTCGAAGGTATCCGCATCGTCGCCGTCCTGAAGCAGCGCGGCTGGCCCGTACGTGCCGAATGCAGTGGCAGCGGCAACGAGATGCCCTCGCCGCTGGCTGGCTGGCACCCGCCGCGTCGTTACAACTACGCTGAGTCGATGATCACGATCATCGAACGCGAGTTCGCCATCCGCTCGGAACGCACCGATCGGTACTGATCGAGCCCTCGTCCCGACACCCGCTCCGGAACATTCTTCCGGAGCGGTTTGCTTTTGAGAAGGGTAGAATGACGACTCGCGGCCGGAGCACCCCTCCGGCCGTTGAATTATGGACATTTTTCCGCTATTATGTCGTCTCGTTAGCGGCCCTATCGTCTAGCGGCTAGGACGTGGCCTTCTCAAGGCTAAAACCGGGGTTCGATTCCCCGTAGGGTCACCAAGGTTGATTTTTCTGCATGCTCGTCCTGATTCACCGCCAGGATGGCCGATAATTTCGTGGTTCCAAATTTCTCGCCATCAAACGAGACTTTTTCCGGGAATATCTGATTTTGGAACCTGAGCTGGTAGGATGGAAGCTCTTTAAGGTCGGCCCAGGTCTTTGCACTCTCCCGGATGAAGTCAAAGCAGTAGCTGAGCGCGGCATCCATATCGAATTCCTCGATGTGCTTATCCGCAAGCAGGATTCTCTTGCCGTCTATGCGCTTATTCACCAGCACCTTCTGTTCCAGAAACTCATCGTCGCTGTATTTCCCGTTGCGGTGCATGTCGAACACGCGCTGACGCTCAGCCTCCAACACCTCGATTTCTTTGCGTATACGAGCATTTTCGCTGTCCAGGCGCTTGTAGTTACTCTGCCACACGTCGCGTACAACGGCCTTGAACAGCGCTTCACTACGCACTGCCGGACTGACTTTGCCCAAATACTCCCTGAAGCGTGACTCCAGCGTTTCCCGAGCTATCGACTTAGCGGCTTCGCAATCCTGTCGATGATGGTGGTAGTACGGATATCTCACTCTAGCTCTGCCGCGTGAGAAGCTGCCGGTAAGAGTCTTGCCGCATTTCGCACATGAGACAAATCGTCGAAGCGGGAACTCTGTATTTGTGGCTTTCCGCGTTGTTGCCGCAAAAAACTTGCCGCGCTTACCCTGACACTTCCAGTACAACTCTTCACTGATAAGTGGGGCGAACGCGCCGCGCACCTCCATACCGAATGCTCGAATGATACCGCAGTAGAGGCTATTGCGGATAATCTTCTCCATAAGTTGCATACTGGGCTTTTTGCCTTGCTTGGTGCGCATACCTTGACGCGCCATATAGTCCGCAAGGGAACGAAAGCCGTGCCCACCTTTTGCATATTCCTCGAACAATTGCCGGATGTACGGGGCCATGGCCTCGTCCGGCACGAGATTCCCACTCTTCACGATACGGATATATCCGAGAGGTTCTCGCCATACCCACTCGCCCCGCTTTACCTTCTCTACCATCCCGCTTTTGCTGCGAGAGGAACGCACGTTGTTATCGAATTCAGCGAAGACAGCAAGCATACCCTCCATCGCCCGGCCAATCGGGTCTTCGGTGATAGGCTCAGTCACTGAGCGGAGTTCTGTACCGCATTTTTTGAGGAATGCACGCATGCTGACGTGGTCTTCCTGACTTCGTGCGAATCGGTCGACCTTGTGTACGATGAAGTAATCCACGCGGCGCTTCTTGTCTGAACAAAACGCAAAGGACTTCTTCAGTTCCGTTCGGTCGGCTGTCTTCGCCGACTCTCCTTCTTCGACGAATGTATCGAGCACGTCAATGTCGTTCCGCTTCGCATATTCATGGCACTCGCGCTGCTGCATTTCGAGACTTGTGCCCTGCACCTGTTCGGCTGAAGATACACGAGCATACACGATGCCGGTCTTCCGCTTTGGAGCGCGAGGCGGCGCGTCGCTGCTTATCGGCGGGAAGGTCTCGGAATCGTCCATGGTCATACTGTAGCGCCCTCGTCGCCGGGCGGGAAGAACCCAGCGGGAAATTTGGAACCGCCGTGCTTCTGAGTCATATACACCTCAAATGATAGCTGTGCCATCTGGTACATGGCATCGCGTAATTCCACCAGCTCGCTTTCGTTGAGCGAGGCTAGTTGCGGGTCGATTTTGAGCATCTGCTCGATGGACATCATGGCGGCCCCCCATGAGTTTCACTGACGAAACTCGTTCAGGCCCCTCGCCTATGGGGGTTTACCACTACCTGGAGAACGGCGCTCTGCGGAGCTTGCCGTTGCGTCTTCCAATGGGATAAGTGTAATCGTGCAGGCCAGATAGTCAATTTTCGCCTCCGAAACAGGGTGCCCGCGACAAGCTCAGCACCTGTGCTATTCTGGATTCACACACCCAATATCAAGCCGAAAGGCTAGTGCCTAAACCGTCGAACAATTGGCGGCATGGCATGAAAGACCAACGAAGATAGAAAACCCGTCATTCAGGGACTGTCTTCGTTGGCCACGCCGGGAAACTGGCGCGGAGGGCGTAAGCCCTCGCCCTGGTGGCGGGTTTTGTGTGGCCCGTGCCAGCTTATTCGCAGAATTTAGCCTGGCGTTATGCAATATCTATTCTTGCTCATTAACTTCGCTATCTGTCTCTGGACAGCGAATGTCGCGCGTATAAACAAGGTAGCAAGTTCCCGCCGATCCAGGGTAGAGGTGTCGCTTGGAGGACTCGCTACGTTTCTATTCTTTCCGCTAGCTGATGTTTTGCTATTCAAGGGTGCGCTAGACAGTGACGATGTGTTGACCACCGGACTGCGGATACTCTTCTTTGTGGCGGGCCTTTACTACTTTGTGTGGGGATTTCGCTCTCATGGCCCGAGGCCTGAGTAGACATTGTTTGCAGTATGCTGCTCCTCTTTGGGTTTGCTGTCCTTCTCCTGAGTTTCGCCTTCCCGCCGCTCGGCGTTCCTCTGCTCGTACTGTTCTTGCTGGGCAGGATTCCCATGCCGATTGCAGTCTTTACAGGCCTGATTGCGACCACGCTCCTGGTCTTGTGCTTTACGGTCCCGATACTTGGAATCCCGATGCTCTTCCTGTTCCTGGTGGCCAAGATTGACATGTGGCGACGCGGGGACAGTTATGATGAATTCGCGAAGAAACTGCATCGCACTGGCTCACTATGAATATACTCGCAGGTAGTGTGCGATATCTCTTGCTTATGGCGGCGGTTGTCGCAGTGGTCGCTATATTATGGCTTCACTTGCAGCAGGAGGGCACCCAATCGGGACGGAAAGGGGCACTAGAAGGTGCGGCCGTTTTTCAACAGCACTCCACGTCAACGCCGCGAGATTATTCCTTCCGGTATCCGGCAGGCTTCAACGTGATGCGTGACCCCGACGACGCTGGCCGTCTGTTCGTGGTTCCGGCTGATGCGACAAGAGATAACTTTACCGGAGCGGTTGTGATAACTGCACGAACGAACGCTCTGGACACAAACGCTCTCGACTGGCTCGCCAGCAAGGAATCGGGTTACGACATATCGCTCGGCTACAATCCGCAGCCGATACCCAACGGCACGGCCTACATTCTGTTCGATACGAATCACCAGCTAGACTGGGTGCTTATGGAGGACTCTCAGCACATGGAGAGGGTCAGTGTCACCATCGTCGGCAACCGAGGCGAACTCATACCCGCTCTTGAGCGAGTCATAGCGTGGTTCGCCTTTGCAACAAGCACAAAAGTTTCGCGGTGAAACTTGGGGGTGGATGCCGCATATAGCGCCGACGATTAGTCGAGATATGTGCAAAGCAGGGTTTAATGACCATGCTGGACTATCCTCTTAGGGCTCTACATAGGGATATATCAGTTCATGTTTACCTGCCGCGGGCCAGTGCAAGTTCGAGTTGCGCCCGTATGCGGGCACTTTGCTGTGTCTGATTTTCAATTTTGCGGCCCTATTGCAACAAAATCTGTATGAACATGTGAAGTGATATCGTGCGCTGTCATTGTGCGTTCCACATGTGCAAATGCCGGTAATCACATAAAGCTAAGCGAGGTTACCGTAATATAAGCAGGCGAGACCCAACCGATGGTGCCCCTCCCCCCCAGCCCCCCCACCCGGGCGCGTTGAGTACAACGCGCAAGTGTGTGAGTCCCTATCGGGAGTATCCACTATCGTGTCGCCTGGGGTTCCACATCGCGCTCCCGAGCGAGAGAGCGTAATTCCATGCCGAATTTAAGCCACGCATTCAGCTCGACCGTAATCTGGTTCCAATTCGCCCCGACTTGGGTCATGATGTGAGCAGAGCGAACGAATGATTCCCAGACAGTGTGGGACACTGTTTGGGAAGAATCGAAAGCCGGAGCGCGTCGGCGCGAGGCGGGGTCGCGCGCGTTTGCAGCAGCAAACGACGTGTGACCGATTCCCCGTAGAGTCATGCCAACGGATCGAGAGTCCCGTGAGCGACGGCGCGATGAGAGCACAGGTGATTCACCCTAGGCGGCGGGTTACAAAAGATCCTTACCCCAAATATCCGACCTATCCTCATTTTCCTCCGTGGTGATATATAATCTCCCTATACATATGGCCAAGAGAGAAGAGGAAGAGATACAACATCTGCTACGCCGCCTCGTTCACGTGGTCGTGGGAAGTGAAGAAAAAGTCGAAGAGCCCGTGCTGGGCTTTTTTATCGAACAAGCACTTCTTGAAGTCGGCAATAATCAGTCACGGCAGAAGATCATACAAGGTATCAAAACACTTTTTAGGATCGATTTCCAGCCGGATGAGATTGGCACAGTGCTCGAAAAACTCGTTGAAAATGGTACCGTAATCGCAACTCCCGACAGCCGTTATTTCTTGGAAGTGAAACGCGCGGAGGCCTTGCAGAAACAGAACGCGGAGACCGCCGCTTTCGAGAAAAGGATATATACGGACTGGTCAAAGGCCGTGGGAGAGAAATACCCTGAACTTTCGGGAGACGACAGGCAGACCCTCGTTTCCGATCTTCGACTCTACCTGAACAAGGTTTTCATCCGTCACGGCGCCGAATGTGCGGTCTTAATATACCCAGAACAAACCAAGCTCGATGCATTGTTGAAATCATCCTCTGTCGAGACGTTCGAAACCGAGTTGCCGAATAGATCCGAAGCAATACTCTCCATACGTCGTGTAGAATTCCCGTCCTTCCTCAAAGAGTTAGATAGCGAGAAGAAGGTCTACTTCGCGCAGATACTCGATGGCACCTATATTTACAGCGTGGTGCAGGTTGATCCGCTTACACAGAAGTTTGTGAGCGAGACGTTCAAGCAGTACAAAATCTACCTCGATACGAATGTGCTCTACGCCATATTTGGGCTCGAAGACCAACAACGAACAGTGACCATAGAAAATACTATGGCGCTCGCAAAGAAACTGGGCATCAAGATCGCTGTTACTCAGTACACGGTCGAAGAAATGAAGAGGTCTGTTGCGGCAAAGAAACAGATGCTCTTGGATAGCGCTCTCATCAGGCGAGAGCTTGCCGAGATTGCCGCGGACGTGTCTGAAGAAGAAAACTTTATCACCGCATACTGGAGAGCATATTATCGCACCGGTATCACGAAGGAGGATTATATTGAAAAGTTGAGCCATATCACAGAGATGCTCCAATACAAAGGCATCAAGATAGATGGGATGTATAACTTCTCTCATACTGTCATTGAGAAAGAAGTCGAGAAGCTCAACGAGGCAATCAAGCCAAACAAGAAGACCAAGGCAGTCGCAACTCACGACGCCTACCACAAGTTACTTGTCGAGCACTACAGAGGCGACGCGGAGATGCAACAAAGCCCGAGAAAGTTCTGGTTCCTCTCTTCAGACGGACTATTGCTCACCTATGGGGCGAAGATACGAACGGAGGGCGATCCTCCATTTGTGATGCTGGTTGATCAGTTGCTACAACTTCTGCGTCGTTTTGGTACGCGCACAGATGACTACAACGCATCATTCTTTGATGCGTTCTCGCGGCCACAGATCAAGTCGGCGCAGGGAGTATTACCAATCAATCTCACACAAAAACTAATCGCCAAGATGTCGGGATACTCTGATCTTCCCCCCGAAACAGCTCGCAGTATTTTGCTCGACCAGACATTTAGTAAGGGTGTGGTGGGAGCACCCACTGACGATGACTTAAACAAGGTGATAAACGAAAAGATCGAGAGTGCTCTCGCTAAAGAACTGAAGACGACCAATGAGCGGCTTGAAGTACTGCGTTTAGAGAAAGAAAAGAGCGACCGCGACGCAGAAGCGAAGCGGCGAAGTTTAGGCACGAAGGACGGTCAGATCATCTTCTACAAAAACCTTGCGTTCGCAATTGCCATAATCTTCTTGATTTGTTCCAACATCTTTATCTTGCATTACCATTGGTCGGGTATCACCAAGTTAGAAAAAGTCGTGGGAACACTCGTTGATGTGCTGCTTCTGTATGGCACTATCCGCATCCGGTGGCATGTAAATACCGCTTGGAATGGAGTTCTTGGTGTCCTTGCCATCATTGCCTTTATCTTACAGGTCGCATTTCTGTGAACTTTTTGCACGCGTGTGTCTACTCAATGCTTCAGGTTCTACTGCCGCTACGGTAAGATACGCAACGCTCAATTTGCCACTCCTTTACCCCGGGCATACACTTCACATGGGAAGCGTTGCGGGCACTGATCGGTGGAGGTTTGCCACAGAGGCGTGCGCATCCTAGATGCCAGCCCGTACCAAACGACAACCGGCTCGACACGGTCCGACTCGCCTGATGGCCCTTTGTTCACGAATTTAATTCGTCTACTGGGTACCCTGTTGGCAGCGTACTGTGTCTATGAGTACCGATCATCCGCGTCGCCCTGGTCCAGCCAATCCCGGCTGGACCAACCTTTTTGTAAGACGCCTGCATTACTTGATGACAGCCCGCATATGTGGCATCGTGCAGCCAGTTTAAACAACAGGAGGGGGCCACAATGCCTCTCGTCATCGTCCGCCGCCGCGCCAGCAAGATAACCGATGCGCGGATCAGGCACATCGCGAAGCACCTCCCCGAGGTCGTCGCCCAGGCACTTTCCTGCGAGGAGGGTCGTCTGACGCCCGAGGACATCATGATCCAGGTCGACGAGGTCGGACCGCTGGATTCCGCGATGAAAGACCTCAACGTTACGATCTACGCTCACGACTATCCAGAGCGAGCAGCGAATCTCGCTGAGCGCTGTGCACGGATCACTCGCGAGTTTCAGTACATGATCGGGGACGGCCAGAGCTGGTACATCTGGGTGTTTCTCCAGAAAAGCTGCTACGGCTCCGACACGATGAGTTGAGCTCAGCGAGACAGACGAAACGAAGAAAGGAGTCCACCGGGCTCCTTTTTGTTTTTAACAAACGTCGCGGCCGCTGAAGTGCGGTCGCGACGTTTTGGGGGAGTGCTTACCGCCGAGTCATGCGATAGAGCTGGACGTACATCCAGATAGTGGCGATGCCCAACAAAGTGCAGAGTGAGACACCGAAGCCGGTCCAGAATATTGTCCTCGCAGACTGCGCCGGATCATAGAGCCAGAGCGGGAGCATCACGCCCTGCTCGACCAGATCATCGAGGAAGTCGAGGACGAACGCCGCCGCGCCAAGTGCGCCCAGCCAGCAGAGGAACACCCACGCAAAGCGGAGTCGCCTTTCCTGCGCGGAGCCGCCAGGCCAGAAGAGCACGATTGCCTGGATAGACGATCCGAGTACGAGCACGCCCGAGTGTCCGAGCACACGCTGCCAATCGGCATGGGGATGCAGGGCGAATGTCGTACACACGATCATGACGAGAACGAAGAATGCGCAACCGACTACGGCACGAGAGGTTTCAGAATTCATCGGGAATCTCCATTTGTCCATACGTCGCTGAGGCGACGACTGCTGAGCTTTGTACGTCTTCGCATGGTGCGGGTCAAGCAGCGAACATTTTATGTAGGAAAAAGTAAACGCTCCACCGCCGGTCGGCGATGGAGCGTCTGTTCGTGAGGCGAGAGATCAGATCACTCGCTCTTGGTGGCACCAGAACGGGCCTTGATGCCCAGCTGGTTCTCGATCACCGAGATGGCGACCTTCTTGTTGACGCCGCACGTGCCGGCGCCAGCACTGCCCGGGACGAAGGTCACGAGGACCTGCGCCTTGAGCAGATGGAGCTTGAGGTAGCGCCACG
>CAYOHS010000020.1:0-16337 GCA_964403865.1 uncultured Candidatus Saccharibacteria bacterium
GCCTGTCGTCGATCGTCGACCGGATGAACAAGTCGGTCAATCAGTCCACGATCTAGCGACGAACCAAGGCCGGTCGGCTGGCGGCGGCGACGATTGAACATTTTTCCGTCGCCGCGCTCCAACCCGATCGTCGCCCGCCGCCGTGGGAATCTGCCGAAACAGGGGATAGGGAACTGTAAACTGATGACCTACGCGTATTTCGCGAATGTCCATCGGGCTAAGTTCGACGACTCCCTCTTCGTGCGACTTCCCAATCCGCCGTCCGCGTTCATCGAAATCGATCATGTCGGAAAGCCGGAAATCGGGACGACCCCGTCACGGTACATGTCGGACGGCATCACCCGCGGGTGAGGGCAGGACCTCGGACGGGCCAGACCTTGTGTCTCGGCCCGTCCCTCTATAGAAACCATTTACGCACAATATATCTTTTGCGAACTATAACTATACTCAGGCCGCAGGCCGTCAGGTATGGTTCGGTGGATTTTCTCTCGAATTGCAACATTCTGGGCACGAGAATAAGCCACGGAATAGGCATTCTCGGTTTTCAGGCCTTCGTTGTGGCGCTTTTCAGCGCTTTCCGGTGTCCGGAAATCTTGGGACGTGACGCCCCGGAAAAAATCTTTTTGAATTTTTTGCTTTTGGCACCACCCCTCCCATACTCGATCGTCAACATCTCGGCCGTGCGCGCCCTCTGGTCGCGCTCCAGGGCTTCCGCGATCGCCCGCAGGCTCTCGGCCGTGATCGCCTCGACGGGAAACGGGATGCGCTCATCGATCACGACGCGGTGCAGGAACAGCTCGACGGCCTCGGACATGTTGAGGCCGATGCGGAACAGCACGAGTTCGCTCGCATGCTTGATGAGCGGGACGACGCGAGCCTGGATGGTGGCGGTGCGCAAAAGGTTTGCCATCGCGTGCAGTATGCCATCGAATATCCACAGCTCCTAATCTTCGGAATGTAGTCGGGATGTATTACATTTCTGGCATGAGCCGTCCGCGGCGCCCGTACGATCACTTCACGCGCGCCGATCGCGACATCATCCGGCGCATGGGCGTGCAGGGACACACGCTTCCTGAGATCGCGGCCGTCCTCAACAAGCACCGGAGCTCGGTCTGGCGAGAAGTGAGGCGCAACAAGAACGAGGGCGGCATATACCTCCCCTCTCATGCGAGCGCCAAACTTGACCGGCGGCGCCTGGCTGCCCGAGTGCCCAAGCGCATCATCGAGAATGACCTCCAGCTCGAGATGTACGTCGAGAAGCTGCTGCGGTACGGCCTCTCGCCGGATCAGGTGTCGGGGTATATGCGCCGTTCGCGCCACGGGCGGCCGGTCTCGTGCGCCACCGTGTACCGGTGGGTCCACCGAGGCTGGCAGAGCCGCAAGGCGCTCCTGCGGTATCGCGGCAAGCCACGGGTGCCGTATGGGACGCGCAAGGACTCCTGGGATACCGACAAACGACATATCTCGGAGCGCCCGCAGTTCGTACGCAAGCGCGAGCGCGTCGGCGACTGGGAGGGCGACCTGGTGCATGGCACACAGGATGACAGCCGGCATTGCCTGCTCACGCTCAACGAACGCTCGACCGGGTTCTGCATCATCCGGAAACTCGCCGCGCTCGATGCGACGTCGGTGGCGAACCGGATCGTCGAAGCGCTCGAAGGCCTTCCGGTCGAGACCATCACCTTCGACAACGGCTTCGAGTTCGGGCGCCACAAGCTCATGGAGCACAGGCTGGGTTGTCACGTGTACTTCACCGATCCCAACAGCCCGCAGCAGCGCGGGAGCAACGAGAACCTGAACGGCCTCATCAGGCAGTATTTCCCGAAGGGACAGTCCCTGGCCCATGTGACGCAGCTGCATGCGACCGAGGTGGCCACGAGGCTCAACGGGAGGCCGAGGAAACGGTATGGGTACGAGGCACCGCGGCGTCTGTTCGCCGAGAAGACCGGCAGATCGGTGTATTTCATCCGCTGAGACGCACTGTTCATGCTATGCTCACCGCCCCTGTATCAACATGGGGCATGGACACGACGATGACAGAGCCGCAGCGTGACGCACAGCAGGTGCGGTGGGGCCGACCCGACGATCGGCCGGCCGGCATCATCGTGCTGAGCGCCGAGGGTGCCGAGGTGGAGTTCATCCCGTGGGCGGCCCTCAAGCGGGAGCTCGAGACGCGTCTTCTGCCCCAGTTGTTCGCCGATCCGCACGGCTTCACCCTGAAAACGGCCGACTACCACGGCAAGTCAGACTGGCTCGTGCAGGTCGTGAGCCCAAGCGGAGAGCCGTATTGCGATGTCTGGTTCGGGCCTGATCCAGAAAGCGGCTATGCGTTCGACGGCCTCGTGCGCGTGGGAGACCCGGAAGCTGAGGAAACGCCCGTCTGGCAGGTCTATCAGCGCTTCTCGGACGGCACATACCGGCGCCTCGCGGCCGTCACCCCCACGATCGACTCGCTGACGCGTATGCACAAAGGGGAGTGAGCTTGAGGGGTGGAGTTCCCTCCCCTTTTCGTGCTGAAGACCGGCCGCGCCGTCGAATTTGAGCAGCGCACGCGACCAACCACAATTTCCTTACGTTCCTTACGTGTTGCATTTTGAATGCGAATTCTCATTCCCAAAAGATCGGCGCCATTGTGCGTAGCTGTGATCCCCCAACAGCTACGCACAATGGCTTTTGCGATTTCATCTTGACTGACTATTGCCGTTCCCGTGCCATACTTACCCCATGGCATCCGAGACCTCGATTTCAAGCCGTATCTCGGCTCTCCTAGTCCCCCACGAACGGCAGCTTTTTGAAAATCTCGGCACCCCAGATGCCATCCAGGACTACTTGGATGGCATCTCGGTCAACTTTGAGGACTCTGGCGAGACCTACTACTCACCGCGGCAGGTCATCCGGCGTAAGACGGCACATTGCTTTGAAGGAGCGCTGTTTGCGGCTGCGGTCTTGGCATATCACGGAGCTCGACCGCTCTTGATGGACTTCCAGACTATCGATGACGACGAAGACCACGTCGTGGCGCTGTTCAGGGCTCGTGGACGTTGGGGCGCGATCAGCAAGACCAACCATGCGGTCCTGCGGTATCGCGATCCGGTCTACACATCGCCGCGGGAGCTCGCGATGTCGTACTTCCATGAATATTTCGCGCCGTCCGGTACAAAATCGCTCAAGGCATATTCAGCACCGTTTGATCTGAGCCGATTCGCACCTGAGCGATGGCTGGTCGCTGATGATCATCTCCATTGGCTTGTCGGTGAACTCGACCACAGCCGGCACTTCGCAACCGTCTCGCCGACGATATTGAAGTCGCTGAGGAGAGCCGCGACGGTCGAGATCGACGCGTCCTTCACGCACGAATGGGACCGACAAGGCGTGCGTGCACGTCGTGCTAGAGGTAGCTCATCGGGTTCAGGTAGCCATTGAGTGGTGCCACCGGCATCGTCGCGCCGGCGCACGGCGTCTTGGAATTGGTCGCGTCACCGAGCCTCATTACTTGCGTGGCAGAAGACACATAGACACCGAAGTGCAGGTGCGGCCCGGTCGCGTAGCCGGTTTCGCCGCTGTATCCCAGGAGCTGCCCGGTGGACACTTGCTGCCCGGACGACACGCTGATCTGGGAAAGGTGCGCATACATCGTGTTCAAGCCGTTGCTGTGTTTGACCATCACCCACTTGCCGAACGAATAGCATCCGCGAACGGAGTCCGTATTACCGGTGCCGACGACGGTGCCCGACAAGGCCGCCTTGATCGGTGTCCCGATCGAGGCCGCGAGATCGATACCGTTGTGACCCTTGCCGTTGTACGCGCCGGAAGCTGCAAACGCCGTATTGCCGAAATACTGGGTCACGCGCACGTTGTCCATCGGCCAGTGCAGGATGCCTTTGCCGGCGGGCGTGATGTTTGCCGGATTGATCGCGACCTCGAGCTTGGTCTTGAGATCCGCGAGCGCATCCTCGAAGCTCGCTTCCTGGGCTTTCTTGTCCGCGAGTATCTTCTGGTAGGTCGCTTCCTGCGATTTGGTCTGCTTGAGAAGGTCGCTCTGCGCCGCTTTGGTGGCGCTCAGTGAGCCTTGCTGTGCGAGTAAGGTCCGGCGCTGGTCCTCCAGTTCTGCTTTCTTCGCCTCAGTCTTGGTCTTGGTGTCGGTAAGCTGGGCTTTTGCCTTGGTGATCTCGGCGATGTGCGCTCCGATGGATGCTTGCAAGGCGTTCGTCGCGTCCACGTCGCGCCAGGTATCCGAAAGAGTCTCTTCAGAGAGTATCTGTGCGATCGCGGTACGGTTGTCGATGCCGGCGATATTCCGCACGGTCTCGGCGATAGCTGCTTTTTGGGCATCGATCGTCTCCTGCTTGTCTGCGATATCGCCCGCAAGCTGTTGGATCTGGAGCTGCGTCGAGCTTATCTTATTCTTCGTGACATTGATCAGCGCGGTGGTCTTCTTGATCGTGAGGTCGAGCGACGAGATGGTATTCTGAAGCGTCTTCTTCTTCGTGCCGACGGCCGTGAGCTGGGCCTCGTATTGCGCGATCTCTTTGTTGAGCTGATCGATCTGCGAGTTGTGCTCGGTGATCGCCTGGCGGAGCTCATCGGCTGTCTGTGCGTACGTCACCGAAAACAGGCTCACGAAGATGAACCCCGTGATGACGATGGCACGCCGGACTTTCATAGCGGGAGCGCCAGTGCGGTATCAATGCGTGCGAGGGTTTCAGCTTTGCCCAGTATTGAGGCGACGGCAAACGGATCTGGCGAGCGCTCGAGGCCCGTGAGTGCATAGCGCAAAGGCCAGAGCACAGCGCCGCGGCCTTTCTCTGTCGCGTAGTCCCAGAGCGCATCTTTCAGAGTGGTCGCGGATGCATAGGTACCTTCGGTGAGCGCGTCGAGTCGGGAACGGGTCTCGCTCAAGATACCGCGCGATTCCTCAGGCGTACTGTCTTTCCAGGTGAGCTTTGCGGGCTCTGGTGCTGGTGCCTGTGTCACCCACGCATATTCGGCGGGCCAGAGTTGTGCGATCTCGGATGAGAGGACCGTGCGCTCACGTAGTATCGGGAGCATGTGGGCGAGCATATCGTCCGAGACTTCTTGCGGGATAGCGGGTCGGACATACGTAGTGAATGCAGCGTCATCCAGGCGCGAGAGATGCTCTTTCTGGAACCAGCGCAGCTTCTCTTCATTGAAGACGCCACCGTGCGTGTGGATGCCGGATAGGTCGAACGCGGCGAGCAGTTCCTCGCGCGAAAAGAGCTCCTTCTCCCCTCCTGGATTCCAACCGATGAGCGCAAGGAAGTTGACCATGGCATCCGGGAGATAGCCTTCAGTACGATGCTCGAGTACGTCCTTGGCGCCATCGCGCTTGCCGAGCTTCTTGGTCTTGTCTTCGCGAAGGATCGGAGGAAGGGTCACGAACACCGGTGGCGTGATGCCGAGTGCTTCGTAGAGCGAGAGGAATTTCGGCGTCGAGGAGATGAACTCGTCTGAACGCATGATATGCGTCACGCCCATATGCATGTCGTCGATGATGTGCGCGAAGTTGTATGTCGGGTATCCGTCTGACTTGATGAGGATGAAATCGTCGAGCGCCTCTTCGCCGGCTTCGAGCGTGCCTCGGACGGCATCTTGCCAGCGGCTGCGCTTGACCTCCGGTACCTTGAAACGCAGCGGGCGCTTCCCGTCCCATGTGCCGAATTCTTTCGGCCGATGATCGCGGAACAGGAACGGACGCTTGTCCGCATGCGCTGCACGACGGAACGCGTCGATCTCTTCGGCGCTGTAGGGATCAGGATATGCGAGGCCTTTGTCTATCAGTATCTTGGCTGCCGCATGGTAGGTATCGAGACGCTCCGATTGGATGCAGGAGCCGAAAGTCCCAGGCTTGTCGGGGCCGAAATCCCATTCGAGCCCGAGCCAACGCAGGGTCTCTTGGATGTGTTCGATCGAGCCGGGTACCTCACGTTCCTTGTCGGTGTCCTCGATGCGCAGGATGAAGGTGCCCGCGTTCTTGCGCGCCCACGCCCAGGCAAACAGCGCGGTGCGTACTCCTCCTATATGCATGAACCCGGTCGGGCTCGGAGCAAAACGTGTAACGACTTTCTGGTTTTCCATATCAGGCAGGTTCATGTGCTAATGCGGTCTCGAGCAGGATGGTGGCTATCTTCTCGGCAGCGTCGGGGCGCGCGAACTTCTGTGCGGCTTCATGCATGCGCGTGCGGAGCGTCGCGTCATTCATAAGACGATCGACTTCGGCCGCCAATACGTGCGGCGAGAGATTCTGCTGTTCGATGACGATGCCGCCGCCGGCGCGCGCATACGAGTAGGCGTTTTCGGTCTGGTCGTGCGAGACATCGGGCGGTATCGGGATGAGTATCGCCGGTATGCCCCACGACGCGATCTCGAATATGGTGCCGGAGCCCGCGCGCGAGATGACGAGGCTCGCGATACCCGCGGACATGCGGATGGCGAGCGTATTGAGAAGGCCGAATGCGCGATAACGCTCGAGATACGGCGAACCCTTGAGTGCGACAGAGGCGATACCACTCACCTCTTCGAGGTTTCCGGCCCCTGCCTGATGGATGACGTTGTACTTCTCGACGAGCTGCGGTAGCGCATCGAGCACCGTCTCGTTGATGGCGCGTGAGCCCTGGGAGCCACCGAGGATGAAGACTGTCGGGACTGAGGAGTCGAGCTTGAGGAATTCATGACCGCCTTCGGGTGCGAATCCGCGGATCTCCTTGCGGATCGGGTGCCCGACACGCGCCATGCGATCACGGACTTTCTGCGGAAAGTTTGTGGCGGCATCGGGGTGCGCTACGGCGATCCATTTGGCAAATCGCGATGACCACAGGGACACGCGCCCGGGCTTTGCATCCGCGTCGTAGATCACGACCGGGATCGCGAGGATTCGTGCGGCCCAGAGGGTCGGGTATGCGGCGTAGCCGCCGGTCGAGAAGATGACGTCTGGGTAAAGGCTGAAGAGCTTGAAGATCGATGAGATGACGCCGGCCATGGTCGAGAATACCCCTAGGATATTCCAGACGGATGCGTAGCGACGCACCTTACCTGCGGGACTTGACATGTATACTATGTCGTGTTCTGCCAAGGCTAGCTTATCGAAGGGCTGCGGCCCGATGTAGTAGAGCTCGGGCTCGATGAGGCTCTTCGTATTGCAGATATCCTCGATGGATTCCGCTATGGCGATATGCGGGTAGAAATGCCCGCCGGTGCCGCCTCCGGTAAACGCGATACGCATTGGGATATTGTACCCGATTTTTTCTTGCCCGACAGGCTATCGTTCTGCGGCCAAGGTGCCCTTCCCCTTCCCTCTTGAGACGTTCAAGAGTACACCCGCGCTCGCGAGCGACATGAGCATGGCCGAACCTCCTTGGGAGACGAACGTCAGCGGGATGCCGGTGAGCGGGGCCATGCCGAGCATCGACGCGATATTGATGAACGCCTCGATGGTGAGATACGTCGATATGCCGATCGCGAGATACATGCCGAAGGGATCTTTCGACTTGAGCGCGACATGGAAACCGCGCAGCCCGAACGAGAGGAATAGGAGCACGATGAGCAAGCATCCGACGAACCCGAGCTCTTCGCCCGCGACCGCAAAGATCGAATCGCCCATCGGTTCTGGCAAGTAGGTGAATTTCTGTATCCCCTGCCCGAAGCCGCGACCCAAGAATTGGCCCGAGCCGATGGCGATGAGCGACTGATGTATCTGGTAGCTCTCGGCCTGCTTGCCTTGCGACGGATCTAAGAAGGTCGTGATGCGATCGCGGATGTAGGGCTTGGTATAGAAGAGGGCTCCGAGCGCGATGATGCCGACCATCGCGAGTATGCCGATATCGCGCGCGCGTGCACCGGAGACCCAGAATATCGCGAGCGTCGCGAAGCTGATGACGCCGAACGTCCCGATATCGGGCTGCAGCACCAGGAGGAGTGCCGGCAGGGCGATGAGTGCGGCGAATCCGCCTATCCCCCACGAGAACGTCTGCACCTTTGTGCGGATGGTGGCGAAGTAGGCGCTCGCGATCATGACTGTCGCGAGTTTGAGCGCTTCTGACGGCTGGAACGACATGCCGGCGAGTACTATCCAGCGTCTGCCGCCTCCATGCTCCATACCGATGTGCGGGATGAAGACGGCCGCTGTCGCAAGCAGAGCGGCAGCAAATAGATAGGGAGCCAGTTTTCTCCAGAGATGGTAGTCGGTGAGAAGGCCGATGACGAGCGCGACTAGTCCCATCCCCAACCCCATCCCGAGGTGACTCAAGAAGACCGAGCTCATGCTCAAGGATCCGCGGGCAAGGAGCCCGAATGCCGCAGAGGTAAAGAGTAGTACGCCGCCTAGGACGAGGCAGATGAGGATGAGAGCCAGCAGATGATCGACGTGCGCGCGTTTCTTGCCCATGGAGCCTTATTGTACCGCAGCCCGGGAAGGCGTCCCGTGGATTACGCGAGCGCTGCGAGAGCGACGATGACGCCGAGGAACGCGAGCATCGAAGAGATGACCCAGTATCGCATGGTCACCTTGTAGCCTGGCCAGCCGATCGCCTCGAAATGATGGTGCAGCGGCGCGACGCGGAACAATTTGCGTCCGAGCACGCGCTTCCAGTAGACCTGCAGCATATTAGAGACGACCGTCGCGACGAGCACTCCGCCGACGATCGGTAGCACGGCCACACCGACGCCACCGCCCGGACTGTCGGTGAGGAATGCGATAGCGGCCAACGCGAGCGTGAGGCCCATGGTCCCGGTATCCGACATATAGAAGCGCGCCGGTGGGATGTTGAACCAGAGGAACGCGAGCAAAGCCCCCACGATAGCGGCACACAGCGCCGCGATGTCGCTCTGGCCCTGGGCGAAGGCGATCACCGCGTATGCGGTGAATATCGTCGCGAAGACACCACCCGAAAGGCCGTCGATGCCATCGATCACGCCAGAGGCGTAGAGGGCGAGCGAGACGAGCATGAAGAGCGGGATGATGCCCCATCCGAGCATGAGCGGCGCCGCGAACGGGATGTTGATAGCCATGAGTCCGAGCTTGGCGTAGAACCACCAGCCGACGTAGAGCGAGAGCACCACGACGATGAGCAAGCGCGTACGCAGACGCATGCCCTCACCTCGTTCGCCGATCATCAAGAGATCATCGAGCAGTCCCATGAGTGACCCGACGAGAAGCGTACCGAGCGGTACCCATGTCTGACTGCGACTGAGAAAATCGAGGGCATCGGCAGTCGGTCCTGGCATCAGGATGTCGAGCATGCGGAAGAGCATGACCGTGAGCAGTACGCTCGCCCAGATGATGATGCCACCCATACGGGGCGCCTTCACCTCGTGCTCTTTGTGCAAGCCGTTGAACACGGCGGCGGTGCTGCCATCAAGCGCTATCTTACCGGGACGCTTCTTCCATGCGCGGTGCAGATAGAGATAGTGCGTGAGGATCGGCGTGATGGAGAGACCGATGACGAACGCCGCGGTCGCCGGGATGAGCGCACTGATGATCGGTGAAGCGAACGAATGCATGGTGTTGTGCTAGTGAGTAGAGGTGGGAGTGGTCGGCGCAAGCGCGATCTGTGTCGCGGCGATGAGTGCTCGCATGTCGGAAAAGCGGCCTTCGCGGGTCGAACCGAGTACGACCGCGACGATGCGATGTCCTGGCACGAGATCGGCGACGACGGCGAGATTTCCGCCCGCGAGATCGGTAAAGCCGGTCTTCCCCATCACGAGTCCAGGGATGTCGCCGAGCACCTCGTCGGTGTTGGCAGCGGTAGCGGTGCGACCGTCTGGTGATGTGATGGTCACATGCTCTGAAGCGGTAGCGTGGAAGAGATCCGGTGAGCTGCTCGCCGCAAAGGCGAAGAGCTTGGCGACATCGGCGGCACTGCCGTAGGCACCGGACTGGGTCGTGCTCTCGTCGAGCCCCGTCGGATTGAGGAAGTATGTGTGTGCGAGCCCGAGTTCGTGTGCGAGACGGTTCATGAGCCACACGGCGGCAGACCCCACCGGCGCTTGCGTGTACTGGGTCCGGAGCGGTTCGTCGGCGGCATCTGCGAGCGCTTGCGCACCTTCATTCGATGAGCTCGTGAGCGTGTATGCGATGAGGTCCTGTGTGGTCCACGAAGTGCCTGCAGAGAGCGAGTCGGTGGGCCCTGAACCGGTCACACCGGTCGAGAGTGTCATGACCGATGAGAGGGGCAATGCTTCGCTCACCGCGAGAACGAGCGGCACCTTGGTGAGCGATGCGAGCGGTAGCTGTGATTCGATATTGCGACGGAAGAGCACGGCGCCCGTCGAGACGTCGTAGACGATCGCGCTTTCGGCCTCGAGCGACACTTGTGCGAAGGCGGGACGTGCCGCCTCTTCTTGATCGCGCGCTATCGCTGCGGCGACGGCGGTCTGAGAATCCGAAGACGCTATCGCGGTTCCCGAAAAATAAGCATACGCAGTAAAAGCTCCCGCAAGGAAGACGAGGGAAAAGAGTGCGTGCCCGGCGTAGCGAGCGCCGAGATCAGGCGCGGGGGTCTCAGGCTGGAGTTCCTGTATCGGAGGCATGGTCGGGGGCGAACGGCTCTTCCGCGCGTTGTGAGCGCTCGAAAGCGGCCAATTCGCTCGCTATTTTAGCATATTCTGGCAATTCCTGCGCGTTCGTGACCCCCAGGTGTGCGAGCAGTTCGGTCGTAGGCCGGTAGAGGTATTCTCGGCCGTCCTCCGGGTTCCCTGCGCGCTCGACCAGGCCTCGGGCCAGCAGATTGCGGATGGTGGAGGAGGTGTTGACCCCGCGGATGTAGTCGACCTGGGCGCGTGTCGAGGGGCCGCGGTACAAGAGTATCGAGATGACTTCGAGGCCCGCATCCCCTATCTCTTTGCCGAGTTCGGCTTCTTGTGCCTTGCGTACCGACTCTTGTGCGGACGCTGCGACGGCGAGCGTGGCTTCGGTGTCCGAGACGATGAGCGCCATCCCGCCACCCTGGTAGCGCTGCAAAAGCTCTGCGAGACCTGTAGTGAGCTCTTCGGCTGTGCAGCCGAGCTGTGATGCGAGCTTCTTCTTCGTGAGCGGACCGCCCTCAGCAAAGAGAAGCGCTTCGATACGATGTGAGAGCGGGATGGTGTCGGACATAGAGCCATTCTAACCCGAATTTTTATGCTCGTCCTCGGCGGCGCCTTTCGAGGTCGCGATTTTCCTGCTGAAAAATCGCTCAGCTTCGCCTCGTCAGGCTGCAGAGCCCTCGAAAGACGCCGGACTCGTCCGAGCAGCAGATCATACGCCGTAGCGCGGGATGCCCTCGGTGGCCTCGGATTCGATGGCGATGTCGCCGAAGAGCGATTGCTGGGTCGCTGAGGCGTGGCCGCCGCGTACGAGCTCGAGGATCGCCAGGAAGTGTACGATCGCGTCGTGCCGCGTAGCGTTCTTGGTGAGCTCGCGCCAGGTAGTGCGCACGGCCGAGGAGAGTCGGGTCTTGAGATTCGCGACGACCTGCTCGAGCGCCAAGACCGGTGCGACGCTCGCTTCGACCATCTTCTCGGGAATGGGCAGCGTCGAGATGAGGCGGCGGATAGCGGTGGAGAGCGTGAGGACCGAACTCTCGGCCGGCGCGAAGATAGCGGTGCGGGCTGGTGTGCGGCGATCGATCACGTAGGGGTGTGTCCCCCACTCCTTGCGCAGAAGCTTCGATGCGTTCTTGATGAGTCGCAGTTGAGCGAGACGGCGTTCGAGCTCATCGACGCTCTCCCTCTCTTCTTCGGTGAGCGTGAGGCTCGGCAAGAGCGAGCGGGATTTGATCAGCAAGAGCGTCGAGGCGACGAGCACGAATTGGGCTGTCTCACCCAGCGGAAGTTCGGGCAGTTTCTCGAGGTATGAGAGGTAGGCATCGCAGACTTCGGCCAACGAGACCTGGGTGATAGATAATTTGCGCGCTTCGATAAGCTCGAGCAATGCCTCGAGCGGACCTTGGTAGACGGGAGTCTCGAGCGCGAAAGCGGTCATGGCGCTATGCGGACAACCGGTTGTCGATGCGGTTCATATCGCGCGGGAAGGCGGTGGCTTCGCGGATGTTCTGGAGATCGAGCATCTTCATCGTGATGCGCTCAAGCCCGGTCGAGCAGCCGCCGTGCGGCGGGATGCCGTACTTGTGGCCCTGGAGGTAGAAGCCGAACTTCGCTGGGTCGAGACCACGCTCCTGCATGCGGGCGATCATCGCGTCGTAGTCGTGCATGCGCTGGCTGCCGCTGTTTATCTCCAGCCCGCGGAACAAGAGGTCGAAGCCGGTCGAGAACGGCGCCTTGCCAGGTTCCTCATACGTATAGAAGGCGCGCTTCTTGGTCGGATAGCCGGTGATGAAGATGAAGTCCGATTGTTTCTCGCGCTTCGCCCACTCGCAGATCTGGCGTTCGTCCTCGGGAGACATGTCGTTGATGTCTTCGATCTCGCGACCGAACTCAGTGCGGATGATGTCTTGCGCTTCGGGGAGCGTGAGCATCGGGAACGGGTCCGGGGCCAAGGGCACGCTCGTGCCGAAGCGCTCGAACACCGCGGCGTGCTTCTCTTCTACTGCGGAGACGACATCACGTACGACTTCTTCGAGCACACGGGTGACGTCGCGGAAATCCTTGATGAAGCCCATCTCGAAATCCATCTGCGTGAGTTCGGAAAGGTGGCGCGGGGTGGCGTGCTTCTCGCCGCGGAAGATCTTGGCGATGGTGAATGAGCGCTCGAACGCGTTGACCATCAGTTCCTTGTAGAATTGCGGGGACGTCGCGAGGAAAGCGGTCTGGTCGTGGTAGTACTGGACCTTGAATGCGGCGGCTCCGCCTTCGGCGTCGCCGCCCACGATGGCCGGTGCCTGGAACTCGGTGAAATCGCGCTTGATGAGCGCAGCGCGATACGCTTGCACGATGGAGGCCTGGATGGCGAAGATGTCGCGCTCGCGCTCGGTGTGGAGCATGAGCGGGCGATTGTCGAGCTCGGTGTCGAGGTTGAGCTCCGCATCGAGGTCGAACGGGAGTGTCTGTGACTTATTGAGTATGGAGAGCTCTTCCACCAAGAGCTCGATGTCGCCATTCTGTTTCCCTGCTGAGATATTCTTCTCGGGACGCTTATTGACGGTGCCGATGACCGACACCGCGCTCTCTACCGTCACCTCTTTTGCGGGCTCTATCGCCGCGCTCGATGGCAAGACGACGCCTTGCACGACGCCCGAGCGATCGCGGAAGTCGAAGAAGACCATCTTGCCCTGATCGCGGCGGACCGAGACCCAGCCGCTGATAGAGACCTTCTCGCCCGTGTGTTTGCCGAGTTCTCCGATGAGGATACGTTCCATATGTGTATTTAGATTGTTACGCCGATAGCTGCTCGTACTGCTTTCATCTTGGCGGCTGCCCGTGCGCGCGCCCGCTCCCCGCCATCGGAGAGGACGCGCCGTATATCATCGTCCGAGATCATGGCTCGTAGTTCACGCATCGGAGCGACCATCGCATCGATGTCTTCGATGAGTGCCTCCTTGAGCGCCTTGTACTTGCCGCGGTGTTCCTCGTAGAGGGTCTCGAGGCTCTCGAAGCTGCGGAAATTCTTGTGGATGGCATACACGTGCTCGGGTTTGTCGCCGGACGAATCTGTGACGATCGACATCACGGCTTTCGCGATCTCGTCGCGTGAGGCGAAGAGCGGGATGGTGTTGCCGTACGACTTGCTCATCTTCTTGCCGTCGACGCCGGGGATGACCGCGACCTCTTCCTGGATCTTCTCTTTCGGTTCCTTGAAGAGCGGTGTGTAGGTGTTGTTGAACTTGGCGGCCGCTTCGCGTGCGTATTCGATGTGCTGGCGCTGATCAGCTCCGACTGGTACGACATCGGTGTCGTAGAGCAGGATGTCGGCTGCCATGAGCATAGGATAATTGAAGAGACCGGCATTCGCCTCGAGGCCCTTCGCGACCTTGTCTTTGTAGGCGTGCGAGAGTTCCAAGAACGGGACCGTCACGAGGCACTCGAAGATCCACGCCAGCTCGGTGTGTTCCGGTACATCGGATTGCTTGAAGATGATAGCTTCCTGCGGATCGACACCGACCGCGAGGTAGTCTTTTACGACCTCGATGATGTTGTGGCGCAACGCCACCGGATCCTTGAGGCTCGTGAGCGCGTGATAATCGACGACCATGAGCATGCTGTCGTAGTGCTTCACGAGCGCCGAAAAGGGCTTGAGGGCGCCGAAATAGTTGCCGATATGGAGGGTGCCGGAAGGCTGGAGGCCGGTCAGTAGGCGTGGCTTGCTCATGGGCTCTACTATAGCAGAAAACCCGGCATTACGCGGCTGGGAGCTCGACCACGAATCGCGAACCTTTGCCGGCTCCGTCGGACTCTGCCCAGATGCGGCCGTGATGGGCGTCGACCACCGATTTTGCGATGAAGAGGCCGTAGCCGGTGGAATCGACATTCACCTTGCGCGAATCGGTGCCATGGCCACCCTCGGTGAAGAGTTTCTGCATGTCGTCTGGCGAGATGCCGACGCCGCTATCCTCGACACTGAATCGCACGAGCGTCCCGGCACGCGTGAGTGAGACATGCACATAGCCGGTCGGCGTGTACTTCACGGCGTTGTCGAGCAGATTGCGGAAGACGTTCTTGGTGAGCTTGGTCGCATCGCCGTTGAGGATGATCGTGCCGGAAGGAGGCGTCATGAGTTCGAGGTGTATGCCCTTGCTGCGTGCGGCAGCGCGAGCATCGTCGACTGCCTGCACGACCGCGTGCGTGCAGTCGAACGGCTTCATGTCGAACGATACGGTCCCCTTCTTGAGATCTGACGCGGCGAGGATGTCCATCACCATCGCGATACCTTTCGCGACCTCACCCAGTGCGTTGGTCGCGATGCCGCGCGCTTCATCCGAGAGCGCGCCATAGTCGCCCTCGATGAGTCCGGCGAAGACACCCTGCGCTTTGTTGAGACTCCCCTTCACTTCGTGCGACATGAAGTGCAGGAGACTCGTCTGCTGCGCATTGATCGTCGCGAGTTCGCGTTCCTGTACCTCGATCTTCTCACGCTGCGTGATCTCGGCCTTGACGCTGCGCTCCAAGAGCCAGCCGAACACGAGCGCGAGCACGAGCGACAGAGAGACGAGGATGCGATTCGTGTCGTTGGTCACGAAGAAGAGCTCCGAACCGATGATGACGATGAGTGTGATGACGAGTGCCTGTGTCGCGAAGACTTTCGCGTTGAACGCCTTGTATCTGACGATCATGTAGCCCAAGAGCAACTGGAATGCGACCATACCGATCGGGCCCCAGAGGTTGAAATCGTAGGCCTGAGTGAGTTCGCCGTAATAGTTTGAAAACGAGAACGTGCCGAGTGCGAGGGCGGTTCCTGTGGCGGCGAGTGCGATGCGGTGTCGGGTAGTCGTATCGGCTGTATGTCGGGCCGCGTCGAGTCCCATGTAGGCGATAAGGATCACGACCGCTGGCTCAAAGGCGTAGATGATGAACCACAAGGGGCCGACGACTCCCTGACAGTTGCCGACGTCGTAGGATTGGATGTTGAGCGAGGTCGGTATGGCCGCCAGCGTCGCGAGACCTATCCCGCCAAGCGCGTACATGAGCCAATCGGGGATGCCGCGCTGGTAGCAGTACACGTACGCGAAACCTGCTCCAGCGAGGAAGAGTCCGACTTCGAAGATAGCATTGAGCTGCCACGAGAAGAGCAAGAGCTCGTGGTACGAAGCGACCCACTGCATGAGTATGTCTACGACCCACCCGGCAAACGCGATAGCGACGGCTGAGAGCCACTTACTTTCTCGCGCGCCGGGCGCGCCCCACCGGATGAGGAGGCCGAGCAATACGACCACCAGCGAGAGGGGGACGTACGCATAGACGAGGGGCGGCGGTGGGGTGGTGAGATCGAAGGCGCCGAATAGGCTCGGGTTCTCGGTGCCGCAGAGGGTGGAGCTGAGTTGCGCGAGTATCATGGTGTATCAGCCGCGGTGTCGGCGTTCTCGATCGGTACATCCTTCCACACAAAACTGCGTTCGAAGGACACCACGACGGACGCGATGAGTGCTATCAAAAGCAGGATACCCACCAGCAGGGTCTTCCTATCCATGCGACTTATTGTACACTGGCTCTACCGCTATGCGAGTACTCTTCGTCTCAAACGACCTCATCGCAGGTCATCTCGCGTATCTCCTCCGGACCGAAGGCCACGATGTCCGCCTCTTCATACAAGAAGAAGGACGTCGGAATAATTTCGACGGACTCGTCGAGAAGTCGACTGACTGGAAAGCCGATATCGAATGGGTCGGCAAAGACGGATTGATCGTCTTCGATGATATCGGTTTCGGCGAGGAGCAGGATCGTCTGCGTGC
>CAYOHS010000021.1:0-12895 GCA_964403865.1 uncultured Candidatus Saccharibacteria bacterium
ACGAAGACGGCGTGCCCGTCCGCTCACGGAGCAGGTCGAACTACGACATCGTCGAGCGCGGCACGACCGCGGATGCGACGATCGATGTCCATGAGCTGCAGATCGATTCGCTCGATTATCCTGTCATCTGCGAACTCGGCCCAAGCTGTATCGTGAAGTTCTCCCACATGTGGCACGTGCTGGCACGTCACCGCGACCGACTTCTGTCGTGCTATCCATGCGATGGTCCGTGCAACTACTTCTACGCGCTCGGCGAGGATGGCAAGCTCATGTGCTACAACATCCACTTCGACGGCGAGCGCTGGGGTATCGGCAGACGCTCGATCGACTGCGAGGTCCAGCACAGCGCCGGCAGCCTGTTCTTCTCATACTGATTGTCGTCACGCGCTGACGATACAGATAGCAACGGCGGCGACACTTCATGTCGCCGCCGTTTTTAATTTCTCTTTAAATCTTGATAGTGTTCTCCATTTACTTCGTCTACAGTACATGGCATATTCGAAACAGTTCTTTGGAAAGGATAGAGACCGATGCGACACGTCCACCTACGTCTCGACTACCTCTCGATCGACGATCTGATCGGCCGTATCGATCAGCCGTATCGAGACATTTGCCGGCGCATCCTCGCGGATCACCGCCCGCTCTTTGAGACAGCTCAGGGATCGACCCACAATCACCAGCCCTGGGAGGGCGGCTACATTGATCACATCACCGACGGCATGAATTTCGCACGCCATCTCTATGCGTTCGTCTCTGCCTTCGGTCGTCCGCTGCCATTTAGCGAATCTGATGCATTGCTCGTCTTCTTCCTGCACGATCTTGAGAAGCCGTGGCGCATTCTCGTCGAAAATGGCCGCGCCTCGAATCGCGAAGGATTGGCGACAAAGGAAGAGTTCAAAGCCTTCCGGGAGCAAAAGCTCCATGAGTATGGTCTCGAACTCACGCCCGCGCAGTTCAATGCTTTCACCTACATCGAAGGTGAGGGCAAAGATTATTCGAGCCTGCGCCGCATCTCAAACGAACTCTGCGCGCTCAGTCACATGTCAGATACCTGGTGCGCTCGCGGATGGTATGCGTATCCGAAAGCCGAGGGCGAGGATGAATGGCATGGTGCCGGACGTTTCCGGACGACCTGATCTGTTTCCTTTCGCCAACTGCGCACAAACGACAAACGCGGCCCTCACCGGCCGCGTTTCATTTTGACGTATCAGGAATATAGGTAACTACGTATTCGAAATCAGGATAGAGTTTCGCATATTGTTCAAAAGTCTGTGCTGAGTTGTTAGTCTCGACACTTAAGATATTGTCCACAAGATGGAGGTATTGAGGAGGGATATTGGCACTACCTTCCCAAACCGATACGGAATTGGCCACTGGCGCGTGCTTCAACTTTATCTGAACGACATTTCCAAATGAGGATTCGGAAAAATTATTCTTCAAATCCTCGTAGCTAAAACTCTCACGCACAAAGGAGCCATATATGCTCCGCACCGTTGCCTCAATTGCATCAACTTTAATTTGGATATTATTTATTTGCCTTGAAAATAAAGGCAGGGCGACAACAAATCCAACGAACGTTATTAAAACTATTGCGGCGTTATGGTTTTCTTCTTTCCCTATGAATAGACGAGTGGGTTTATACGCAAACAAAACCCCGGCAATAAGAATCAATAACAACGTAAACACACCGCCGGGCATCATATCTCGTACCCCCACCCCGGCCGCCACGATTTGGTCTTGCGCCAATCGGTGGCGAGGGCTTCGTGCCAGGTCTTGCCGTTGAGCAGCACTTCAAGCGCAAGCTGCGGCGCTTTGTGGCTTACGAGCGCGACATGCTTGCCGTCGTAGTTGGCCTTGAGGAATTCCAAGAAATCGGCGACGCGCGTCTTCACGTCCTCATAGCTCTCCCCGCCGGGGAAGGGTTTCGCGATGCACTCGTCTTCTTGCATGGGTTCCACGGTGTCCGAAGAGGCACCATTGAGCTCGCCATAATTGCACTCGCGCAGGCGCGCATCGGGCACGATCTCGTATATCCCCTCCCATGAGAGTTTGGCCGATTCATGTGCGCGTTTGAGGTCCGAGCAGAAGACGATGTCGAAATGCTGATCCTTGGTCTGCTCCTTGAGCTCGATAGATTGCTGCACGCCGAGCGGCGAGAGCGGCGCATCCTTCCACCCCGAGGAGACGTGGGCCTCGTTGTCTACCGTCGTCCCGTGGCAGAAGTACGTGATCCGTACCGACATGGCGGCACTATACCACGCATGCCTCCCCCGCATGGCTGTGAATCAGTGCACCAGTGCAGATTATTGATTTTTATGTATTCAGTGGCATAATATCGGCCGGTTTCCACTCGCAGAAGGAACAGGCTCCATGAGCAATACGGCCTCTGAATTCGACGCCACAGAAGAGCAGGCGAAGCGTGCTGACGAACTCTGGCAAGCCAAGATGCGCGACTGGCCAGATGGCCTCGCTCAGCACATGAACAAGGGCGCATTATCCTGCGGCCGAGATATCATGGCTCGCATCGTCGACTGGGTGAAGAAAAACCCGGGCAAATGATCCGGCCGGACCGTCGCCATCCCGCACATCGCGGGGTGGCGATACTTTTTGATCCACGTATTCGCAATACGAAGTCGTCGTCCAAGATATCTGACCCCAACGACGGTTGACCACGCTCTTGAACGAGGTACTGTTCTAGCCAGGTTTCATCAGTGAGGAGGGGTCCCATGCAGCTGATCAAGCGACTACGCACCACGGCTCACCATTGGGCCAGCACACAGATATCGGCACTCGAGTCCGACATCGCATCACGTCGGCATCAGATCGACGAGTGTACGAAAGAGATGTTGATGGAGTCGGCGACCATCGCGATCATGGACGACCGCCAGCAGGTCATCCAGACCAACCAGTGCACCATCCGGCGGCTCCGTGCCAAGATCCGGATCTATCGCTGGCTCGCCGGTCTCTGACCACCTCGACCTGAGCATGTCTTTTCTGCTCCGCGCCCGAAACGGCGCGTTTTTCTTTTGTGTCAGGCAACCTTTGACGGGCGCGGATCGGTACCCTATTGTTCCGCCAAGCATCAGCCATACGAAAGGAGGCCGCGGTGCGAAAGCTCTTTGCAGACACGTTCGCCATGATCACCTTCTCGTGGGTGATCGGCATGGCGATCGAGCTCGTGATAGCGGGTCTCACGTTCGGCCAGTCAGTCCAGTCCCGTTGCTCCGGCGCGATCGCCAACCTGTTTACCGGTGGCGCGTACGGCAGATTCCGTGATTGGCTCTTCCGGGTCACATTTACGGGTGAGGCGGCAGGGATACTACGCAAGACATGTGTCAGCGTACTCTCGTTCGTCGTGTTCCAGGTACCGCTCTACATCACCGTGCTGTGGGCCACGGGGGCGACCTCGGGCCAGATCACAGCGGCAGTGGGCTCGGTCACGTTCGCGTCGGCTTTCATCGGCGGACCGTACGACCGCTTCCTGCTCTTGGTGCGACGGGTCTTCCGTGTCGCATGACACCACATCAGAGGGCCCCGCTTTACCGCAGGGCCCTCGCTTTTGCGTCGATCAAAAGAAAACGCCGGCTTTGAGGCAGCCGGCAGCCTATGGGAACGGTCTTGATGCATGCGCTTACGCGCTGTGCTCGGGCTTCGTCCGAAGCTTGAGCCCTGGCAGGTTTACATCTTTGCTCTTACGCAGCACGCGGATCACTTCCGCCAAGGCACCTTCGCCGTGGTGGGTGTCGTAACCACACGCATCCACTACCACGCCGCTCAGATCCACTTTCAGCTTCACGCCGCAGTGATGATCGAACGAGAGCCCAGCTTCTGCCGTCAGGCGCGCGGCTTCCTCGATGGTCATCGCGTCTCGCAGCGGCAGATGCTGCTTGGTATCGGCGGCTGCGCGTTCGATCTGCGAGAGTCGTCCGGCGTTGTAGAGCGCGGCGAGTATCGCTTCTTTGCGCAGGCCTCGTATACACACATGGGTCATGGCTTCCCCTTTCCCCTTACTGTTTCGCTTCCGCCTTCATACCATGCGGCACATACCGCAGCAATCCGTAGCGACGCACGGAGCGAAAGAAAAAGCCGGCTTGAGAAAGCCGGCTGAGATCATATGGTCGAGTGCGCGATGCTTATTCTTTCTGCTCATTTCGCTTCATGCGCCGAGCGCAGCCGCTGAGCACCTCGACGATGCCCCAGCTCACGAAGAGCCCGACGATGGTGCCCCCGGTCAAGACCGGGACGAGCGTGCCGAGCTCGGGCATCCGTCCCGCTCGCCAGCAGAGTACGCCATAGATAGCGGCACACCCGAACATGCCGATGAACATCCCATAGATCTCGAGTGCACCGATGAGGTAGTCGACCGCGCTCGACACGAGCGGGGCGCGCGCTTGCTCTCCAGCAAGCCAGAGCTCGATCTTTTGTTTGCGTCGCAGCCTGAAGCTCTCGGCAGCGAGCCAGATCGACCACGGGAGGAGCCCGACGAACAGGCCTCCGAGCACCGCATACGGCGTCTGGCTCCCCGAGATGCCGGAGTAGGCCAATCCGAGCATGAGCCCCACGCCGCCGGCGGCGATGAGGAACTGTATCCTTTTCACATGAGCAGCTTCTTGCTCTTGCGTATGCCGAGAACGTGTCGTCTCGATATCAGCCATGTCTGACTCCCTATGTATCTGATCGTCTGCCGCGAGACTAACACGCCCCGCCCGCCGGTGCTACACTGCCCTCATGAACCCCGATTGCATCTTCTGCAAGATAGTCGCCGGAACAGCCCCATCACACAAGATATGGGAGGATGAGAAGCACCTAGCGTTTCTGACCATATTCCCCAACACAGAGGGGTTTTCGGTCGTTATCACGAAGGATCATCAGCCGAGCTATGTCGCTGATGTCCCGGCAGACGTCGCCGACGCGATATTCAAGGCCTCTCGTACCGTCGCAAAGAAGCTCGATGCAGCATTCGATGACGTCGGCCGCACCGGTTTCATATTCGAAGGCTTCGGTGTCGATCATCTGCACTGCAAGCTCATACCACTGCACGGCACGAAAAGCGACGAGTGGAAGCAGCACAGATCGGTCGGCGATAAGCACTTTTTTGAGACATACCCCGGCTACATCGCCTCATACGACTTCGACCGCGCCGATGATGAGAAACTCGCGGAAATAGCAGAGCGTATACGGCATTCAAAGGTATAAAAAGTCGCGGCGGCGCAGGATGCGCCGCCGCTTCGTATGTCGACACCTCGACGAGTCGATCATTCGGCCGAGGGAGCCGGCTTAGCCTTCTCCGGCGCCGAACCGCCGCCGCTGGCGCCGAGCAGCAGGATGACCGCGAGCACGCACGTGCCGATGCCGATGTGGCCGGCGTAGGGAGCGATGAACTTGAAGCCCGCACCGATGAAGTCGTAGACCGCACCGATGTTTTCGGGCGCGATGGCTGCGATAGGCATTCCTATCTCCATTCTCTAAATCGACACCTCTCTGGTGCCGCTGCAGTTGTAAGCCGGCAGCCGAGGCCAGTCAAGTCTCAATAGGAACAGGGCCGCCCAGTGAGCGGCCCTGCGAGTGATGCGGCAACGATGCGTCGGCTCAATACTTGAGGCAGACGAGGACCATGGCGGCACACAGACTGCCCACGAAGATGACCAGCCCCGCAATGCCCCACGGATCGGGAGGACCGGAATCACGTGGCGGGAGCGGGCCTTGGTCGTGGTACGGACTAAGCATTGCTCGTTCCTTTCGTCACCGGAGATACGGCAGGCATACGATGGCAAGCACGACGGCGGCGCCAACACAAATCGTGGCGAGCCAGTTTGAGCCTGCGACCTGGTCTTCTCTCTTGCCTTGGTAATCGCGTGTATCCCACATGGGAGCACCTCCAAAAACCTCTACTCACACAACCCTAGCGCATGGAGGATGTCCCGGCAATCAGGAGAGCAAGCCCGAGAAATCATCTGTCTTGAGTCCGTCGATGATGTTGGCGATCTCGATATCGGCGATAGCCCCGGGCTGCATCGCCTTGATCGCGTCGAGCACAGTATCGAAGGCGACTACATCTTCTGCAGCGATCTGCACGAAGTAGTCATACCTGCCGAGCAAGCGGGATACATGCGTCACATGAGGGTGCGCGACAAGTTTTTCGACGAATTGCTGGACCGTCTCTCCGGCGACCGGATTCATCTTGATGAGTACAAGCATGAATACCGAGAGCCCGAGCGCCTGCGGCTCGAGGATGGTGTGATATTTCGAGATGACGCCCTTGCGCTCGAGCCGACCGATGCGATACGCCACCGTATCCCGCTGCGCCTCTATCTCACGGGCGATATCCGCGATAGATGTACGCGGATCCTGCGCTAGGAGCCTAAGGATCTGCTTGTCTCGCACATCGAGGGGAACGGCTTTCAGTTGGCGTTTGGTGCTCATAGTTCGTATTATACGCAGTATTTTATACTATTTTACAGTATTTTGCAAGTACTACGCAAAATAGTGCGATAATCAGGCATTTATTGCATAATCTCGTCAGTCAATTGGTGTGAAGGGAAAAAACCATGCCATTGAGAAAAGAGAGTATTCTGGCGGCAATTGAGGCTGATTTCGATTGCCTCGGAACAGTACTCTTCCTCATGAGTGCGGACGGGGTCGAGCCAGGCCCTTGGACTGACGAGGAGAAAGTCAAAGTGGTCGATAAAATTCAGACCAACGTTGACGGGCGTGCCATTGGTTACGGTTTCGAGGAACTTTCGCAAGTCGACATTGCGAACGCTCTCGGTGCCATCCGTGAGGCGGAGCTTCAGCATCGGGAAAAGGCCACGGCGGTACCGACTCCCCTGCGGGAGAACGCGTTACCCTCGACCCGTATCAACCTGAGAGCCGCACTCGAGGAACGGTTCCTGGAAGGAGGCAAGCTGCGAAAACAAGAGCTCCTCCCGGATGCGTGCGAGCTACTGCTCGTCGAGGCATGTCTCGAACACGCGGTCTTCGAGTCACTCACCGAGGCACAGGCCATTCACGATCTCTTGTTAGAGGCTCTACGAGCATCTAACGAGAGGACGGATCAGTGTGACCTCGAAAACTTGGGACGCTGTCTCGCGTTGGTCGCCAAGCAGGTTGGCGTGCTCTCGGTCACGAGACCAAACACGTGACGCGGTCGCGGCGAGCCTTTGAAAAAAGGCTCGCCGCTCTCTTTTTAATTCAAAGCTTCGATACCAGGCAGCGTGCCGTCCAAGAGATACTCGAGCATCGCTCCGCCGCCGGTCGAGACGAACCCGAGCTGCTCGTGCGAGATGCCAGCGCCATCGATCGCGGCGATGGTGTCTCCCCCGCCGATGATAGATTTCGCTCCTGCGGCGACTCTACGCGCGATGACCTCGGCGATGGCGTGTGTCCACGCGGTAAAACCGGCCTCATAGAGCCCGGTCGGTCCGTTCCAGAGGATGAAACTCGCCGCTTCGAGCTTGGGTGCCAGGAGCGCGAGCGAATCCGGGCCGATGTCGACGATCTTGTCGGTGGGCTTGATATCCTGCGGATGCTTCACGATCGCGTGGCCGTCTTCTTCCTGTACCGTCATGTCTACCGGCGCGAGCAGGTGAGGATTGGCAAGCACTTCCGGGCTCGGCGCCTCTTTGGATATGAGCGAGGCACCGACAGAGAGCCCTCGTGCGCGGTGGATGTCGTTGGCCAGGGCGCCCGTGATGAAGAGGGTGTCGTACGTCGCCAAGAGCGTCGAGATGAGCGGTGCCTTGGTCTCGAACTTCGCTCCTCCGAGTATCGCGACAGAAGGGTGCGAGGGTGTGCGCGCCGCCGAAAGCTGATCGACTTCAGCGCACAGGAGAAGTCCCGCATAGTGCGGCAGGTATTTGGGTATGCCGACGATCGATGCGTGCGCACGATGTGCCGCAGAAAACGCGTCCCCTACATAGATATCGCCCAAGGTCGAGAGCTCCTTTGCAAAAGTGTCGTCGTTCTTCGTCTCACGTGGATCCCGACGGAGATTCTCCAAGAGGACGATGTCCCCTTCGCGCATCGCATTGATAGCATCATGCGCGAGCGCGCCCAGAAGATCGGGGATGAAGGTCACCGGAATCCGGCGTGCGAGCGCCTTTGCCACCGGCTCATTCGATTCTTCGGGGTCCCGGCCGATGTGCGAGAGGATGATCGTCTTGGCGCCCGCTTCGCGCAAACGCACGAGAGTCGGAAGCGCACGTTCGATGCGGAAGAGTTCACCTACCTCGCCGTGCGCATCGAGCGGCACGTCGAACCCGGCGCGCACCAAGACGCGCTTCCCACGCAGTGCATCGGCCGGAAGATCGAGAAGCCGGTTCATGAGCCGATAGCGGTTATGAGTCCTTTGAATGCGACCGCATCGACGCTCGCGCGTCCGACCAAGAGTCCGTGCACATCACCATCTTCGAGCATCGGTCGTGCGGTCGTGGCATCTATCGCGCCGCCGTAGAGGATGCGCACCTCCATAGCGGCAGGGCCGAGGAGCTCCACCATCGTCTTGCGGACGAAGATGCTCATCTCGTGCATATCGCGGGGCGTCATCGGCTTGGCAGCACCTATCGCCCACACGGGCTCATAGGCGATCATGAGTTTCTTGATGCTGGGTGCTTTGACGGCGGCAAATGCTGCACGCAGCTGCTCTTTGACGAAGGCGAAGTGGCGACCGTCGGCGCTTCGCTCACGCTCTCCGATGCAGAGTATCGGCGAAAGCCCGAGCGCGAGGGCTGTCTGCAGCTGAGCGGAGGTATCTTCGTTGGTCTCCCCGCGTGCACGGCGCTCGGCGTGACCTACGAGTGCATAGGTGCACCGCGCGTCTTTCATCTGCGTGAGCGAGACATCTCCGGTAAATGCGCCATTCTGCTCCGCGCGAGCGCTCTGTGATGCGAATGCGATACGGCCACGCCCTTTAGAGAGTTCGCGGACGAATACCGCCGGCGGTGCGACGATGATACTGAGCGCCTTGTACGGTTCGATCGCCTTCTTGGTGGCTTCCAAGAGCTTTTTGGCGGCGGCGGCCGATTCCGGGTACATCTTCCAGTTGGCGACGATGATTGCTCTCATGCCGCGATTGTAGCATGCGTCATCAGAGCTCCATCCACTGGACGAAATCGTAGTCCGTAGAGGCCGAGGGGGTGAAGGGGGGCGGAGCGACGGCCTGCAGAGCATCGTAGGCGTCGGTACGTGTCTGGTATCCCGAACAGAAGCTACCGCCGCACGACCAACTAGTACCCGTGCGGCCGTTTGAGACTACCGTACCCTTGGTCGTGAGCGAGGTCTGCGTCACATATGAGCTCCAGGTGTTCCCCACTCTCTGGTTGGAAGGGTATGAACCGTCGTTGGTATAGAAATCTCTGCCATAGTGCCCTGTCTGCGCCACGAAGATGCCGCGGACACTCATCGTGTCGGGAGAATTCAGCGGGATACGCACACTTCCTTCAGCGATAAGCGTAAAACCAGACGTCCCGTCGTTGGTGGCATAGGAGATATTATTCACCAGATACGCATCAGGATAGTTGTTGGTGTTCACCACATCGGCTGTCACGAGCGTCACCTTCCCCGAGACCGTCCCCTCGACCCACACACGGTCCTCCACGTAGATGAGCGAGCACGAGGCGGGTATCGCGTACGTACCCACATTGGTCTCTGTCGCGATGATGCCATACTCGGTCACCCATCCGTTCTGATCCGAATAGCTCGGGATGGCCGTCGTCGCGGTCACGCGGCGCACGGTCACCGTATTGTTTCCGTTGAATATGAGATGGTACCCGCGCTGGGTAAGCGCTCCCGATGCCGGCGCGAAGTAGAGCCCGCCGTTATTCTGTGCCCTACTCTTGAGCGTCGCAAAATTCGCGGCGATACCTGCGAAATCGATCGAGGTAGCGGGATAGTGCCACAAGGCGCTCCCGGTGCCCGCGCCGAAGACGCCGTTCTTCGTCTGTGTCGGCGAGCAGCCGAACGAGGAGTCGCAGTTCCATGTCGCGACAGCGCTCGAGACATCCGAGTTGTTCGAGCCATCCATACGGATGCCGCCGTTGGAGAAGTAGGGCCCCGTGATGTTGCGATCTGCTCCCGCCCACACGTTGCTATTGAGCAGATACGAATACGCCGCGACCGAGGTGCGCATGTAGCGGGCAGAGAGCGTGCGCGGAAAGCTCGGATTGAGGTTCGATTTGCCTATAGAGGTGATATCGATCCACTGATTCACGCCACACTGCGCGTTGGCCGTGACCGTAAGATATGCCTTCCCGATCTCGCCGCCTTCCGGATCCAAGACCGAGTAGGTATAGGGGCCTGCCACACCGGTACCGTTCTGAAGATCATTCGGATTGTGGGCCAAGAACCAGCGATAATACTCGAGTCCCGCTTCCGCTGAGTGCAGTGCCTGCTCGCGATCATAGAGGATGCGGCCATAGCGACCCTGCTGGAGCGCGAAGCCAGAGATGGCGCTCAAGATGAGCGCGAAGACGCCCATGAACGCGATGACCAGGAGCACCGTGATACCTCGCGAACCCGTGTGAGGAAGGGTGTTCATGGTCTAGCGGAGATTACGCAGGGAGGTCGACGAGCGGAGCGTCAGCTGCGTCGGCTGATCGTTGGTGTTCACGTCGACGATGACATTCGCTTTCACGAAGCGCACGTTCCCGATCTGCGTGAGATCAGACATCAGTGCGCCATTCGTATCGTAGTAGGAAAAGGTGGTGGTCCCCATGACACCGTTCTGCACATAATCGGCGAGTTTCGATACGACTTCTGCATTGGTATACGCGGGAGGATCTCCCGACGGCTCGACGACGCCCTGCATGAGTGCCGTCCCCTGCACGTAATAGCGTACTTTCTGTGCATACGGACTCTGCGCATTGGTGTGCGCATAGAACACGATCTGATTGTTCGCGAGCGAGACGATCGGATACGCGCCATCAGAGGCATACGACGCCTCCCGTATCGTCTTCACCATCGTATCGATGGCATGTTGCACCGATGCCACGGCACTCGACTGCTCTATCGAGTAGTGCGCGATGTGGTAGTAGTAGACCAAGCTCGTGCCCAGCGCGATAGTCGCAGAGGTAAAGACGGCGATCCAGACGATCGTCTCGATGTAGGAGATCCCGCGAGAAAATATCGTGTTCCTGCGCATATCAGTTGAAGAGGAGCTCGGCCGTGCTCGCGCCACCGACGGTCGTCGACGCAGACACGGTCGTATACCCCGTCGAGGATGCACTCACAGTATACGCGCTGCTCGAGGTGAGATTCGAGAAGAATGCCTGTCCGCACGAGTCCGTCGTCGAGGTCGCCGCGAATCCGGTGCGCGTCAGCCATACGGTCATCCCGCTCAAGAGCTGCGTGTTTGTCGCAGAACGCGTGTCGACCAAGAGCGAATTGGTCGTATGGGGCGAGAGATACAGATTGGTCGTGAGCGTCCCGCCAGGAGCGAGCGAGGTCGGCTGTGGCGCGCACGACGATGAGATGTCGTAGCCGGTCGAGGTGCCAGAGATGGTCAGGAGGTAACTGTCCCATTCGAGACCGGTGAGCGCATTGACCGCCGAGGCGTTGGTGGTGAGCGATTGGTTGTACTTATAGAGCGTTCCCGAAGGCCCGCTCCCGATAGTCTTGGCGCCACGCAGCGTAAACGCGACATTGGGCACGGGCGTCGGGCCCGCATCATATCCCACCGCAAAGGAATCGAGCGAGGGCGTCTGGCTCGTGCTCGCGGTGCCGAAGAGCGCATCGATGCGGATCGAAGGGTAGGTCGACGTCGAGACGGCAGAGAGATCTACCGGCGAGGTGGCGAAGCCAGTGCTATTGCCGGGCAGCTGCCCGTCGGGGATGAGCGTCGTACCGGTACCGTCGTAGACGTAGAACCGCAGCGTCGTACTTGCAGGAACTGTGGCCACCCATGAGAGCGTCTTCCAGTGTGCCAAGAGCGAAGGTCCTATCGCGATGGAGCGACTCTCGCCATACGCGCCATACGGCGCAGGGCCGGTGAGCTTGGCCAAGCCGCTCGCGACACTTATCCCTGTCGAGCTCGCCACCTTGGTCGAATCAGCAAACGTGTCGGTCCAGCTCCCTACCGTGATCGGCGTCCATGTATATATGGTATCCCTGCCGACGAGATCGATAGCAAACGTTCCTGCCGTCGTGTGGTTGTTGGTCACCGTGAGGTTGGCCGGATTCGGATTCGTATTCTGGGCGGTCGCCGAGTAGGTCTGCGCCGTCGAATAGCCGGCTTGGCTTACGGTGATCTGGTAGTTCGAGGCCGCTGGAGCACCGATCAGGGTCACCGTCCCGCTCGCATTCGTGAATGTCGTCTCGTCGATGGTCGGGGTCGTCGAGGCATTCACTACGCGCACCTGCGCCCCGGCGAGCGGCACTCCGGATGAATTGACCGCGTTTATGACGAGTGTGCCGCCAGGCACTGCCGTCTCTATGCCCACGGGCGAGAAGCGGCTCCCGATCGTGATATGGCGCACGCTCGGGCGCGAATACCACGCGACATCGACTTTCACCTGCTTGTAGTCTGCCGTGATGCCGTTGGTGTCGGCGCCCCCGGTCCCGTCTTTCGGATCGTCGGCATACTCGATGACCGTGCGGCGCGTATACGTGATGCCGTTCAGGACGATATTCTCCGATTGCGCGAGTGCTCCTGACGGGATACCACCCGATGTACCGAGCTGGGTGTAACCGAGACTGCGTATATATTCCATCCGTTCGTTGACCAATGCGATCGCACCAGCGCGCGCCTTGTTGTTGGTGATGACGTCGATAGAGAGACGGAACGCCGCTCCGATCCCGAGGAAGACGACGCCCATGAGCGCGATGCCGACAAGAGTATCGAGTAGCGTCACGCCCCGCTCATTGCGACGAGCTGTCATGAATATATTGTAACCTGTTTCGC
>CAYOHS010000021.1:12995-14182 GCA_964403865.1 uncultured Candidatus Saccharibacteria bacterium
ATAGGTGTGATCATCGACATCGCGAAGAAGCCCACAGCGATACCGATGAAGATCATGAGGAACGGCTCGATGATGGTCGACATATCTTTCGTCTTACTATCGACTTCGTTCTCGTAGTACGCCGCAAGGCGCTTGAGCATCTCCGGCGTAGCACCGGTCTCCTCTCCGACCGACATCATCTCACCGACGAACGGCGGGTAGAGATCTTCGTGTTGTTGGAAAGCGGCCGAAAGCGGCTCGCCTGCCCCGACCCGTTTCTGCGCCTGCGCGATCACCTCGCGGAAATAGCTGTTCTGCACCACTTCGCCCGTTATCTCGAGCGCGGTCAATACATCGACACCGGCCGAGAGGAGCGACGCGAGCGTGCGAGCAGTACGTGCCGCATTCGTCTCACGCACCAGGCCACCGATGAGCGGCATCTTGAGGAAGGCAAAGTCGCGTGCGCGCCTGCCTTGCGGCGTCCGCAACGCTGTCCAGATCCCAGCGACGATGCCGACGAACAGCGCGGCCGCGGTGAAGACATTGTTGGTGAGGAAATCGCTGAATGCGATCACGGCCTTGGTGGATGCCGGCAGATCGACATGCATCTCGGAGAAGGTCTGCGCCAGGGTCGGCACGATGCTCGTCATCATGAGGTATCCCACGCCGACGATAGCGAGCACGATGATCGAGGGGTACATCAAGGCGCCGCGGATCTTCTTCTTGAGATCGTACATGCGCTCCATCTGATCACCGACCAAGGAGAGCGAAGCGGCCATGTCACCGCCTTCCTCGCCCGCACGCACCATCGCGATGAAGAGCGATGGGAATATCTTCGGGAATTTCGCGAGCGAGACGTGGAGTGTATCGCCGCGGCGCACGCTCGAGGCCACCTCGGCCATGACGTTCTGCAGCTTCAGGTTATGCGTCTGTCTTTCCATCACCGAAAGTGCACGCGAGAGCGAGAGACCGGCACTGAGCATCGAGCTCAGATTGCGCGCGAAGAGGACCTTGTCATATTCCTTCACGCTCGAGAGGAGCGTGTTCCAATAGCGGATGCTGAGCCATGAATTACTTTTGTCCTCGACGACCGAGACGATCTTCCCGCCTTCACGCCGTACGACCTCGTAGAGCTCAAAGCGGTCGCGCGCATCAGCGACACCGCTATAGACCTCTCCACCGGCCTTCTCTGCCGTATAGGTGAAATG
>CAYOHS010000022.1:0-13587 GCA_964403865.1 uncultured Candidatus Saccharibacteria bacterium
TCACGGTTGCAAAGGAGATCACGAAGATGCATGAGGCGGTGTATCGCGGAACCGCGGCGGATGTATCGGAGCGCCTTGTCGCGGATAAAGCAGACCGCGGAGAATTTGTCGTCATAGTAGGCACATAAGCCCTCTTTCTAATTTCTTATTTTTCATCTATCATCTAGCCCTATGACACTCGACACACTCATCATGCTTGCGGGCGCGTTCGTCGCCGTGGTCCCGTTCCTCGGATTCCCGACCAGTTGGGACACCGGACTCTTATTCCTAGCAGGGGTCATCATCATCGGATTGGGTATCGTCGTGCGCCGCAAAGAAGGAGACCGAAAGACGGCTGAGCGGACGCGGATGACCCAAGGGCAGTAACTCCCTGATGGGGATAACCGCTTCATGCAGAGGCCACAAAGGTGTGATACTGTGCCCGCGGGCTGGGTTCATCCTCTTTTGTAAGGAGTCCAGGATGGACTACATAAGACACGTAATGCAGGAAGAACAAGAAGTCATCGGAGTTCTGAAATTCTTCGGGATTGTCGGGCCCTTAGCGCTCGCGATCGTCTGGCTCTACCCGATGCTCTGAACTTCTCGTTTCTTACCGAGCTACACGAACGCGCGACCCTGCCTGCAGGGTCGCGCTTTCAACTTTCCGGTATACTACTCATATGTCAGACCATGGCCACGGTGCCGGGGCTGGGGAACACCCCGCCAAGATCAACGACGACGCGCGCGTGACCTTTTTCGGCGCGACGCATACGCGCGGTAAGCAGGAGATGTTCGGTATACGTGCCGTCGATCGCGGCAAGCACATCTACGTCATCGGCAAGACGGGTATGGGCAAATCGACCATGCTCGAGAACATGGCCATTCAGGATATCCAGAATGGCGAGGGGCTAGCATTCATCGACCCGCACGGCTCGACGGCAGAAAAGCTGCTCGACTTCGTGCCATACGACCGTCTCGACGACGTCGTCTATTTTGCCCCATTCGACACGGATTACCCCGTGGGGTTCAACGTGATGGAAGACGTGGGCTACGACAAGCGCCACCTGGTGGTCTCCGGGCTCATGGGAGCTCTCAAACGCATCTGGGTAGACGCCTGGAGCGCTCGTATGGAATACATCCTCCAAAACACCTTGCTCGCGCTCCTAGAGTACCCGGGTTCGACCCTGCTCGACGTCAATCGCATGCTCACCAACAAGACGTTCCGCACAGCCGTGATCGAGAAGATAACCGACCCTATCGTCCGCTCGTTCTGGACAGAAGAGTTCGCCGGTTTTACGGATAGATACACACAAGAGGCGACGCCTGCCATTCAGAACAAGATCGGTCAGTTCACGGCGAACCCTCTGATACGCAACATCGTGGGCCAGCCGAAATCCACCTTTGATCTGCGCAAGATAATGGATGAGAAGAAGATATTCATCGTGAACCTCTCGAAGGGGAGGATGGGCGAGACCAACGCGAGCCTCCTGGGCTCTATGCTCACCGTCAAGATCTATCTTGCCGCCATGAGCAGGGCCGACGAGAGTCCGATGCGTATGGCGAAGCTTCCGCGCTTCTATTTCTACGTCGATGAGTTCCAGTCGATGATGAACGATGCATTCGCGGATATCCTCTCCGAATCCCGCAAATACAAGCTCGCGCTCACGCTCGCCAACCAGTACATCGAACAGATGGAAGAGAAAGTGCGCGAGGCCGTGTTCGGCAACGTCGGTACGCTTATCGTGTTCCGCGTAGGGCCTTTCGATGCGGAGGTCTTGAAGACGGTCTTCGAGCCCACGTTCGTCGCCGAAGACCTCGTCGGCCTGGGCCTCGGACAGATCTATCTCACGCTCATGATCGATGGGGTGGGAAGTCCACCGTTTTCCGCCCAGACCATCCCGCCGATCGTCGCGCCATCTATCACGTACCGCGAAGATGTGATTATCCGTTCGCGTACTCATTATGCGCGACCTCGGGCAGAGATAGAGGCGCACATCATGCAGAAGCAGTCGGAATTCGCCCCACCGCCAAAGACCGAGAAGCCCAAAGACCGGCCATGGGGGAACGATCGCCGTCCGCAGGATCGGCCTGCAGATCGGCCGCAGGAACGCAGTCCACGTTTTGATACACCCCGTACTGACATACCGCGGCAAGAGATGCCGCGTCGCGATGGTGCGCCACGTGCGTTTGCTCCGGTATCGCCCCGTCCACAGGTGAACCCACAGCAGTCACACGATGCGCGCCCCGCTGCGCGCGAAGAGCGCTCGTTTGCTCCTCAGCAGAGACCCGCTTCGCACTCTGAACGCCCTCAGCAGCCTGCACCGGCGCCGCAGCACGCGATGCGCAACTCGCTCAAAGACGCCATCGCTGCGGTGCGCTCGGATGGTCCAGTCCGATCTCCGCTGGATATCTTGCGCGAGAAGAAAGCGTCGAAGCCGGCAGATGTTCAAGCACCAGCGACCAAGCCCGAGCCTGCGCCTGCACCACGACCCGCACAACCGATGCCGCCGGTGAGTAATCCACAAGTCTCGCGTCCAGAACCTGTCGCGCAGGATGCGGTGCGCGATAATACCGCACATGAAGAAGAGGGGGTCTCTCACGAACTTCTACGACGCTTGCTTCAGAACGACGATTAGTCTCGTCGTCGCGCTCGCACCTTCTCTAGTGCATGCCCAGATCATCATCTCGGAAGTGATGTATGACCCGACAGGCAGCGATGACAAACAGGAGTGGCTGGAGCTTTCCAATACGGGGGATGCGCCCGTAGACGTGACTAAATGGACCTTTTCTGACGGTTCGTCGGCCACCAAGCATGGGTTCAACGTGCCGCCTAAGAATGGTGGTATCGGTTCGCTGACCATCCCTGCCGGCGGCTATCTCATCATCGCGGACGATGCAGCGACGTTTGAATCCGCGTTCCCGAGCGTCGCAAATGTGATCGATTCGACCATGACATTACCTGATCCGAATGCCGGCTCATCCAACACGGTGGTCCTTTACGACGACCAGAAGGCCGTCGCGGATTCGTTTACCTATGTGGCAGGAACGAATGCGGACAACAAGGGTGATTCTATGCAGCGGGCGGGTTCGGGCATCATCCCGGCGCTCCCGACACCTGGCGCAGCTAATTCGCAGACGCCCGATACATCGGTACCAGCGGACACCTCATCCCAGGCGTCGACTACACAGTCACAGACGCAGACCAGCGCGACATCACCGACGCAGCTCGCTCCGGTCTCCTCGTATGTCGCCCCTCCGCCGCAGGTGCTCTTTGCTGATGCCGGCGCGGATCGTATCGAGATAGTCGGCGCAGATACGGAATTCACCGGCCGCGCATATACCCGCAGCCAGACGGTCGTCGACAATGTGCGATACACGTGGAATTTCGGCGATGGGTCGACCGCAGAAGGTGAGACGGTCATGCATCACTACTCGTTTCCCGGCAGGTATGCTGTTACGCTGACGGTCTCGCAAGACAAATCGACCGGTTCAGATCGTGTGATCGTCACCGCAGAACCCGCGCAGTTTTCTTTTTCTGCGTACGCCGACGGTAGCGTCGAGATCGTCAATGGTGCACAGCGAGATCTGGACCTCTCATTCTGGATCGTAAAGAGCGGTGTACGGCAGTTCCTGTTGCCTCAGGACTCGCTCATACTCGCGGGTGCTTCGATGCGTATCGCGCAGGGTACGTTGGGCTATTGGAGCAATGGCGATACTGAACTCGATTATCCTAATGGCATGCTCGCGCTCAAGGCAGGGGAAAAGACAGCACTTCAGCCACAGTCGATCCCCAAGGCACCCATGTCCGACCAAGCGCCCGAGCCCGCGGCACAAACATCTGAAAAGACGGATGAAGCGAGATCATCCGACACCGTACGCGATGATGTGGAGCCTCAGCCGGTCGCGACGGCTACCCCGACCAGTTCTGCACAGGTCGCTATGGCCGCCACCGCGCTGCCGGGAAGCTCGCCCTGGCTCTGGAGTGCGCTCGGTATCGCTGGGCTCGGCGCCGTGGCCGGTGCCATGGCACGCAAGCAGAAGGCCGGGGAATGGGAGATTGAAGAAGCGCCCGATACCGTGTAGTCTTCGCACATGACGCAGAAGACGATACTCGTGACCGGTGGCGCGGGTTTTGTCGGCTCGAATCTTATCGCCCGTCTGCTACAGGATGGGCACAAGGTCATATCGCTCGACAACTACTTCGCCGGGACCAGGGACGCTCATGTCGCCGGCGCAGAATACCGGGAAGGGCATACCAAGGATATCGAAGCGCTGATCCCCGAAAAGCTCGATCTCATATTTCATCTCGGAGAATATTCACGCGTCGAACAGAGCGTGCTCGAGCCTGAACTCGTGCACGATCTCAACGTGGTGGGAACTGCCGCGGTCGTGGAGTTCTGGAAGAAGCAGCGCTGCAAGCTCGTGTATGCAGGCTCCTCGACGAAATTTGGCGACGGGGGCGCAGCGCGCTACACCTCGCCGTATGCGCAGACAAAAGCGGCGAATACCGAACTTGTGCGAGATACGGGCGAGCGCGAGCATCTGCCGTATGCCATCACGTATTTCTACAATGTCTTCGGGCCGGGGGAGCGGGTCGGGATGTACGGGAGCGTTATCGCGATGTTCATGCAGATGTACGTGCGCGGCACGCCGATCACGGTCGTCTCTCCCGGCACCCAGCGTCGTAATTTTACGCACGTCGACGATATCGTCGACGGATTGATCCTCGTCGCCGAGCGCGGTTCAGGGGACGGCTTCGGCCTAGGGAATAGCGAATCCTTCTCGCTCCTTGAGACTGCGAAGTTCTTCGGGGGAGACGTGTTGCTCCTGCCAGAGCGCCCAGGCAATCGCATGCAATCCGATCTTGATACATCGAAAGCGGCGGCATTGGGTTGGAGCGCTCGTCGATCGCTACGCGAATATGTGGCGGAATTCCTCAAGACCCATCCGCGTGGCGAACGCATCGAACGCCGCGTACTGGTCTTCACGACCACTTTCTTGCCGACGGCAGGTCCTGCGGAAGAGGCGCTCGCAGAATTGATCCGCGCGATGCCCGACGTGCAATTCGATGTCATCACCACGGCATTTTCGCGAGCCGGCAAAGAAGCCCGGTCGCCACTTTCGAATGCATCAATACACCGCATCGGACAGGGGAGGCCGACCGACAAGTATCTGCTCCCCATTCTGGGCGCTCGTGCGGCGCGGCGGCTCCACAAGACGCACAATTACCTCTTTGCATGGTCATTGATGGCGAGCTATGCGGCGATCGCAGCCATACTCTTCAAGCGGGCATCGGGTGTACCTGTCCTTATCACGCTCGCTGATCAGCGGATCGCATCAGGCTCGGTGCTGCGTCGGCTGATACTCGGCACCATCCTCCGGCGTGCGGAGCAGGTGTATGCACAAGAAGACGCACAAGAAGATGCCGCTATCAAGATCGCCCGGCGCGCCCGGATGCAGCGTTCGCTCGGGGGCGGTGATGCGTTTGCCAATCAGATCCGCTTCGCCTACACGGAGATCCTTGCCAAGCGAGCTACGGGTTCGCGGTGACGGTCACGGTCAGGGGGGCGAGGTATTGGCCTGTCTTCTGTGTCGGCGCAGGATTGAGGTAGTACAGGACGGTATTCAATGCATCAGAACCGCCTGATGAGACGCTGGAATTGCCGATCTGTCGGGCCACGGTAGAGCTCGGGATACCGGCCCAGAGGGTCGATGCGTTATCGGCATAGGTATCAGCCGAGCCCCACCACGAGCCCGCACGGAACGCTGCGGTTCCCGAAGCAGTCATGGTACGGAACGCGAGCACGTTCTGAGAGTTCACGAATGAAGAGATGCGGACGGCATTGCCTGCCGATGTCGTCGCCGAGCCCGGTACCCATTCGGTCTGATCGGTAATCTGTGTCGTCGAGGCACCGATGAGCTCGAAGTTGTTGTGTGTCGTGTCTTTCTGGTCGCCGGAGAGGGAAGTGTTCCAGCCTGTCGTGTTGTTCGTATTCACGACGACGGTCGTCGTGGCGAACTTCGCCGTCCCGGGCGTCACCGATCCGAATGAATCAGTAGATACGGAGAGCGTCAGCGACACCGACCCTGATATCGTCGCAGTGGGGTAGGCACTATAGATGTAATTGGCCGTCGACCCTGCATTCGTCACGCGGAAACAGTAGGTCCCCGCGCTCGTCGCGCCCGAAAGGGCCTGTATGGAGTACTCAAGCTCGACGAAGGAGTGACTGGGTACCGATATCGACCCGCTCTGGCTCGATGTATCGAGAACGCCTCCAGTACCGATGAAATACTTGTTCGAGTCGCTCACGCCGCCGACACCCGTCGCGATGTTGGTCGTATCGTTGCCGTTCGTGAGATTCGTGCTGTTCGACATATCCCAATCGCCACCGACCGCCCCGACATCCGTCCAGCTCGATATTGCGGCGCAGGTCGTACTGCGCAGGCCGTACTCGAGCCTGAACTGTTGTGCGGAGTAGCTCTCCTCGGTACCGCCCTCATTGGATACCTCCACGCGGAGACGTTTTGTAGCACTCTTCGGGACCGATGAGGTCGCAGTATCCTGCGTCCCACCGCTGCCCGATGTGGCGGTCGTCTCGCTCCCGTCGTCATTGCGCCAATGGTAATGCGTCAGCGTGTATTGCGGATAGATGGGTTTGAAGAGGGAACAGAGAAAGCCGCTGCACGAATTGAATGAGGTGCCACTCGTCGAGGTACCAAGACCCGTCTCACCCTCGGATCCGACCATGCGGAACGTGGTCGAGGTGCTGTAGCCGCTTATCGCAGAACCGCCACTCGAGCCGACGATATCTTGGCGCGCATAGAAACTCGTCGACGTGGCATTGAACGCGAGCACTGCAGGCAAGAGTGCCGGAAGCGCGAACTTGCCGAGACCCCTCCAGCTCATGGCTGGGCCTCTATGATGTCGCGGATCTTGGCGTCGGGGCCGACCTTCTCGAAGAAGATAACGTGTCGCCATTCGACAGCGAGCCAGTTGTCCGGACGGGTGAGTGCGTTGTTGTGCTGCGACGTGAGATTAGATGTCGCGGTCGAACCGACGGTCACGTTCTGAAAAGTGTAGACGTCGTGGAGCCTGACAGTGCCGAATCCGACGCTCTGGACCTGGCCGAAGAGGGTCTGTCCGCCATCCATGTAGAAGGCGTAGAGGGTGCCTGTGTATTGCGAGACATAGAGTCCGCCGTAGGAAATGAGCGCCGGACCCCAGAGGAAGAGCCCGAGGAGCGCGAGCGCCGGGATGTACAGGTATGACGAAGGAATACGCGAGCGGTGCATCAATACGGATTATACCACCCGTTTTTTGCGCCCTGCTGAGCCTTCACTACATAGTACGAGTGGCCTTTTTCGAGATGGAGGGGCGCGAGCGCGATGGTCGTGATGAACGATCTATCCGTACACGCGGTCGCCGTATTGTACTTGGCGTCGAGCGGACTCGCGCGGTAATCGATCTCTTTCGGGTAGATGAGCAGGGCATAGTACGCATCGGTGCAGGTGCCCGAGGCGCCGATCGATTCCTCGCCGGTGTAGGCGAATGTCTGGAAGGTCTCCGGGGCCGGTAGCTTTGCCAGGGATTCGCGCGGAGATGGCGTCTGCTCGTGCGGCATGAGCGAATCGCTGGTCTGTATCTGCAGCGGTGTGGCGGCGTCGCGCGCATCTGTCGCTCCTCGTTCCGCGAAGAACACGAGACCGGAGACGAAGAAGATGGTGGCCAATGCCAAGACGCGCCACTCGCGCGCGGGAAGCCGCGGCACGAGGCGTGCGAATGTGCGGGCGCGTTTCATTTCTTTACCTTCAGTTCCACCATGATGTCGGATACGACATTGAAGTAGTGCTGAGCGGCAAATTGTCGGGCCTCCTCGCTCTTCTGGTTCCACGGTTCGTTGAAGAAGAGCAACATGTTGGTGACCTCGAAATCGCAGTGGATGGGGTAGTGGTCGAGCTTGTTGGCCTCGCGCCAGGGCTTCTGGAAATAGAGCCACGTGGCCTCAGAGAGCGCACGCACATGCGTCGGGTCTTGCCAGCAGCGGATAGAAGTGTAATACGGACCGATGATGGTGATCTTGGCGCCATCTTCGCAGATGCGCCACACCTCATTCATGAATGCCATCAGGTCTTTCGTATGCTCAGCATAGTGAGACACATGCGCTTCTTCCACTGAATTATCTTTGAACGGCCACGGGTAGGTATCGAGGTCGTGGACGAAATCGACACCCTCACCCGGAGCGATATCGACGCCCATGAATCCTTCGCGTTTATTCTGCCCGCAGGCGATATCAAGTTTCATACGGATAGAGTATAGCGGGAATCTGGTTTGTGGCTAGGAGCGCAGCATGACGGCGTAGGTCGCCTGCGAGATGCGCCGCATGAGATCGAGTATCTCGCCGGTCGTCTTGCCCTGGGCCATCACGCACAAGAGGTACGGCTTTTGAGGGGCGTAGACGATACCGCAGTCGTGCAGCTGCATATTCCCGTTCTCGAGCGTGCCCTCGCGCTCGCCGAATTTGTGAGCGATCGTCACTCCGGCAGGCGTGCCGGCCACGATGCCATTGTCAAAATCTGATTCTGTGAGGAGCTGAAGCGCTTCCTCGGAATGAATCCTGTTGATATAAGACGCGTTATATAACACTCGGAAGAACGATGCATAGGTCCGGACCCGCATCTGATAATCCTCACCGGCAGATGGCTCCTGTATGCCGAAATCGTCGAATACGCCGACGAGGTTGCCAAAACCTACGGCCTCGCCCAGAAGCGCAGCCGCCTCATTGTCCGAATATATGATCGCTCGCCGCAAGAGCTCTCGCTCCGAGTATTCATGACCGAGCTCCAGTTTTTGTACGGGCGGGAAAAGGTAGTTCGTGTCGGCAGCCTTTTTCTGGTACTTGACCTTCTGATCGAGAAAACCAGGATGCTTCTCTTCTTTTTGGTAGGCCGCGAGCAGGAGCGGGACCTTGAGCAGGGAAGCTGGGTAGAAATATTCCTTCTCGTGTATCCCTATCCAAGGCCCATTGTTGAGGTCGCGTATATATACTGCGGCATGCGTGATACCGCCTCGATCCGTCGCGTCGTTTATGAATCCATTGATGGTCGCACGAAGTTTTTCCATCGCTCCGACGGAAAGATCGTTTATATCGCCGCAGGCGAGTAATGGATTAGTGAGCCCATGGGATTCATTTGGATCCATGAGGTCTTTTTCCCGCTCTACTGAGCGGGGCGCGGAAAAGTGATTCATTGACAGGGCACCGATGAATACACCGCAGCACAGTGCCAGGGCAATGAGGCCAGAATGCCGATTTACTACCATACGACGTCCGATTGTGGGTCGAGGTGCCCTACCTTGACGCGTGTGTCGCACGCGAACTTGTACCCGAGCTTCCCAGCATTTTCGTAGAAATAAAGATCCTGGGTATATGCGCTCGTCCCTTTGCCGGGCTCGTACGATTGTTTCGTAACGAACCACGGCTTCGGAATGCGCTCGTCTTTCATCATCTCGATCTTCCAGAGATTGAACCCCATGCCAAGGCCATTGGCCGGCATGACCGTATCCGCGAGCGGTTTCTGAGGGATGAAATTCAATGGTTGTGTCGCCGGGTCGCCATAGATCATCGGCTGGCCACCCTCGCCCTTGGTCCAGTATAGACCGCCGACGACATCATATCGATCGATACTCTCGTACAGTTTCAGCAGCCCATCGGGCGGCGGGAGATTATCTTCCTCGATCGTAAGCACATATTTCCACTTCGCCAGCTCAGGATTTGAAAGCACGAAGTTGAATGCCATATTGTACGCTTCGCCCACCTCGTAACCACGAAAGAATATAGGACCTATGCACTTCTGGTTCATAGGACGGATGAGGCCCATCCATGCCTGTACGACGCGATCGGGGATCATGCCGCGAGTCGGGCAGATGATGATGGTCGAGAGGTCTGCGTAGGTCTTACCTTGTTGCAGCCGTTCAACGCTTGCTCGCAAGTCAGCGTTGTTGAGACCGAGATTGAGATTTTCAAAGACGACAGTTGGCTTCATGGTGGTAGTATAGCGGCGGTACCGTTTCTGGGATATGGGACGGCGTTGTCAATTCGTGGTCACGTATTGATAGGCCGCTTGAGAGACTCGTGCCATGAAATTGTCCGCTTCCATCTGCGACATCCCCTGGGCCCCTACGCATAGTATGTACGGGCGATGAGGGACGTAGATGATGCCGCAGTCGGAATATGTTCCGGCTATTTCGTCTATACCTATCTTATGCGAGAACGCGACCGTCGGAGGGATGCCGGCTCCGAGTTGCTGATTAAAATGTGATTCATCGAGCACGCGCAAGATCGCTTGGGAATCGGCGGGGGAGAGATATGTCGCGTTGTACAGGGCGATAAACATATTCGAGAGCGTCTTCGTATTGATGTCGATATACGTCGGCTTTGAACCGAAATCGACCGCCTGCCACCCCATCGCGTCGTAGACGTCCGCAAACGGGTCTTTGATCCCGAGCAGGTCAGTTACATGAAGCAGTGCGTGTGCAGCGGTGTTGTCCGAGTCCCGTAGCATGACGTCGAGTAGCTCCTGGATCGAGAGCGTTGTGCCGACGCCTCGTTTGTAGAGAGATCCGAAATTCGCATCGAGGTCGGAGCGGTCAAGCTTATAAGTGTCTTGTAGATTGAGTTTCCCATCTTCCACAAGCTTGTATATCGTGATAGCGAGTGGCACCTTGATCGTGCTCGCGGCCGTGTACAGATCGCGTTCATTGAGGCCGATCCAGCTCGCATTGTTGAGATAGAGGAAATAAATATAGGTCTTATGTTTTGTACTCGCCTGTATGGCTGAAAACTGTGCCTTGAGCGGGGTAAACTTAATGATGAAATATTTACCGAGGTTTGCAGTGACAGTAGGATTGATGAGTGAGAATGCCGCGATGTCTGCGATGACGCTCCCATTGGCAGAGGTTGTCGCTACATATTGCCCAGGTTCTTCTGCGGATTGGCGTGCTGCGAGTCGACCCAGTAAGAATGATCCGATCGACAGGACCGCAAGACATATAATAGCCAACGACCAACGGATAGCGCGCGTGTTCATATCTATGTCGATGCGTAGAAACGCAGATACGGACGTATACTGATGTTCGCAGTAATGGCAGAAAGGGCCACGGTACTCGGGAGGTTGGTCTGACCTGCTGATGTGAAGCTACCGTTCCCGAGATACCAATTGCCTCCGATGTTACGAGTCGCATTGGTCCCGGTCGAGAATGCTGATGAGTGCGAGCCGAGCGGTGCGTTGTTTGCGAGTGAACTCCCGAGCGCGAGCCCGGCAATCGAAATCTTGAGGCCTCCTGACACGCTGCTGCTTGAGTTACGGTTCATGAGACCTATCCAGTAGTTCCCAGGCGCGAGGGTCGAATTGACCGGAAGCTGGAACTGTTTTAGGCCTGTATAAAGGGAGGAAAGCCCGGAATTGTTACTGGAGGTCGTCCCGTAGGTGAACCCCGCGGAATTGGTCGACGTCGGTTGGCTGACCGTAACCGTGGAGTTATTCCACGACATTCCGACGCTGAAAGAATTCGACATGATCTGGCTCAAGAGGGATGAACTGGCTCCTGTTCCACGCGTATAGATTCCGTAGTTGAGCGTGTATGACTGAGAACCGTTTGAAGTGCCCAGCGTGGCAAAAGAGGCAGAGGCTGCGAGATTCATAAAATCTGCTTCCACATAATCTCCCACGTTGAATTGTAGAAAAGAGGCTGCTCCGGAACTGTTATTGTTCGAACTGAGGAGTGCGCTGGCGGACATCGCAGGGTAAGGTTCATAGCTCTGGAGTGTCGTACCCCCTCCGGCGTTCACGCTCGCGGTTATGGTCTGCCCGTTGATTCCCCAGGAGACGCCATTACCGTTCGAGAAGACGACGGTACCTACTGAGATTGGCGTGCCTCCGTTCGCCTGGATCGCGGCGATCGTCGTCGTTGCCGTCCCGACTGCCTGGATGAAACCGCCTTCACAAACGAGCGCCATGGATTGGGCCGAGTTGTACCACATGGTTCCGGAGGTGGAGCAGGTCTGGCCGACGTACTGGTTGGTATTCTGCACGTCGAGCCCGAGCATCTTGGGCGAACCTCCGCCGGTGCCAGAGCCGATCTGCACGCGACTGTTGCTGACATCGGTAAAGAGCGTCGTGCTGTAGACGTTTTCGGCGGTGCGGGCGTAGCCGGTCGCGGCGATAGATTGGCGCGGGCTCAAGGTCTCCCACGAGCCGGAGCAGGTAGAGCCGTTGGTCGATGTCGCCGTATTTACTTCGACATTGAGATACACCGAGCTGTTGTCGTAGAAGTTGTAGGTGAGCGCATCTGCTTGTCCGACGAGTGCGTTGAACACGCCATCGGTCGTCGTCGCGACGGTGACGTTGGGCGTGCCAGCAGGCCACAGCTTACTGCCGCTGCTCTGTGCGTCGTAGATGGAGAAACGGAAGCAGTATGGCTCGCCGGTCCCACCGAGCGGATTGCCGGAGGTGTCCATGAGGCGGCCTTCGTATGAGAGGAGTGAAGAGACACCGGCTGCTGCGCGGGAAGATTCGGGCCACAAGATGTGCGCAGCGAATGAGACATAGACGAAGAACGACAGCACGATCTCCGCGATGATGATGGCGAAGCTCCCGTAACGGGATCTCCTGCGGATGCGCACGCCATCGATAGAGACTGTCATATCATTTGATGCGGAAATGCTCGACCACCGTCTGGCACTCGGTGTAGCACTTCTCGTACAGTTTCTGGAGCTCGGCAGCAGGAGGGAGCGGCTTGTCGAATTCGATATTCGCCAGGACACGGATCTCGAGCGGGGAGACGACCTTGCAGAAGTATGTCTCGCGACGCGTACCTTTTTCTTTGGAAAGCGTGAACTGCCATCCGAAGTGTGTCGTGTCTTCGATCGTGTCCTTATCGAGGAACGCGGCGAGTATCTCGCGCTGCGCGATCACGACGTCGTACTGATACGCGATGTCGTAGTTGAATCCGAAGCGGTCGAACGGATGCGCTGCGTATGCTTTCTCGGCAATCGTGCCCATCTCGCGCCCGAGCGGAAGATCTACCGGTTTCTTGGGCTCGGTCGCATCAAGGCGGAAGCGCGTCGGTTCAAAGGTGATCTGCGACGAAAGCGCAGGAAAGATGAACGAGCGCATGCGCAGAGCCGGGTCGTCGAGAAGGCGGGCTCCTTTGGCGTCATCGCCCTGATAGAGCGCGAAGATGGTCTGCGCCTCGGGCAAGGGCAGTGCGCGCGCGGCAGAGACCGCGACGATGCCTACTCCCTCCAGATTGCGTGCGACGATGGCCATGGATCAGGGGGTAGGAGTCGGGTCGACTTCGACGCTGGAGATTATAATCGGAATCAGCGATGTCGTCGCGTGCCAGGGGCCGTCGTCGCCCTGCTCGCCCAAAAGGAGGAAGTACGTGCCCGGTGCCGTATCGGCAGGCAGGTGCGAGACGACATATGAGAAATGTCCGCCCGTACATGCATCGGCGAAGTTGGATGCGAACGAACGCGGGTGCGACACATAATCTTGCGGAGAGCGGTAGGTCGCGACGACGAAGTAGGGAAGCTTGCAGGAACCGCTGAC
>CAYOHS010000023.1:0-13247 GCA_964403865.1 uncultured Candidatus Saccharibacteria bacterium
GGACACACTGTATCGAAGCGCTCTCGAAGCCCATGCATACGACATGTGCCCACCAGTGTGCCAAGGGTTGCGCGATCTACGGTGATCATCCGCACGAGTGCAAGCTCTATCTGTGCGGCTGGCGCCGTGGCTACGGCAAGGATTGGCATCGGCCTGATCTGTCCGGTGTCGTCATCGACATCGCGATAGAGAAGGGTCACCCACGCATCGTGCTGGTCGAGTCGAAACCTGGCGCATTGCAAACCGCTTCCGGCCGCATGATAGCGGCCATGTTTGAAGAGAAGCGGAGTCGTTTCTATACGATAACCGTCGGCGGAGTACTCACAAAGCACATCCCGCGAGCGCAGGGCGAGTTGTTGGAGCTGATCCGCGACACGCTCGGTAGCAACGGCCCACGCGAGTCCGAAGTCGTGTACGATTAGCTGCAAATCTTTGCGGCAAAAACATGGGGCGCTCCTACTGGAGCGCCCCTTTGTGCTGCCCGCTCCACTGGTACAAGCAGACTGCGGCTGCGACGGACGCATTCAAAGATTCGGCGCGGTCGCTCATGGGGATGGAGAGCAGGATGTCGCAATGTTCACGGGTCTTCTCGCGCAAGCCTTCACCCTCGCTGCCGATCACGAAGACCGTCGGCTCGGTAAACTTTTCTTCCGCGAGCGCCGATGTGCCGTCCATCGCCAAGCCGTAGGTCCAGAAGCCTCGCTCCTTGAGCGTGCGGAGCGTCTGATTCACATTGCCGATCTCGACGAGCGGGATGTGGAAAGCGGTACCGGCGGACGCTTTGATGACAGCACCCGATATGCCCGCCTGATTGTGCTCGGGTATCAGCACTGCCGATGCGCCGAATGCCACAGCCGAACGTATGATCGCGCCCACGTTCTGCGGATCCGTCAGCTCACCCAAGACGACGAGGCAGGTGTCCGGAGTAGGGGACTGCACGAACGGCAGCGCATCGAGCCGGTACAAGAGGTGCGACGCGTCGAACTCGACGACCACGCCCTGGTGGACGGCGTCGCCCACCAAGTAGTCGGCCGTCTTGCGGCTCAGTTCCTTGGGGATGAGGTTGGCGGCCTTGATGGCTCGCCAGATGTCTTCATCGTGCAGCTTCTCCTCGAGGAACACCTGGATGACCCCTTCGGGCATGAGCCGGAGTGCTTCGAGGAACGGGTTCTTGCCGTAGACGGCGATCGGTTTCTTCATAGGACTACTCTAGCATACCTTTGCATTAAAGCCAATTATGTGTCATTATAAACGCTCTTGGCATCGGGCCAAGTGTTCTTACACAAAGAAAGGCAACGACGATGACGACGTCACAGTTGATCACGTCAGACGATCCGCGCGGCCAGCAGGCCGTCGCGGTATTCCGCGCCGCCTACAACAAGGTTGGCCTGGATCCCGAACGGGCGCAGTTCCTCAATGGCAACGGCGCGTTCGCTACGGCTCTGCGGAAGGTCATCGAGGAACACTCGATGCCGGTCGCGGCTCCCAAGAGCGGACGCATCCATGTTGTCCGCGTGCCGGTGGATCCGGCTCGTGAGTGGCAGGCGGCCATCAACGCCGCCGGTCCCAACACTCCGGCGAATTACGATGTCCGCAAGGTCGGTCATCTGTATCCGCAGCAAACGGGAGCGGTGGTCGAGCGGGAGATCATCCTGGTCAACTTCGGGAAGACCATCCCGAATGGCCAGTATGCGCTCGACTGGGCGAAGCCGTTCGGCTTGCGGCCCGAGAACCCGCGCGGCGTCTTCGCGATCGGTGAACACAGGCCGCAGCTCAACACGGAGCTCGGCATGTCGTACATGGCGGTCGTCTCCCTCGAAGCGTGTTCTTTCGAGGGCGGCCGGCGGGTTCCGTGTGCGTGGTGGTTCGACTCCGAGCGCGAGGCCCGCCTGTTCTGGTTCGACGGCGATTGGGATGGCTGCTGCTGGTTCGCCTTCGTCCGCGAGTGTCCTCAGGACTGAGTCCTTATAACTTGTCCCTTTGGACTTTGTCCTTGGCCCCGATGGAGACGTCGGGGCCGTTTTGTATACTAGACACGGTAGTAGGCGAATATGTATGCGATTACGGTTGCATGCTGCCGAATCCAGCGCGTCTTGATCCAGAATCGCCCGCATCACGGTGAGAGCGAGCGCGGTCTCGATGCCGCTAAAAACGAAGATACTCGGTGCGAGATGCTGGAGGATTGTGATCCCACATCAGATTCAGCCTGGAGATCGGCGCAAGCCTTCGATGGGTGGTGGTACGGATGGCGTTTCGCACGATTCTTTCGAGGGCAACCGGCAGGTTCCGTATGCGTGGTGGAACGACTCCAAGCGCAAGGCCAACCTGAACTGGTTCGACAACGATTGGAATGACAACTACTGGTTCGCCTTCGTCCGCGATTCTCTTCACTTCTCGCCCCGCTTTCTTGCGGGGCCGAGTTTTGCGAGCTGTCCGCTCCAACCGCCGAGCATCTTGCCTACTTCGTCGAGCTGTTCGGAAAGAGCGACATACTTCTTCGTGTCGAGCGATTTCGTTTCCCACAACACCATCAAGAGAACCTTGAGCGCGTCAAGCTTGCGAATCGCAGCACGTACCCACGGCAGTTTTTCTTCACGCGTGATGAATACTGCTTGCGCGATTGCTTCGATCATCTCGATGAAAAGGCTGTCGATACGCTGGCCGAGCGAATAACGGTGTTGCTTGGGCAATGCGGCGTGATATCTGGTCCAGACCAAGTACGCGCTCTTGGTTCGGTCAAGCACTGGCAACAATCGTGGTTGCGAAAATGTTCGGGGGGGGGGTAGCGTTCCCTGATGAGCCGGAAGCGGTGTCCATATACGTACGAGGATATCATCTCGGTCGCTAATCTGCTTTTAGCCTGGCAGGAGTTCGCGCGTGGGAAACGTGACAAGCCCGATGTGCAGGAGTTCCAGTCTCGACTGATGGACAATATGTTTGCACTCCATCGCGAACTGCGCGATGGTATGTATCGCCATGGTCCGTACCATCATTTCAGGATTAGTGACCCAAAGCCCCGCGACATCCACAAGGCAAGCGTGCGTGACCGGCTTGTACACCACGCGATCCATCGCATCCTGTACGCGTTCTTTGACTGTACGTTCATCAGCGATTCGTATTCGTGCCGGGTGGGCAAGGGCACGCACCGGGCTACGCATCGATTCCGAGAGTATGCATTCATGGTTTCCCAGAACCATACCCATACCTGTTGGGTACTGAAGTGCGACATACGCAAGTTCTTCGCCTCGATCGACCAGCAGACCCTCTTCGACATCCTGGCACGGAATATCCAGGACGAATGTATTCAGGCGCTCATTGTGGAGATCGTGCACAGCTTCCACTCGACCGCGCGAGGCAAAGGTCTCCCACTCGGCAACCTCACCTCGCAGCTTCTCGTGAATATTTACATGAACAAGTTCGACCAGTTCGTCAAACACAGACTCAAGGCGAAGCACTACATCCGCTATGCCGATGACTTCGTGATCCTGTCGCACGAAAAATCGCAGCTCGAATCGCTGATTCCCCAGATAGGGGACTTTCTCGCAACGCACCTCAAGCTCTCACTGCATCCGCGCAAGGTCTCCATCGCCACAATTGCTTCCGGCGTCGATTTCCTAGGCTGGATACACTTTTCCGACCACCGCGTGTTGCGGACGAGTACGAAGCGGCGAACACTCAGGAATTGTGTTGGGAGGGAAAAGGATGACCCCGTAGTGCAGTCGTATGTGGGGTCGTGCGGGTGGGGGAATGCACACAAAATCATAAGCCAGCTGTACTAAAGGGCGATATACTTACGACATGCCTCCGCGTGCCACGATGGCCGAGCGTCCGCGTGCTGTGACGCCGGAACGATTCAAATCTCCTGAAGAGGAGCTCGCGTACCTGCGCGAGCAGATCAAGCTCAAGGAAGCGCAACTCTCTGTCGAGGGCAACAGGCTCGAGAGCGATCGTATCGCCAAGCGCGAGATCGCCACCTATGCCGAGACACCACCGGCAGAGATCTTGCACGAAGCCGCAGTCATCCCCGATCACGATATCGTGCACCATGTCCTCAAGCTCGAACCCGAAAGTCACGACTCGCAGATAGATTCGCTCCTCAAGATGGTGCAGGAGCACGGCATACGCAATGCGCTGTCCGTTGCCGCCAAGCTCAAGAACCCGCACCTCGAAGACGATTTCCATCGCGCGCTCGTGCGCTATGTAGCCGAGGGCATGCCCGACAAGGGCTTCGGCGCACCCGAGAAGCTCCGCTACGGGCTTTCACTGGTCCTCTTCGAGATCAATCCGCAGGCGCATGGCGAGGGAACCTCGGAGCAGCAACAGCAGGCCAAACTCGAGCAGTTGCTCTCTTCATCCGAACAACTCTACTCGGGGCTCATGTCGCTCATCGAGCGCCATGAGGGCTTTTCCCTCGAGATAGCGGTGCCCGAGGGCACCGAAGAAGCATCGCTGTATCTCGCAGTGCCGCGGGTCAAACAAGCCTTGGCCGAGCGTCTCATGTCGAGCGTCTTCCCGAATGCCCGCATCTCCGAGTGCCGTGGCGACTACAACATCTTCAACGCGGAGGGTGCCCATGCGGCGGCTTATGCGCACCAGGCAGATCATCCTGCCTATCCGCTCAAGACTCCCGAGATGTTCGAGCACGATCCCTTGAATGTCCTGCTCGCGGCCTTTGCCAAGATCGCCAAGCATGGCGAGGGTGCGGCGCTCCAGATAGTCGTTTCTAGCGAAGGCAATCGCTACAACGATCACTACAAGCACGTCCTTACCGAGCTCCAGAAGGGGAAGACGGTCGGCGAGGCCTTGCGCGTCGCGGAGACAGAAGTCGGTCGTCAGTTGCAGAAGATACGCAAGGAGATCATGTCATCGCAGTCCGAGAAGGAACGCGAGATGCAGTTGCGCATGGGTGCCGACAAGGTCGCGCAAGAAGAGATCGAGCGCAAGGTAAAGGGCCGCATCGCGCCGGTCAATATCCGTCTAGTCACCTCTGCGCCCACCCAGAAGCGGGCCGAAGAGCTTCTCTCGAATCTCATAGCACCGTTCTCGCAATACGACGACCCGAAAGGCAATCGTCTCTTGTTCAAGCACTTGGGATGGTGGGGTCTTTCCTCGTTCTTGCGGGCCTTCACGTACCGCGAGTTCGATGAGGGGCACGCGATGCCGCTTTCGCTCGCTGAGCTCACCTCTATCTTCCACTTCACGGCCGAGAAGGTCACCACCTCCCGCGAGCTCAAGAAGTCGTACGCCAAGCAGGCTCCGGCGCCGGTCGAGATGCCGAGCGATGGCATCACGATCGGTATCAATCACTACGGCGCTGCCGAGACAGAAGTGCACTTTGGCAAGGCAGATCGCTTGCGCCACTGCTATGTCATCGGCCAGACCGGTACCGGTAAGTCCGGACTCCTGCGTAGCATGATCCGCCAGGATATCCTCAATGGGGAAGGGGTCGCATTCATCGATCCGCACGGCAACGACATCGAAGAGGTGCTCTCGTACGTCCCGCCTGAGCGCATGAGAGACGTCATCTACTTCGATCCGGCGTACACGCCGCGGCCGATGGGGCTCAACATGCTCGAGTACGATCGATCGAAGCCCGAGATGAAGACCTTCGTCGTCGACGCCGTCTACGACATCTTCCGCAAGCTCTATGCCGACGTGCCCGAGGCGTTCGGTCCGATGTTCGAGCAATACTACCGCAATGCCACCATGCTCGTGGTCGAGGATCCGGATTCCGGCTCGACCTTCCTCGAGATCCCGCGCGTCTTTGCCGACAGTAAGTTCCGCAATCTCAAGCTCGAACGCTGCAAGAACCCGGTCATCGTGCAGTTCTGGCGCAAGATCGCCGAGGCGGCTGGGGGAGAGGCCTCGCTCGAGAACGTCGTCCCGTACATCACCTCGAAGTTCGACGTCTTCTTGGCCAATGACATCATGCGCCCCATCGTCGCGCAACAGGAATCCGCCTTCGATTTCCGCAAGATCATGGATGAGAAGAAGATATTCCTCGCCAATCTCTCCAAAGGCCGTTTGGGTGATAGGAACGCCCAGCTCCTCGGCCTCGTCCTCGTCTCCAAGTTCCTCGCGGCGGCATTCTCCCGCATCGATTCGCGCGGCGAGCTTCCGGCGTTCTATCTCTACATCGACGAGTTCCAGAACTTCGCCACGCCGTCGATCGCCACCATCCTCTCCGAGGCACGTAAGTACAAGCTCTCGCTCACCATAGCGCACCAGTTCATCGCCCAGCTCGAAGAAGACATCCGCGATGCGGTAGTGGGCAACGTCGGCACCAAGATCGCGATGCGCATCGGTACGACCGACGCCGAGTTTCTCGAGAAGCAGTTCGCGCCGGTCTTCACACGCCACGATCTCGAGAATCTCCCGAACCGCCACGCGATCGTCTCGCTCCTGGTCAACGGTGTCCCTGCGCGCCCGTTTACCGCCAAGACCGTCGATCTGCCGGTCGCCGATTTCAGCCTCGTCGATACGCTCAAGGAGCTCTCATACCAGACCTATGGCCGCGATAGGGAACAGGTGGAGGATGAGATACGCCAGAAGTACATGCCGGAGCCGATCCGCCAGGCTCCGCCCAATCCCTTCAATTCGTACCTCTAGTCGCGCGGGTGTCTGCGTGCTAGAGTAGCGTCATCAGGGGCTCTGCCCCTCGTTTATTTAGATAAGTTTCAGCACATGCACCCCAAAAAAGAGAGGACATTCGTAATAGTTAAGCCCGACGGCGTCCAGCGCAGTCTCCTGGGCGAGATCATCAAGCGCTACGAGCGCACGGGCCTCAAGCTTATCGGCATGAAGTTCTGGCTCGCAGATGAGGCCACTTTCTGGAAGCACTACAACAAGGACGACGCGTGGTTTTTGAAGAAGGGGACCAAGATCGTCGAGGACAAGAAGGCCGCCGGTCTTCCTGTCGACAAGGAGCCTATCGAGTACGGCAAGGACATCATCCGCCAGCTCGTGAAGTTTATGACAGCCGGCCCCGTCCTCATGATGGTCTGGGAGGGCAATCAGGCCGTCGCCGTGGTCACCAAGATAACCGGCACGACCGAGCCGTCGTCATCCGACGTCGGCACCATCCGTGGCGATTTTACCGTCGATTCCTACGGCATCTCTGCAGTCGACGACCGCGCGGTGCGCAATCTCATCCACTGCTCCGACGCTCCGAGCGAAGCTGAGCGCGAGATCGGGCTCTGGTTCAAGCCGGAAGAGCTCCTCAGCTACCGCCTCCTCGCCGAAGAGATCCTCTACGACGTGAACCTTGATGGGATACTTGAATAAAGAAGTGACAAATCTCTCAAGTAACAAGTGTCAAGCAAGTAATAAAGGGCAAAAGACTCAAAGTATTAAGGCATTTATTTGGTACGTGATACTTGTGACTTGATACTTCTCCAGTGTGGTCTACACTGGAGTTAGCGGCTGGTACAAAAAACCTGCTTGGGAATCACAGGGAGGCCTACATCGTCTGAAGCATTGCGCTTTAGTACTGCGGTCACCCACCTAGCTTCAATGCCAGGCTTTTCCCGTGCCACCGCTTGCAAGCACCCGCCCCACGGCGGGTCTTTGCATGGTACAGTGCCTGCTATGCAGCTTTCCGTGATACTTGTGATTTTGGGATCAATCCTCCAGATAGGAGGTGCGGCGTCGTACATCAAAGATACATGGGTCGGTACCACGAAGCCGAACCGCATGTCGTGGGCTCTCTGGGCTATCGCACCAATGATAGGGACGGGCATCGCTCTTTCACAGGATGGCGGCTGGGCAGCGTTGCCCGTATTTATCAATGGTTTTTGCCCGTTTCTGATCCTTATCGCATCGTTTGCAAATCAGAACGCCTACTGGCGGCTGAACAAACTCGACTACGCATGCGGCGCACTCTCTCTTGTTGCGCTTGTGCTCTGGTTAGGAACCCAGCAGCCGGTTCTCGCGCTCGTATTTGCAATCGCGAGCGATGCGCTCGCTGCGGTACCGACAGTCATCAAGGCATGGCAGTACCCCGAGACCGAATCAGCAATGGTGTACGCCTTCTCATTCATCAACGCCCTTACGGCATTCTTCGTCATACCCGCTTGGTCTTTTGTATATGTTGGTTTTCCCCTCTACCTGCTCGTACAGAATGGCTCGACCCTGGCGGGCATTGTGCGCGACAAGTTGCGCGCCGGGGCGTAATCAAAGCTCCCGGCACCTATCAGGTAGCCGGGAGCAAGAGTGGTCATGCGCGACATGTGCGCATGTGCGTGATGTTGTCGCGCAAGGCGACGATCGTCACGGGCAATGCAGCGAAGAATGCTACGAGCGGTGTCGCGATGACGACACCGTGCGCGAAGTACTTGTCTGCCGCGTCGGCCAAGCAGGTCGCCGTATAGAGCGCGACGCCGCAGGTGCCGATCCATCGCCACGGTTCGATACGTTCTCGCGGCATGTCTTCGCCGATAGCGAGAAATAGGCCGAAGGCCGTGAGTCCGACAAATTGCAGCAGGTTCACCCGGGTCGGCAACGTGTCTGTGTACCCGTATGCCCAAAGAGCGAACATGCCGGCCGCTAGTCCATAGGCCACAAGCTCTTTCTCGCCCAAGCGGGCTGGATACCAACGAGACCCGCGAGTCACGAGTTTCCATCCCGCAAGCCAGTACAGCGGCTGCGCTAGCGCATATTGGGCCTCGCCGTGGGCTAAGTACGTATAGAGAAAGATGCACGCAAAGATGTTCATCGCAGCGAACTGCGAAAACACTTTCACGGAACGTCTCTCTGAGACGAAGTAGTTGACGATAAGGACGTCGGCCAGGGCGTAGAGCACCGATATGACGGCAAACTCCGCCTTATCTGTTGCAGACTGCCCGCCGATATCATGAGTGAACGCGAGCCATATCGATATAGCGAAGAACGGCATCATACCGATCTGCCATCGATACGGCCACCAGAACTGTCGCATTTTGGTTCCTCCGTAGTATGAATGTGCATGCGCACACCAGGTGCGTGAGGGCACTATAGCCGCTAACACCCGATAAATCCACGAGAGATACCCTGGATACCCAGATCTCATTTATGGGCACACCTCTTTCAGCAACTTGTTTATAAACATGCGACCGTCCATTTATAAACAAGTATGACTCCGGATACGGCACAAGGGGTGTAGGATATGTGCATGAAGAAAGATCCGCTTGAAAAGGGGGTGCGGACACGTGCCCGGAGAGGGTCGATACAGCGCGGACTGCTCGGTGTACTCGCGATGGGAGGCCTTCTCACGGTCGCGGCCGCTGCACCTAAGGTCGTGCAGCTTATACGCAGGGAACATCTCGACTATCTCGTTCCTCTCGACAATAAACAGCGCCTCCACGAAACCGCTGCGCGCCTCAAGAAGAAAGGACTCATCGAATTCCGGATCGAGGGCGGACATCACCGTATGCGTATCACCGATAAAGGTAAGGCTGAACTCGCTCGTATCCAGACGCTGGAACGACCATTGAAAGCGCCGAAAAGATGGGATGCGCGCTGGCGCATCGTCATCTTTGACGTTCCTGAGCGTAAACGGACGACACGTAACCGCATTCGCGAGCTTGTGCGAAAGCTCGGATTTATGCGCCTGCAGGATAGTGTGTGGGTATACCCGTACGACTGCGAGGAGGTCGTTGCGGTCCTGAAGGCTGATCTCAAGGTCGGTAGGGAAGTGTTGTATCTCATTGCCGATGCCATAGAGTTCGATCGTCCGCTCCGGCAGCGTTTCGGGCTCCCACTCACTACATAGCACCCCTGATTCATCTTTTTTCATACACTAACTTGTTTATCTTCGACGACCGTCATTTATAAACAAGTCAAATTGATGCGTACGTGATGAACCGAGGCAACGTGCTAGAATCGCTCCATGCCCAATAAGTTTCTGCTCGCCACGACGATATCTTTTACCCTGCTGGCAGCAGCTTTTTTATATGGCTATGAGCACTATTTCTTCGTAAGACTCTGGTGGTGGGACGTGCCGATGCATCTTATGGGAGGTGTCGTCGCGGGGTTCATCGCCGCTACCGGTGCGATCACGGTCTTTAAGAAAGATCCTATGCCAATGCACTACATACTGGGTGCGCTGCTTCTCGGTGGACTTGTAGAGCTTGTCGAGTATTTCACAGGGTTCGGACGTTCGCCATTCATGAGCTATCCGATCGATACCGCGAAGGATTTGATAATGGATGGTGTGGGCGGTTTTGTGGCGGCATGGTCCGCTCGGATTTTAGTATGACAGCCACGATCACCTTCTACGGCGGGGCAGGGACGGTCACCGGCGCCAATTTCATGCTCGATACGGGGAGCGCCAAGATCCTCGTCGATTGCGGCGCGCACGAGCGCGAGAACATCTGCGACCCCAAGAACCACGAGCCATTCCCGTACGACGTGAAATCAGTCGACATCCTCTTCATCACGCACGCGCACCAGGATCACATCGGGCTGGTGCCCAAACTCATGCGCGAGGGGTTTCGGGGAACCATCTATTCGACCCCCGAGACCAAGGAGCTCTCGGACATCATGTTCCGCGATGCGGTCTCCTTGATGGAGCGCGATGCCGAAAAGACGATGTGCCCGGTCTTGTACGACGAAAAAGACGTCGAACGCGCCCTTTCCCTGTGGCACACCCACCCGTATCACGAACAGTTTCAGGTGGACGACGTCTTGGTCGAGTTTCTAGACGCCGGCCATATCTTGGGCTCAGCGTTGGTGAAACTCACACGCGACAGCCGCACCATCGTCTTTACTGGCGACCTCGGGAATTCGCCCGAGCCGCTCCTGAACGACACCGAACACCCGAAGGGTATCCAGTACCTCGTCATGGAGAGCGTCTACGGCGATCGCCTGCACGAGGGCAGGGAACAGCGTCGCGAGATACTCCGCCGTGCTATCGACGACGCACGTACCCGTGGCGGCACGCTGCTCATCCCGTGCTTCTCGCTCGAGCGTACGCAGATCGTCCTTTACGAGATACACCGCATGATCGAAGAGGGGAAGCTACAGCCCATACCGATGTACCTCGATGCGCCGCTCGCCCAGCGCGTCTCCGAGGTGTACCGCCGCCATACCGAGAGCCTCAATCCGCAAGCGCGCGCGATGTTTGCCGAAAGCGACGCCTTCACGTTTCCGCAGCTCGTCGAAGTCGCCTCGCCGGGCGAATCGCACCACATCCATCGCAAGGCGAGTCCCAAGGTCATCATCGCCGGGGCAGGGATGTCGAATGGCGGTCGCATCCGTGCACATGAACGCGCATATCTGCCGGATGCCGACGCGAGCATCCTCCTTACGGGCTACCAGGCGCCGGGTTCGCTCGGCCGCCGCATCCAAGACGGCGCACGAGAGGTCTCGATCGACGGCGAACGAATTCCTGTGCGAGCGCGCATCTCTGCGCTTACCGGATATTCCGGACATGCAGATCGCGACGCGCTCCTCGCGTTTGTGGCTAAAGCCGCCGAAGGCGGCTCGCCCGACGCTTCGCAGGGCGAAGCGTTTAGGGAAGCGTCGCACGAGACGCTCGAGCGTGTGTTCGTCGTGATGGGGGAGCCGTCGGCGAGCAATTTTCTTGCGCAGCGCATCCACGATTTCCTCGGTCTCGAAGCAGTCGTGCCACAAGCAGGCAGCACCGCACAGCTCGAGTGGTGATATATCCACACGTCTTGCGTAAACATAGGATATACTAGAGAGACGATGGTCAAGATAACGCATCCGAATCATACGGCGGTGCCGCGCAATTTCTGCCGCTTGCCGCAGAGCTACGGCGTCGTGAAGATCGGCGTCTCCGGTTCTGCCGAGACCGGCATGTACGGTCTCGCCGCGTACGAAAAGGCCAAGGAGCTCGGTCGCGAGATCGCGCTTCAAGGTGCGATCATCACCACCGGTGCGACCACCGGCTTTCCGATGTATGCCGCGATGGGTGCCAAGGACGAGTGCGGCTTCTCGGTCGGTCTCTCGCCGGCTTCCAACGAGCGCGAGCACGTCGAGACGTACAAGCTTCCGCTCGAGTACCAAGATGTCATCATCTACACCGGATTCGGCTACGCTGGTCGCGACCTGCTCTTCGTCCGCTCATCGGATGCCATGGTCATCGGCCCGGGCCGTGTCGGTACCTACAACGAATTTTCTGTGGCGTTCGAAGACCGCCGTCCCATCGGCATCCTCGAGGATAGTCATTGGGATACCGACGACATCTTACGCGAGATCGTCGTCTCATCGCACCGCCCGCACGAGCACGTCTTCTTCGAATCGGATCCGAAGGCCCTCGTCGCGCGTCTCATCGAGATGGCACAGAAGCAGAAGGAACAGCTCAACCTCGTCTACAACAATCACGACGGCTGGGGTGCGACAGGGAAGAAGGACGAGGTTATCCTCTAAAAGCAAAAGGGCCGTCTCACAAGACGGCCCTCACATGGTTTTCTGACGAGCCCACCTTTTCAGGAGAGACTGACGATGCCGTCCTCGCTGCGCGAGGCTGTGCCTTCTTGGATCATGATCTCGAGAATCGGCCAGACGATATCCTCGCCGATGCCCAATTCGTCGGCACACTGTTTGATGAGGTCGTCCTCGACCATACCATCGCTCTCCTCATCGGAGACCTTCTCGAGAATCTTCCCGAGGCGAGCTTCGATGTCTTCATCGGAATGCGCCATGTTTACCCTCCAAAAAAGCAAAACCAGGCTCTCGGCCTGGCTGCTCATACTATACGATTTTTTCTTGAAAAGGCAATCTATGCCTTCACGGAGTCGACGACGCGGGCGAAGACCTCGGAGTGGTCCTTCGCGAGCGTTGCCAAGACCTTGCGGTCGAGGCCGACATTGGCCTTCTTCATCGCGTCGATGAGGCGAGAGTAGGAGAGGCCGAGCGGGCGGACGGCGGCATTGATGCGCAGCGTGAAGAGGTTGCGGAACTCGCGCTTCTTGGCGCGGCGGTGGCGGAAGGCGTGGACGCCGGCTTTCTTGATGGCGACCTTCGCGATGCGCTCCTTAGACTTGCGATCGAAGCGGTAGCCTTTCACCTGCTTGAGGATATAGCGGCGGTGCTTGCTCTTCATCGTGCCTCGTTTGACGCGTGCCATAGGGTATTAGAAAAGGGTATTAAGCGAGGAAGCGGGAACGAGCCGTCGCATTCATCTTGAGCGAGCCGTAGCGGCGGCGGCGCTGGCGCTCACCACCGCTGCGCTTGGCGTTGAAGTGGTTGTGACCAGGGGTGCGGGCAAGGATCTTGCCCGTCTTGGTCACCTTGAGGCGCTTACG
>CAYOHS010000024.1:0-7823 GCA_964403865.1 uncultured Candidatus Saccharibacteria bacterium
CGCGAGGCCCCTTATCCCAGCAGGGGATTGCTACGCCCGAGCGAGGCCGTATACTACTTGCATGACAATCGAAGCCCCGGCCCGTTCTACTGTCGATGTTCCAGAACAGCCACAGCCCGCCCCTGCAGAATCGCAAAATAGTCTTCCCGAATTTTCAGAGCACGAGGCGCTGCCGAGTAATTTCTGGGGCCAGAAGATAGCTCGTGAAGCAGAGCGCTCGATCGGCAATCTGGAACTCAGGATGAAAGTCGCCACCACAGATGCGGACATCGCTAAGGAGAATGCCCACATCTTCGAGATGCGGACCGGAAGATTGCAGCAGAAGCATGAGCGACTCGAGATGGCACGCGACAAGCGAGCCGATGAGATTGAGACGCTAAAAGACCCCTCTCATGTACTAAATCGATTTGCGGTCACCAGCTGGATAAACGAAAGCCGCGTCGGGGTCAAACAACTGCGAAACAGGTTCACCAACTGGCGACTTGGCAACACGCAATCAAAACTCCTGGATAACACGGCAAAATGGCGTGATGCGCAAATGACGTTCGACCATGCGGACAGACGTCGCTTGGAGTTTGCAGAACGAATAGATAAACGTGTTCAGGCCCGGCTCGATCCTATCAACAAGCGGCTTGAGAGTGTAGATCGCCGTATCGCCACGATAAAACAATCCATCGATACTTTTGAGGGTGTGGCACGACAAGCACAAGATCGAGCAGATAGATTGGTAGCTCTCAAATCCCGCGCAACTTCTCCGGCCGACAAGGCTGCAATCGACTCATTGATCCGGACTGAGCGTGATGCACTGGCGCACGCACGCGCCACCTTGCAGCGCGACCTATTTCCGCGTCTCGCAAAGGCGAACAAGCATCACGAACGCACGACACGCGCCTATGTTTTTGCTACCGCGGCCCAAGAAAAGATTGCGGCACGTTATGACTTGCGCCTACATGGTGCGCCGGAGGCTCAGCCAGCTGACCGCATGCACTTTTTGCCGACATACGATACAAACCCTGCTCAAACTGAACGCGCGCCGCTTGGGGCACCCGCAAGCCTCGATCTCCGGAAACTTCTAGCTGAGCTATTTCCACCGCTCAAGCCGACAGTCCAAAATGTTATAGATTCTTGGAATAAGCTATTTGGATACGTGGCGCCAATCGGTAATGCTGAAGAGCTCTGGCAAATGGTCGTCGAGGCAGATCCGAGTAAGGCGGGAAGTGTCTCCTCCATGCAGGACGACGAGAAAAGAACAACCGCCTACACAATCAAGGATTGGCGGGAGACGCTTGAGCGTCTCGCTATCGACAGTCCTCGGTTCCGGGCTTTCGTAGAAGCAGCAAAACCAAAAAAAACTTCGGCCGCTGAATTTATTAAGGGCTTCCTCAGTTCGATGCCTTACACAAAATAAAATTGACCCATGACTATCCAAGACGAGATCGCACGGATTGCCGCCGAACAGGCTGAAGGTATCGATTCCCTCAACAAGGCGCTCGCCGAAGCTCAGGCCACCATGGAAACGGAGGCCGCTGGACTAAATGAAGACCTTGGAGCAATCGACATGGACCTACTCGCACTCGAGGGTGATCTAGCTCAAGAGAACGACGCTTTTGAGCAGCTCGCCGAGTAAGCGCGATTCATTACGCCCACAGGCGGATGAGCTGGACGATTGCGCGGATGAGATCGAAGTTCATACGTGAGTATTAGAACGGATTCTTGATGCCGTTGCGGATCTCGAAGTGTACGTGCGGGCCGGTCGATTTGCCGGTCGAACCGAGAAGCCCGATGACCTGTCCTTGCACGACATGCTGGCCGTCGTAGACGTCGACTTCGGACATGTGTCCGTACAGTGTCTGCGAGCCGTTGTCGTGCTGGATGACGACATAGCTTCCGTAGCCGCCGTTCCATCCACCCTGCTTTGCCACTATCACATCACCGCCGGCTGCCGCCATTATCGGGGTGCCCTTCGGTGCTGCAAGGTCGACGGCGTTGTAGCCGTGGACACCCTGGGTCTCGGTGTAGTGGGAGAGCGGTGCGATGTAGTACGCGTCCTGCTCAGGCGTCCCCTCCGGGCCGACGTCATGCGCAGGCTCTGCGCCGATGGTACGCGAGATACGCTGACCACCGGCGATCCGGCCTGTGGATCCGGTGGAGTGCGAAACCGGCTTCTGGGCAGGGGCAGCGGCTTCGCCATCAGGGATGATGATGTCGGTGCCCACAGCGAGGGTACCAGAAACGCCGTTGAAGCTCGCGATATCGTCCGCGGTGCTGCCATACTTCTTGGCTACCGACGCAAGGCTGTCGCCGTCTTTGACGGTGTAGCGGATACCGGTCACCGGGAGGATGGTCAAGACCTGGCCGATCTGGAGGCTCGAGCCTGCGGACATGTCGTTGGCCCAGCGGACAGTATTAGGGGAGACCCCGAACATCTTGGCGATCCCTGAGAGGGTATCGCCTTGGCGGACCACATAGCGACTGATAGTTGAATTCTTCGGTTTCTCGATATCGGCGATGGTGCCAGAGGGTCCCTCAGACGGGACGAGTGCACTATCATCCACCACCTGGACCTCGCCGCCTCCCCGGGCCGGACTCGGATCGAAGTTGTGAGCTGGTGTCGGAAGGCTCATGGTCTGTACATTGGCCGGGGGAGGGACAACAGCTGTGAGGGATTGGCCCTTAAACTTGGCAAGGAGGTCGCTCAAGACACCCGCATGCGCCTTAGCCGGCACGAATGAGGACGCCGTGATGATGACGGAAATGAGAAAGGCGCCCGCTGCCTGCAGGTGCGACCTTCGTGATGTATTCCGGCGACGGGTTGCCAATCCGTGGCTGAAAACCTGTGTTTTTTTTGCTATAAGCCGTCTGGCACGCTTGCGACATACACCCCGGTACGGCTTCGTCAGCCGTGCGGAAATCTAGAGGGCGCAAAAAATGCCTGTTTGTAGCGACGAAATGGCGGAGTGTCGGAAAAATGGCTTTATTCCTCAGTTTTTGAGGAGCCGCAGGGCTTCATTCGTTCGTCACCTCATTAACCCTACCCGTGGGGGGCTGGCGCGTCAACAGACAATTTACCGGGCGAGTGGACAGCGGTTTTGTCAAGTTCCACAGGGCAGGGCGGCCGAGAGACGGATCCTGGGTGATATAGTATCCCGGATGTCATACCTTTCCGGCCTCAACGAACGCCAAAAAGAGGCCGTTCTCTGCACCGAGGGCCCCCTCCTTATCATCGCGGGGGCAGGCGCCGGAAAGACCAAGACCATCACCCACCGTATCGCCCATCTTATAGAAGGCGGGGTCCCGGGGAGGAACATCCTGGCCATCACTTTCACCAACAAGGCGGCCACCGAGATGCGCGAACGCCTTCACCGCCTCTTGACGCACACCACGGGCGGAATGCCCCTGGCCACCACCTTCCACGCCCTGGGGGCACGCCTCCTGAGAGAGTTCCACGCAGAAGCGGGGCTCCCGCGCGGCTTTGCCATATGGGACCGCGACGACAGTACCCGAGCGATCAAGCGGATCATGGAGAGCCTCCAGATCGAGGAGCCTACCCCCCGCCAAGTGCTCTCGAGCCTGTCCCGCCGGAAAGGAGAGGGTCTCACGGCCCGAGAGTTCGAGCCGGAAGTGAAGAGCTATCGCGACCGCGTGGTAGTCCAGGTCTGGGCTGCCTATGAGAAAGTCCTCGCCGAAGAGGGCGCGCTCGATTTCGATGATCTTCTCTTGCGCACGCTCAATCTGCTCAAGAGCTCGCGCCCAGTTCTCGATAAGCTCCGCGGACGCTGGACCTACCTGACCGTGGATGAGTACCAGGACACCAATCAAGCACAGTTCGAGATAGTCCGGCTCCTTGCAGGCGATAAGCGTAATATCTGTGTAGTCGGCGATGCTGATCAGAATATCTATTCATGGCGCGGGGCGCAGATGGAGCACCTACTCTCTTTCGAGGAGGTCTTCCCGGGCGCCAAGACGGTACTGCTCGAACAGAACTATCGCTCCACGCGCACGATCCTCGCGGCAGCGAACTCTGTCATCGCGAAGAACCGCAATCGTCGCGAGAAGAATCTCTTCACCGAGAACGACACAGGGGAGCCGGTACAGGTGTACGGTGCGCGCAATGAGGTCGACGAAGCGTGGTACGTCGCGCAGAATATCGCCGCACTCTTGGAGAGCGGCGAGCGAGCGGGGGAGATAGCGATACTGTATCGCGAGAACTTCCAATCACGCGCGCTCGAGGAGGCGCTCTTGGCTCATGATGTGCCGTACCGCGTGCTCGGTGTACGGTTCTATGAACGCGCCGAGGTGAAAGATGTATTGAGCTACTTGCGCGCGGCTATGAATCCAAAGAATAAGCAGGACATGGCGCGTATCGTCGCAGTGCCACCGCGCGGTATCGGCAAAGTTACGCTCGAGAAGATGCTCGCAGGCGAGCAGATATCGGGTGCGACCGGGGTGAAGGTAGCCGCATTCCGCGACATGCTCGCCAAGATATCGCATGCAGCTGCGACTTTGCCGCCGAGCGAGGCGGTAAAGTACGCCGCTGAAGCGAGCGGTATCGAGGAATGGCTCAAACAAGATACTGAGCGCGGCGAAGAGCGTCTCGGTAATATCCGTGAGCTCGTAAACCTCGCAGTCCGTTACGACAGCGAGACATGCCCCGAAGGACTCGAACGATTGCTCGAGGAGGCGGCTCTACAGAGCGAACAAGATAACCTCGCCGAGAAGGAAGAGCGTAGCGGCGTCTCGCTAATGACCGTGCACGCGTCGAAAGGTCTCGAATTCGACGCGGTTTTCGTGACCGGGCTCGAGCAGGGCCTCTTTCCCTCGATACGCGACGACAACCGCGATCCGGAAGAAGAGCGCCGCCTGTTCTACGTCGCCGTCACACGTGCGCGCAAACGGCTCTTCCTCAGCTACGCACATGAGCGTTTCAAATACGGCCAACGCGAAGGGACCATCCCCTCGGAATTCCTCGATGATATCGACGCGCGTCTCATGGTCCACTCTCGCCCGAAGCGAAGCCTTCTCGATGAGCCGTTCATCGACTAGGATGCAGGTATGAAGAAGACCGCGGCGCGCTTGGGTCAGCACTTCCTGGCCAACGACTATTACGCCAAGGTGCTCGCTGACGCGGTCGCCGTGCGTCCGGGTGAGACCATCGTCGAAGTAGGTCCGGGGAAAGGGGCGCTCACCAAGCACCTCGTCGCGACGGGTGCGCCAGTGGTTGCGATAGAGAAAGACGAAGTGCTTGCCGCAAAGCTGCCCGAGCTATTCGGAGACAAGGTCACGGTCATTTCAGGCGACGTCCGTGATTTCGTACCAAAGTCTGACCAATATGTTTTGGCCGCGAATATCCCTTACTACATCACTGGCGAGATCATCCGACAGTTTCTCGAGGCAGATACGCAACCACGGGCGATGGCGCTACTGATCCAGAAAGAGGTCGCCGAGCGCATCGTCGCGCGCGACGGCAAGGAGAGCATCTTGTCGCTCTCGGTAAAGGTGTTCGGCACGCCGCGCATCGTCGCAAAAGTAGGGAAGGGCAATTTCAATCCGCCGCCATCGGTGGACTCAGCGATATTGCTCGTCGAAGACATCTCCCGAAAAAATTTCGCAACACATGAAGACGAGCGCGCATTCTTTGATGTCGTGCGCGCAGGATTCGCCGCGAAGAGGAAATTGCTCAGCGGTAATCTCGCGAAGGTGTATGGCAAGGAATCTGTCGCGACCGCCTTCGATAAGGGTGGACTGTCTCCAAAAGAACGCGCAGAGGATCTTGCGCTCGCGCAATGGCTTCACCTCTCCGCAACTTTACGCACGTAGTCGTGCGGATGCAGAGCGAGGCACGGGGAAGGCGGACGAGGAGCCGTACTTGAACGTACGGCGACGAATACGCCGGGTGAGCCGCGACGACAAGGGAGCGGCGCAAGACCTTCTGAGATAGTGGCGAGCGTGCGAAGCAAATGTCCGAAAGGTGTACTGCTCCTGTAAGGAGACCGTAACGAAGCTATGCGCCGCATGGGTGCGTGCGCTAACGGCCGGGTGTAGGCGCTGAGGTATCTACCCAATCCTGTTTGCTATCGGTATCGCGTGCGAGCGTCGTGCGGATGAGCGCGTGCCCGAGCGTGGGAAGTTCAGCGGCTGGCGAGAGTACTTTCGTATTGTCTCCCCACGAAACCGCATCTATCAGGGTCCCGTCGTCACCTTCCAGATAGACAGCGTCTCCCGCGGCCCGAAACCCGCTAGAGAACGAGCTAGAGACCACGACAGGGACAGTGGCGGCTATCTGCCAGTGCGATTTCAGCGACGCATCTGCGGTGAGCAAGAGATATCCATGCGGCGCAATCTTCGTCCCCGAAGGAAGCGCGAGTGTCGTGGAAGCGGTCTTCACTACCCAGCGCGTGAGATCGATCTCGGAAAGCGTGGCGTTGTAAAACTCGATCCAGTGTGCTCCCGAACCACCGTGATTCGAATCAGGATAGGGGTACACTTCACTCACAAGGATGCGGATCGCATTCGTCGGGGTCGTATTCGCACCAGACGAGCCGTTCGTCGCCCCAGATCCCATGAGCCCGTTCAGTGCGCTCGAGCTCGTGTTGCGCGGGCTATAGGCAGGCGCCGCCGCTCCGCTCGAACCCTCCATCGTCATGAGGATTCCCGACCACACGATGATCGGCTGTTTGGAGACGATGCAATAGTAGGGGGGCGCCGCTAGGCCCAAAAGCCACTGCCCAGAACGCATCGGCGGACCGAAGCGATAGGTGCGCGTCGAGGGAGTCCATATGAAGGGACCTCCGCGCGGTGGGCCGACATTGGCATAGATCGCGTCGTTGTAGCAGAAGATGATCTGATTGATCTGCCCGCCAAAGGGAAACGCGAATGCAAAGGAGGGCGTCGTAAGCAGTGCGCACACGATCGCGGAGACAGTCTTTCTGCCCATGGCGAAATGGTAACACAGCCCAGAGCATACCGCCGACAGCTCACAGTCAGAGGAATCGTCCACAGAGCGGGCTGTGAGCTGTACGCAGTACGCTGTAAGCTGTACGTATGCAATTTCTCCGCGCGCATCCGTACCTCGATGCCCTGGTGACAGCGGCAGCGCTCATCATCGTCGGTGTACTGATCGTGCGCACACAGCTGGCAGCTCCGACCCAGTCGGCCAGTGATCTTACGTGGGGAAGCGACGGGGGCGTCTTTGTGAATACCGTCTCCGACGGGCGCACTGCGCTGCCTACCACCCAGGCCGGGCCGGCCATGCAGGCGAAGGACATCGGCTATATCCCGCTCCAGACGCAGAATGAGATCGGCACCGGCCCGCAGGATACGAGTGCAGATTTCGATTTCGCCACATTCGCCGCTGCGCTTTCTCGTCCGAAATCCTCCAAGCCAGTCGACACGGGCGAGCCGAGCAGTGCGTATGACTTCATACCGACAGGCTTGATAGCCACCACCACGCTCACGAAGGCACGTACATCGCTGCAAAACCAGCTCTACATGTATGGCAACGACGTGGGCGATACCATCACCTCCTTCGAGAATTCGCACCCTGATCAGCCGGCGATACTCAAGAACCAGATGGAGCAGCGCGACGATCCCGCCGCCGCGGCCGCGCTCAGAGGGCTGGGCGACGACCTCGCACATGTCGGGGAAACACTCGCGGCGATGGACCTGGTACCCACCCAGGCTCGATCGGCACATGCCGGTCTCGCAGCCGCATACACTGATATCGGGACAAAGCTCGCGGCGGTCGCCGATGCGAAGGGGGACGACGCCACCTACGCGGCCATCGTCTCCTACGACAAAGCTGCCGATGATTTCGCAAAGAAATA
>CAYOHS010000024.1:7923-13106 GCA_964403865.1 uncultured Candidatus Saccharibacteria bacterium
AAACTTGTCCGCAGATGCTGAAAATGGCGCCGAGTTGCGCCCTGAAAGCTGATATACTTGTGTCATGGAATCCGAGCGCTCTCGACGCGTGGCCTTTTCTCCTATGAACGTGATCGCGGGAGTGTCGGCACTCGCCTTGATGGGAGCACTCATCTGGAGTGCCGCGAACCGTACGCCGGATTCTTCGTCTCTCTTCGTGCGCGCAGCCTCGAACCCCAGCCTCGGAGCTGAATCGGCGATCGATATGGCGATGGCCTCGTCGAGTGCAACGAGCACCACCCCGCTGGGGGACGCTATCCTGGGGCAATTCGCCACACGCTTCATCGCTCTCGCACAGAACGGTCTCGCTACGAGCACCGCTGCGGATACCGCTGCGGATATCGTCCCCTCTATCCAGACGCCTCAGTTTGGCGATAGCGATATCCCGAAAGATTCGGACACCTCGCTCGCGCGAGTGATCCAATACCGCAACGATCTGCGCATCGCCCTGGCCCCGCTCTTGAACAACACCACGCCGGAACTCGACATCTACGCGCAGTGGATCGATACGGGCGACGACACATACCTCAAAAAGATAGCTTCGATCGCCAAAGACTACGACGCAGCCGTTCTCGCTGCGCAAAAAATCCGCACGCCAGCAGATGCCGTGCGCTACCAAGCGGGCATCCTCAACGCGATGACGCAATTCTCCATGTCTCTCAAGGCGCTTTCCGCAAACGCGAAAGACCCCGTCGCATCGGTGACGCTCTTGAGGACATACAATATGGCTGAGCAACAGATGTTTACCGCGTTCAATGCACTGGGCATCTACGCCGCTCAGAAAGCGACGCCAAACACACCATGAGAAAGACACTCTACATAGCGCTCACTACGATCCTGATCCTCTCGCCGGTCATCTCGTGGGCGGCAGACGACACGACCGCCCCGGATCCATCCTCGAGCGCCACGACTGATCAAGCTGCATCTGCATCGAACGCATCACAAGGCTATCAGTTCGCGCGCCAGGGTGTCTTCGGCTGCAATCTCACGGGCTCGTATGCGATGTCGGTGGGTGCGATGTCGGCGGTCGGCGGCGTGTACGTGCCCGTCAACGACGCAGCCGTGACGCTCAACACCGGCTATCTGGTGTACAAAGAGTGCGTCCTGCGCGGCATCGTCGACAGAGAGCGCGAGAGCGCATTGGCTGCCATGCTCAAGCAGGTCGCCAACACAACGCTGACAGGGCGCGATGGAAATCCTACATTCCTCCAGAACTACAACCAGGAATTGACTGATCTTAAGACGAAAACTGCTCTCTATAGCTTACAGAACAGGTTGGGCGATCTCTCTCCCTCTGTAAAGGGTCCCGTCACTCAGGCACTTGCAAAATCATTCATGGCAGAAGTCGCCGACAAGAAGCCGACATGCAGCTACCAAGGCGATTACAAGGCACTTGTGACAGGGCAGACTAACGACGCAGATTTCTTCTCCGCGTTTCGGGCGTCGCTCGATCCGAACTGCGTGCCTATAGATGTCATGATGCGCAAACAATCGGATCTCGACGCCTACATAGCGAACGCCCGGTACCAGTGGGAGAAGCAGCTCGATTGGGGAAATGGCTTCTACCCGGTAGAGACGACCGATGCCAATAACAACACGATCGTCCTCACGCCGGGCATACTCAACAGTGCAGTCGTCCAACAATCAGTCACCTCAGGCTGGCGCCAGACAGAGAACGCCAACGATGTCGATCAGATGATCGGCGCGCTCTTCGCCGGCCTCGGTACACAGATCATGTCGAGCTCTCAGGGTCTCAACGGACTCACTCAGCAGATCGGCACCCAGCCGTCGTACCTCAATCAGGTCGCCGCTGAATCTGCAGCAGGGCTGCGCAATAGCGCCGCCAATGCTGCTATCCAGATACTCTCTGCAGCTCTACAGGTCGAGCAGACCTACAACCAGATCGTGAGCTCCATCGCAAATACGCTCACCGGCACCATCCAGCAGCTGCGCGACACCGAGAATCAATGCTGGGGACTCGTCGTACAGAGCGTGTGCGCCACGCCGCTCACTGCACAAAACACCTGCACAGCAAAGACTACCTGCACGACGCAGCAGGTAACGAATCCCAATACCGGCCAGGTCGAGAATCAGCAAGTCTGCCCGACCGGGCCGACGCTGCAAGTCGCCACCTCGACAGCCTTCTCCCAGCAGGTTATCCAGAGTCAGGTCACACCGCTTGCGAATCAGACGGTGACCAACATCCAGAATTCCAACAAGGCGCTCACGCTCATCAATCAGCTCGTCTCCGGCGTGACGAACACGACCTCGGTCGATGCGCAGCGTATCGCACTGGTACAGCTCGATCAACTCGTCTCCTCACAATCACTCCACAATCAGACACAGCTCACCTCGGTGCAGCAACAACAGGCTGCGATCAAGGATGCGATGTCGACGCTGATAGGGGACACCAAGACCGCCTGGGGCGATTCGACCGACCCGAACGTCGGCTGGTGCAACGTGAACAGCCAATCTGTCGTCCAGATGTGGATACAGAGGTGGACGAAATAGCACATGAAGCAAATTTTTCTCAAGATATCGCTCTCGCTCGCCCTGGTCATCGGCTTGATCGCGATCGGTGCCCCTAGTGTCACCTATGCGGCTTCGAGCCAGGCCGATTGTCCGTCAGGCACAACCTACGCCGCCCCCGCGGTCGCCGGCCGAGCTGGAACATGCGACCCAACAACGTCCACGCCGGCTCCCACACCTACTGGCGCTGCGGCAGCAGTACCACAGACTCCGCAGCCGAATTCAGATGGCACATACACCCTCTGTGGTCCTCGCGGGGATTGTACGACGACGGGGAGTCTCGAAAATGCGATTGCATTACAGCAGAGCGGTTACACACAATCCTTGCAGGATGCGCAAGCCCAGCAAAAAGCGCGGTTTAACGCTCCTGATTCCTGCTCCGGGACAATCATGCAGTGGACCGACCCATTCACCTGTCTATGGCGCAGTCTGCTGTCGGCCCTGGGGGCAGGGCTTGTCTGGCTCGTCTCCTGGTTAGTCACTGCCGCAGGCATGTTCTTCAACTGGTCTATCAAGGTGACGGTCATCAACTTCACCGGACTCTTCTACACGCCCGCCGTAAATGAAGCCGTGGGGCAGGTATGGACCAATCTGCGCGATCTCGCCAACATCTTCATCATCGGGCTCTTCGTCTTCATCGCGATCTCTATCATCCTCGGACTACAAGAGTTCGGCCAGAAAAAACTCATCGCCCGCGTCGTCGTGGTCGCCATACTCATCAATTTCAGCTTTCTTTTTACGCAGATAGCGATCAACGCGTCAAACTTCTTCGCCGCTCAGATAATCGCAGGCAAGGCACAGGAACTTCCGATAAGCGGGACGTCTGCCGCCGCTGGTGTGGCGAACAACACCTTTGCTTCCAGCGGCGTTGCTGGAGAGTTTCTAAAATTTGCTGGGGCTGAAACTTTTGGTGACACATTCGATGCACTCAGGAAGACGGCGGACAAAAACGAAAGCGCTTGGCTTGCGCTCTTACACGGAATCATGGCAGCGATACTACTTACGCTCGCTGCTGCAACCCTCTTTTACGGCGGCATGCTTCTACTTGCTCGTGGAGTAATCTTCCTATTCCTGATAATGACATCCGCCTTTGCCTTCGCGACATACCTCTCTCCCGCACTGGCAGAAAGTGATTACGGCTTCAAGGGCTGGAAGAATCAGCTTATGCGTAATGTCATGCTCGCACCCGCGATGATGATCTTCTTGTGGGCCACCCTTAAACTTGCCAAGCCTCTCTCTGCCAATGGCACTCTTGGATCTCTGCTCACAAATCCTTCGGGCGAGGCGGGAATCGGAGCGCTGTTTTCCTACCTCCTGATTATCGGCTTGCTTTTCGGCTCGCTCAAGCTTTCGAGCAGTCTTGCGGGAGCAAGCGGCCGATTAGCTCTCAGTGGCGCGATGCTAGGGCTTAACATTCCAAGTAAGGCGCTCGCATGGGCTGGTCGCCGGTATATCGGCGGGGCGGCTGCTTCAAGCGCGCACGACAAACAGCATGATATGGACAGCTTGCGAGATCGCATGAACATGATGGCAAAGAACGATCCTCGACGCAGTGCTCTTGAGAGCAAGTGGATGAGTCTCTCTCGCCAAAAAGGTAGGAGGGAATCGCTGGCCAAGAGCTCTTTCGACATGGCGAATCTGAAGCCAGTGCAAAAACTAAACGCAGCTGCTGGTCTTGGCGGTGTATTCGGGAAATCGGATGCAAGTTTTGAAAAGAGCACCCACGAGAGCGTCAAGAAAGCTATGGATGAGGCCATGAAGGTGGCAATGACGGATGAGAAGGCGCGCGGATTGGCACGCAAGCAATACGAAGACCGTGACGGACTCACAGCTGAAGACAGGACGCATCGTGACAACGAAAGACTGCTTAAGGCGGTCGAGGAAGGTGCGACAGCTCAGAAAAATGCTGAGAAGTTGCTGACCGGTATCAAGGAACAGCGCGATGTTATCGCTTCGGGTACGGCGGAGAAAACAAAGTCGGCAGAAAAGTTTGCGAGAGGGGAGATAGATCGCTCAACACACGAAGCCAACCTGCGTCGCGAAGACGCTCGCATCGAAGAGGCGCGCACGATCGCCGGTCATCTCGAAGACCGGGCTGCAAAGATAGACCAGGAGCTGGGTGTCAGCAACGCAAAGTCCCTGGTCGCTGCATCGGCGAAGGCACGAACGGAATTTGAAAAGCGCGTTGCTGAAGAAGGGAAGCAAGTTCGCGCACAAAGCGTAGAAACTGCAGTTGCATTGGGTAAGCGCAAAGTCGGTGGCAATATTTACGCGGGAACAGGGTACCAAGTCAATCCGCTAGCTGCGACAGAGGTTGTTCAAGGCATACGATCGAAGACAAATCCCGCGCGCATGAAAAAAGCGGAACAGAAGAAGTGGGAAAAAGAAGATAGCGGCAAGGATGAACATCATGGTCCCGCACCAGCAGCAGGCGGCGGAGCAGCGCCCGCACACTAGGTTACACTTGTGATGTATGGATCCCACTGCCACAAACCCGGAGATAGACGTCGAAAAGGCGTTTGCTGAACGCTTGGCACAGCTGCCGCCGGTCGTGCAACAAGCGATACAGTCGGCGGACCTCGAGAAACACCTGCGCGCGCTCGCCGATTCGCACA
>CAYOHS010000025.1:0-1258 GCA_964403865.1 uncultured Candidatus Saccharibacteria bacterium
GTATCGGGAAGTCGGCGTTGGCGAGCTCCTTGAAGCGGGTCATGCGGGCGAACTCCCCGCCGAATACCGAACGGTAAAAGGTGAACGCTTCTTCGGCATTGCCGTTGAAATTGATGTGTGGGTTGATGGTGGTCATAGCGCTATGCCTTCGGTGCAGCGGATCGCGAAGGGTCGCGGAAGACGGCCTCGATGTTGTTGCCGTCGAAGTCGATGATGAACGCGCCGTAGTAGTTGAGCGCGTACTGTTCTCGGTATCCTGGAGCCCCGTTGTCCTTCCCGCCTGCGGCGAGGCCTGCTTTGTAGAATGCATCCACCATCTCCGTGGAGTCCGCGACAAATGCGACGTGCACGGTCCCCTGCTTATCCGATGTGCCGAGCCAGAAATCGCTGCGGTCTTTCGTGCCGAATCCGGCAGCGCCGTACTGGGGCAGATCCATCTTCAACACATAGCCGAGCGGCGCGAGCATGGCTACATAGAGGGGCTTCGACTTCTCGAGGTCCGTAACGGCTGCAGATGCATGATCGATCATAGAATGCTGCGATGTGGGAGTAATACCCCAGATTCTACACTCTTTTCCAAACATCCGCTGAAGCGGGACCTGGCCGCGGCGCACTCATCGCGCCAGGACCTGGGTGATATACACGAAGTGTCGCTCGGAGACCGGCTGCACGGAGAGACGCGGCGCTTGCAGCAGCTTCATCCCCGCGAGCTTTGGGTCGAGCTTGATCTCGGCGAGCGAGACCGGGTGCGCCAGCTTCTTTACAAATGCCACATCGACGAGCATCCAGACCGGTTTCTCTCTCGTGCTACGCGGCTCGAAGTACGGGCTCTTCGTATCGAACTGTGTCGGGTCCGCATAGGGCTTCCCCTGCACTTTTGCGATGCCGACCACCGCCTTCTCGTCACCCGTGTGGTAGATGAGGCACAGATCCCCCGCTTTCATCGCCATGAGATTATTGCGTGCCTGAAAATTGCGTACACCCGTCCATGGCTCCTTCCCCACACGCTTGAGATCGTCGATCGAGAATGTGTCCGCTTCTGTCTTGAGGAGCCAGTAGGATTTCATAGGACGATGAGGAGACACCATTATATCCTTTTGCCCTTGGCGCGCCTCCTCTGCTCCGCTTAACGAAAAGCCGATTTTCTGCCATACTGGGCCGCACAGAAGTCGGGAGGGTTCGCATAGTGGTCTAGTGCACTCGCTTGGAAAGCGAGCGTGGGGCAACCCACCGAGAGTTCGAATCTCTCACCCTCCGC
>CAYOHS010000025.1:1358-12839 GCA_964403865.1 uncultured Candidatus Saccharibacteria bacterium
CGAATCTCTCACCCTCCGCAAAACCGGTCGTCGTTGGAACATCCCTTCATCCTCGTGCCATGCTGTCGCGCGGTATACTGCGTGAATATCCGCTAGTCTAGTTTTTTATGAAAAAGTTCTTCGTTTTATTCTCGATCCCCGCAGCCGCTATCCAAAAGTGGGTTGCCGAGGTCGACGAAGCCACCCGCACCACTCAGACCAACGAGATGATGCAGGCATGGCAGAAGTGGATGGCCGAGCACGAGAGCATGATCCTCGACAAGGGCCTCCCGGTCGGCAAAACCAAGCGCGTCACCTCCGAGGGCATCGCCGAGGCACGCAACGACGTGAATTGGTACCTCGTCGTCGAGGCCGAATCAGATGAGGCTGCCGCCGAGATGTTCAAAGATCATCCGCATCTCCAGATCCCGAGCGCCTACATCGATATCAGCGACGCCTCCCGTCCGGCGATGTAAATACTCATATCTACCAGGTGAAAGGATAAGACGCCCCGTGCTTTTGCCGGGGCGTCTCGATGTTGGCGCAGAAGGACCGATGTTCAGCGGGTCCAGTCGTAGTGCTTCTTGCCGTTGTCGTCGGTCCACTCGACCTGCACGCTGCCGCGCCGCTGGCAAAATGCCACGATCACTCCCGGCCTGTCGCGGTACCGATACGGCTGGCCGACGCGCATCGCGTGCGGGTTGTCCAGAATATCCGATCCGATGCGCTGCAGTTGCGCATCCTTGAATTGCTTGAGCGCGCGTCTGCGCACGTTCGAGCCTGGGCTTCTCTTACCCACCATGGGCAATCTCCTCTTTTGCCGATTCCTGGGCGCTAGTATTGCACCACATCCGGCGAGAATGCAAGGCATATCTGCCCCGCGCACCCTGGGAGCTTGACGCAACCTTGGCGCGCGCTAGCGTTAAGCAAGAAGACCCGCATACGCGGTGTCGTATATCTTGGGGAGTTACACTCATGGCACGAGGACAACCTCAGACCAAGCCCGACGAACTGCCCTGGTTGGAGCAAGCGCTCCTGGCTCGATTTTCCCAGCTGGGACACGGTATCGTCCCGCTTCCCAATCCGTCGATCGTGCGAGCTGAAGGCGACGGTGATCCGGCAGAAGCCTGCGTGGCGATCCATGGCGGCGTCAGGCGCTGTCGCATCCGCTGTATCAGCATCGTCGTCGAACTGCTCGACGACCTGCCCGGTACCGAAACAGCTACCCACGAGATGACGACCGCATGACCATGCGCCACGCTCTCGCGACAAGTCGACGGCCCGCACCTCCCGCGGGCCGTTTTGCTACTTCGCCACGCGCTCGGCCTCTTCGAGCTTGACCGACAACAATTTAGAAACTCCATCCGAGCCCATAGTCACGCCGAAGAGCTCCCCTGCCGCGGCCATGGTGGCGCGGTTGTGCGTGATCACGATCAGCTGCGAGTGCGCACCGAGCTCGCGGATCATGTCGGCGTAGCGCTTGCTGTTGGCCTCGTCGAGCGCGGCGTCTGTCTCGTCGAGGATGAGGAAGGGCGGCGGGTTCACCTGCGTCATCGAGAAGATGAGCGCGATAGAGGTGAGCGCGCGCTCCCCGCCCGAGAGCACTTCGAGCCCGCGGATCTTCTTGCGCGGCAGAGATACGGCGATCGAGATGCCCGGCTGCACTTCTTCTTCGGGCTCCGCCATCTCCTCGTCGTCGATACTCTCGTCGTCCTTGGTCTTGGCGCGCTGTGCCCTATCTATAGAAAGCTTGGCCGAGCCACCGCCGAAGAGCTTCACGAAGAAGTTCTGCAGCGCGTCGTTGATCTTGTGGAGTCCTTCCTCAAATCGCTTGTCGATAGTCTCATCGAGCTCGGCGATGAGATTCTTGAGCGAGATCGCCGATTGCTCGAGGTCGATGAGCTCCTTAGCGAGATACTCGTCGCGCTCCTTGGTCTGCTTGTACTCGCGCAGCACGGCCTCGCTGTTGCCGGTGCCGGATTCTTCGATCTTGATCTTCAAGCGTTCGATAGCGCGGCGGCGCTTCTCCTGCAGCGTCCGGTCTTCCGAGAGCGCGCCTTCCGGTATCTCCCCGTTCTCCCAGCTGTGCACCGCTGCCCCGATGAGCGCGATGCCCTCGCGGACTTCGTCTTCGAATCGAGTGCGTGCCTGCGCGATCTGTGCACGCGCGGCCTGGAGCGCATCACGCTTTACCAGCTGTTCGCGCAAGAGCGAGCGTAGTTCCACGGCATCGCGCTGCGCCGCATACACGGCCTCGCGCGCCTCGCGGATCTGAGCACGCACGTTCTCGACGGCAGCCTGCGCCGCGGTCTCGTGCTGTTCGCACTCGATGAGCGCCTTGGTCAGCCGCTCCACCTCCATACGGGTCTCCTCGCTCGTGACGGGCGCCACACCGGTGAGGCCTTCGATAAACGATGCGATGCGTCCGCGCAACTGCGCGAGCGCTTGGGTGATGCGGCCCAGATCACTCTCGCGCTCGAGGTTCTCGATCTCGGTCTCGATCTCGCGGGCAAACTGGCGCACCTGCGGTGCCGGTACGAGCTGTTCGACGACGACCGTCGATGCCGCATGCGCACCCTCGGCGCGGCCGAGTTCGCGCGCGATGCGTTCGCGCTGCGCGCGTGCCTCCCCTGCCTTTGCCTGCATCTCGCTCAGCTGTCGATCCAAAGCACTGGTGTCGGGTGCTGCGCCGGATGCGCTCGGCAAGCTCTTGAGGCGCGATTCGGTGCTATTGAGCGCGCTCTCGGCGTCTTCGAGTTCGCCCTTGAGCCGGGCATCTTCTTGTGTGATCCAGGCGTGCTCGCGCGCGAGGTACTCCGAGAGCTGTGCCGAGAGCTCGTCCTTGAGCTCGCGCGCTTTCTCGATCTTCTCCACCTGCTGGCGCAAGAAATTGAGGTGCGGCCCGATCTCGCGCCGGAGTGAGCGCGTCTTCTCGATATTGTTGGCGGTCTCTTCGAGCTTGCGCTCGCTCTCATGCTTCTTGTGCTGGAAGAGCTTGAGCCCGAGCGCGTCTTCCACCATCTCGCGGCGTTCTTTCGGGCTGGCATTGAGGATGCGGTCTGCCTCACCCTGCGAGATGATCTGGTAGCCCGAGCCGCCGATGTTGGCGCCCGCGAGCAAGCGGATCACATCCTTGAGGCGCACCTGCGTGCCGTTGAGGAGATACTCGTTGAGCCCATCGCGGTGCACCACGCGTTCGACGACCACTTCCGGAAAATCCACATCCAAGAGGCGCACGCCGTTGACCGGCGTGTTGTCGAAGACGACCTTCACCGCGGCGCGACCCGCGCGCGGAAATGTCGGGCTGCCGCCCCAGATCATGTCTTCGCCGCGCTTGCCGCGCATTGCTTTCATCGATTGTTCGCCCAGTACGAAGCGGAATCCCTCGGCCGTGTTGCTCTTGCCCGAGCCATTGGGTCCGACGATCGCGGCGATGCGCGAGCCAAAGACCAGCTCGGTCTTGCGACCGAACGATTTGAAGCCGGTGAGCTCTATCGACTTGAGATACATCGCTTTTCAGTATACCGCGCCTCTGCTACTCGGCGAGCAGCTTCTTGGTCTCGGCTATCTCTGCAGCAGCCACCCGCTGCACCAAACCGGGCATATCGACGATGTAGGGCGAGAGGTAGGTGTAGATCTTGAGCGGAGACGCCGTCCCGATCATCGCCCGGAATTCTTCGTGCTTGGTCTTGGGGAGGATAGAAAGGACTTCGACGATGATCCGCCCCAAGATGGTCTCGCCGATCGCTGCGATAGTTTCCTGTTGTGCCTCTTCGGGCAATTCAGACAGCCCGAGCTGCGCGATGATCGTCTGTGCTATCTCGTCCTGCATAGATGGCGTGGTGTTCATAGTCTAAGAGTTGGACCCTTACCGATAGGCACACGCGGACGGGGCGCCGACGAGAACATATGGAGGATGCTATCAAACGCTCCGTGCGTGAGCAGCGATAGTTTCTTGCTGAGTGCCCCGATGATCGCAGTTCCCTGCGGCGAATTCCAAAGCGCCAGCTTCCCACCGCCGATGATAAGACTCAAGACCGCAGCCGAGGTCATTGGGCTCTTATGCAAGAGCGCAGACCTACCCTGCCCGATGGCATTCTGATGATGGAACCGTTTGTACAGGTGCGCAAAAGTACCGCCGACGATAGCACCTCCCGTGAGCAATGGCGCTCCGGCCAGCGCACCGAGAAATGAGAGCGTGCCCAGTCCTGCGTATGTCGTGAGCGCGCTCATCGCACCATATCCGGTTAGTGCTCCGACGCTCGTGATCGCCGCACTGCTGCCAAAACGCTTCCACCAGGGCAGTGCGAGATGATTTCTGAGCGCATCGAGGACCGCTCCCTTACCTGCGTCGGTAGGGATCTTCTCTGCCTTGACCCTCAATTCGTAGCGCCGCTTTTCGAGCGTACGCAGTGTCTTGGCACTGAGTGCGTTGCTCCGTTCGATACGCTCGCGCTGGTCTGGCGTCGCATCTGCAGGTATCGCCTGCGGCGCAAATTTCTCATGCGCGATCTGAAGTACGCGACTCGCGTCGGCATCCCGCACCCCATGGATCGTGCGCAACGCATCGCGCTCGGCGATCACCGCAGCACTCGCCTCTGTCGTGGCATGTCTTGCCAAGCGCTCATTGAGCGAGGCGATCTCTGCGGCCATCGCATTATTCCGTTCGGCAATCTGCCGATTCAATTCCTCTACTTGTGCACTAGTGATCCCCGCGGGCATCGCACCGGTGATCACCGGTATCGGAGGGATTACGACCGCAGGCGGCACGATCGGATCCGGCGTCCTCGGCGTCGCAGCGGGAGCAGCCGGCGCGGCTGGCGCCGGTTCTGCCGCAATCGCACCCTTGTCACGTTTCTTTATCTTCAATCGGGCTTTACCTGAATCGGCCGACGCCTGATTACCCCCCTCGATTGCCAGGAGCCTATTCGAAATCTGAGCGGTGTCTGAGGAGTTTGTGATAGTCGCAGCCTGATGTCGAAACAATTCCTTTACTTCCGGAGGGACACTACTCGGCAGAGCGTCGATACGTGCGGTAAGATTTGCGACCACATTTTGTTTCTCTCCATCCTTGTAGACATGTATCCTTGTCCGCTTTTCCTTTGCACCGCCACCGACGGCGTCGTCATGCTCATGAGCTGACGATATGATCGCGCTATCGCCTGTCGCATTTTCGTCGACAGCATCCAATTGGTCAGCTGCCGCATGTATCGCGGCTCCAATACCCGACCCACCTAATTCTTTATCAAGATCTATGCCTCCACCTTTTGCTATCCGATCCTCGATTTCTTGGAATTTTGAAAAAGCTGCACGATCGAATTCCTCTCCATTTCCTCCTGTGCCTGGTGTTAGTGTGGGGCCTTTTTCAACCATATTGTATGGTTCTAGTATAACAGTCTGAATTCGTGCTCTCGCCACTTACGATCAGACTTGTGCAAAAGGAAAACCGGGCGACCCACGATTTGGGGCCGCCCGGCTGGCGAAAGTAAAGAACTACGCGGTCTTGGGAGGAGCGAGCGCCAGAGCGCGCTGCTGCACCTGCTCAAGAACCCTGGTCGAGTGGCCGCCAATGGCGCCGGCGTCGAGGCCGATGCACGCGAAGGTCAGCTTGGGGACGGACAGCTTGGCTCCCCCGAGCGAATCTTCTTTGGCGACGTGGGCAAGCGCTCCGGTGAGGAACGCTTCGAAGGACTGCGCAAGCGGGCTGCCTTTCGGCAAGCGGACCCGCACCTGGTACGCAGCTTGACCCTGAGTGTTCCAGAGAAGAACGCGAAGCACCTTCCGAAGAAGACGCTTGCCGTCCTGCTTCCCCAGCATTGACTCAGGAGTTACCTTCTCGCCCTTCCTCGTGACCCGCTCGCGCTCCGCCAGGAACGCGACCAGGACCAGGGTGTCCAGGGTCGTCGCCTGGGCCATGAGCTTGGGATCGAGGATCATTCCGAGCCTCTCCTCCTCCGCCCCCACGTCGATCTTGGAGATGGTCTTGTAGATCTGGTCGATGATGTTCCCGAGACGGATGTCATCGCCAGTGGTCTGCTGGACCTGTCCCATGATTATCTCCTATGCATGGGATTGAGTGGCGTCCTCATGGGGGTGGGCGGCCACGATCGCTTTATCCACCGTATGAAATTATAGCACTTTAAGTATCAATGTCAAGTACTTTTCTGACACATTGCTTATCGCGACAAAATGGCTTATTTCCATCCTATTTGCTGCCTGTAGGCGATGATATCCTTCTTCCTTCGAATCCAGTCGGCCATTTGCGCTCGGAACTCCACAATGGACTGCTCATCCCCTGGAAACGCAAATCTTTCGACTTCTAAGCCGAGATTATCTAGACTCTCGATCGCTTTCCTGCCTCTGAGTTGTTCAACTGCTGTCTCTCGAGCCCTATCCCCAAGCTTTTCCATAAGAGGCACACGCTGAAATTCATCCATCGCGAATTCGTACTCGCGGATCTGGGTCATGAGATCTTGAAGCTCAGTAAACGTCTTGGCACCGGTCATCTTATCCGTGATGAAATTGATGACCCATGAGTCAATCGTGTCCTCAGACTCAGCGACCAAAAGCGTCCGCGCCTCCGGGCGAGAGAAAAAATCTCTCATAACCGATTTCACTTTGACCGCCTCGGGCAGCGTATGTATCGTTTGTATCAGTAGTTTGCAGAGCTGAGCTGCCCTCTGAGACGAACGCGCGTCGATAACAGACTGCTTGTCAGGATGCTTCTGAATGAGCGCTCCACGCACCGCGAGGAGGTCATCCAAGTTGGTGGCGGAGACAAACTCGTCAAAAAATTCCTCATTGGGTGGCGCACTTCGCTCGCGTCGACTGACATCGTTTTGAGGGTAAGAATTCAGGACCGCTTTTACTTCCGTCCACGTCTGACCGTCGATGTACGCATGAAGAGCTCTGATGAATTGTTCCGGATATTCAGGCAGGGATATTGTTTCCGGAGAGAGTTCCGGGCCATTCTCCGTGGGACGCACGAGATAATACAATTTGCCACTGTCTCTATAGACCTTCTCCCAATCGTCCGTCAATTCGTCTCCATTGAGCTCCTTACTCTCATCGAGTATGGAATTTAGTATCGAGATCTGCTGATTGACGTGATATTTCACCGAGCCGGGTTCATTCGCATTACTATTGGGTGGGATGTACTCTCCTTTTGAGTCGAGTTTGTCGGGGTGCACGAGCATCCTCAGCTTCTTGGCGTCAGACTTTGTCGCAGCGGTAATCTTCTGTTCGACACTGGTCTCCTTGGTCTCAGGAGACTTCGCTTCAGGTATCTCGTTATTCATTGTGGCGATTCTACACCCATCATGGGACACGGCAAAGCGGGAAATTACCACCCCTTCGTCTTGAGGGCGTTCTCGGCCGCTTGCTGCTCGGCCTCCTGCTTGGACTTCCCTTCCCCAGTCGCCACTTTCTCGGCCCCGATGAAGGCGCCCACGGTAAAGGTGCGCGCGTGGTCCGGCCCCACGTGATGCATGAGCTGGTAGCTCGGGGTGATGCCGAGCTTCTCCTGTGCGAGCTCTTGGAAACGGCTCTTGGCGTCTTGCCACAATCTCTTGGCCACGACCTCGTCGGTCTTATGGAAGAGCTGCTCGGCGATGAACTTCTTGGCTGGCTCGTAGCCGCCATCGAGATAGATAGCGCCGATCACTGCCTCGAATGCATTGGCGAGGATGATCGCGCGTGCGCGGCCTGTATCGCGCGCTTCGCCGCGGCTCAGGAGCAGGTACTCATTCATGCCGAGCTGTGTCGCTGCATCGGATATCGAGACGGTATTGACGAGCGCGGCACGATACGCCGTGAGATCGCCCTCGGGCTTATCGGGATATTTGGCAAAGAGGAATTCGGTGACCACGAGCTCCAAGACGGCATCGCCGAGGAACTCCAAGCGCTCGTTGTGCTCGGCGCCCGGCTTGCGGTTCTCGTTGAGATACGAGCGGTGCGTGAAGGCAGTCTCGAGCAATCGCTCGTTGGCGAACGTGTGCCCTATCTTCTGTTGGAATGCGGAAAACGCGACCATGCCCTGCACCTTACTGCTTTTGGGCCAATATGTTAATAGCCCTGGTTACGATGGGAAGAATATCGTCGTAGAAGTTGAGATCGCCGACCGAGGCGAGCGGAAACCACTGCGCGTCGTCGAGACCGCCTTCTTTCTTGAGGACGAGATCGGTAAACTCGGCTTTTGCGAGGAAGTAGGTGGCGTGGCGCTTCTTCTTGCCGCCGGATACTTTGCTGTCGTTGGCCACATATTCGTTTTCGCCGAGCTGATCTTCTACCACGACTGCGAGCCCTGTCTCTTCCTTGGCCTTACGCATGACCCCGGCGTGATGCTCCTCGCCCGGCTGGAGCTTACCCTTGCTGAGCGTCCAATGACCGAAGATGTCGTGCACGAGCGCGAGGTAGACCTCGCCGCCTTCACGCGCGTAGATGACCCCGCCCACGAGCTCTTCTACCGGCATCGGGCCGTTGGCGATGTTCTTGCGATTGCCGCCCTCGTCCTTGCCCGGCTCACCGAGCTCTACATACACGGCGCCCAAGACGCCGTTGACGAACTTGCTTGAGGAATTGCCGCCGAAGGTCTTGGCGAGCTCGATGGCCTCGTTGATGGCGACCTTGGCCGGGACCTGCGTGCGATCGGCGAAGAGGAGCTCGGTGAGACCGAGGCGCAGGATGTTGCGATCGATAGCAGCGATCTTCTCGAGCGGCCACTCGGGTGCCGCCTTGGTGATGACAGTGTCGATCTCCCGCTGCTTTGCGACAGCGGTCTTGATGAGCTCTTGCATGAACGGCATGTCGCTCTCGCGAGCGCCGAATTCTGCTGCATACTCGGCGAGCCTGCCGAGGGAATCATCGAGAGACATGCGGCCCTCCGACGCATCGCGTTCGAAGAGGACCTGTAGTGCGACCGAGCGAGCTAGGTGTCTGTTGGCCATACGGGAATGCTGCCTAGCAGTGTGGATGAAAAAAGCCCCTCTCGCAAGGGGCAGCCTGTGCACAAACCGGCAGAGGGATTATTTGTCCTCCTTCTTTTTGGAATCCTTCTTCGTATCAGGGGTGATCTGGCCGCTCGCCATGAGCTCCTTCTCGCGGCGCTTGGTGCGACGTGCATTGCGCTGGGCAGTACCGACGACATCGATGGCTACGCGGCCGTTGTACTTGCCGCACGAGGGGCAAGCGCGATGAGACTGGCGCAAAGCACCGCACTCGCACTTCTGGAGCTTCGCAGCCGTGAGTGCGTGATGAGAACGGCGCTGGGCCGTCTGGGAGCGATTGCGACGCATTCGGACTACCATAGTGGCTGAGAGTATAGCCTAAAGCTTGGAAAAAGACAATGGCGGCTCCCCCTGGGGCGCCGCCATCAGTTTTGTGCCAGAAACCCGTCAGGCGTCGGTACGTTCCTTCAGTCTCAGAACGACCTCGGCTCGATGGAGCATGAGCGCAGGGCCCGTCTTTCTCAGCTTAAAGGCTGAGTGGCTCTTGCATTCACCTCGGCTCGCAGGTCGACAGTCGTGATCGGCGAACCGTGCCGGGTCGTAGTGCTTACAGCATCGGCAAAGTGCCTCCGGAGTACGCTCCTCAGGTATCTTGCCGCTGAAGAAGGCCTTCAGCAGCTTTCTCGGGTCTTCACACACGTGTTATTCCCTCTTGTTAGGGGTTTTTCTCAGCACACAGTTTGAGCTGGTGCTGTCGCGCATTATACCACACAAATCACACGTGCACGAACGTCCGCCGATGCTCCGCAGACATACCGTGGGCATGGATCGCCTGGTAGTGCGCCCTGGTGCCATAGCCCTTGTGCTGCTCGAATCCGTAGTCGCTGTGCGTGAGCGCCAGCTGATCCATGTGGCGATCGCGCGAAACCTTGGCGATGATCGATGCGAGCGCGATCACGGGGATCCGCTCGTCCCCTTTTACAAAAGACTCCTGTTCCCATTCGCGCGAGACCGAAAGTCCGGCATCGAGAAGGATCTTGACCCGTTCGGGCGAGACCGAGAGCGAACCGAGCGCGCGCGCGGCTGCCTCGCGGGCCGCATTGCTGATGCCGATACTGTCTATCGTCTCTGCCTCCACGAGCGCAAAGGCATGCCGCAGGGCGCCGTGTGCGGTGATGTATTCATACAGTATCTCGCGCTGCTGCGCGGTGAGTTTCTTGGAATCCCTGAGTCTGGGATCCCCCCGTTTGGTGATGAGTGCGAAGACCTCGCGCCAGTCGAAGGTCTCCGGCATCAGGACGATGCCGACGCACACGGGCCCAGCAAGTGCGCCGCGGCCTGCTTCGTCGATACCGATCTGATACCGCACCGCTCTAGTATAGCAGTTTGGATGGAGCACGCATGAAAAGGAGCGAGCACCCGGCAAAGGCCAGGTGCTCGCAATCGTTAGTGCCGCCGCAGTTCCCCGCGGGGGATGAGAGACAGGATGGAGAGCACGAACTCGAAGATCAGTCTTCGTCTCCTGGTCTCCAGAGAAGCGCACGGGGCGCCCCGTGCAGAGCACGCCTTCTCATGGCGTTTCCGCCACTTGCTGTGTCGCCGCATGAGGCGAGCCTTCTTCTTGGCTCGCTTCTTTTCTCTCGTGCTTGAGCGTTTGCCCCCTGCACGACCGTGCTGATGGTGTGTCATGACGCCCTCCGAACGCCATGCGGAAGCACAATGCCTCCGTCTAGCGCAGTACTCTAGGACGCTCTCGGCTTAGCGTCAAGGACGCTATGCACAGGGTGACTTGATACAATCCATGCATGTCCGCAGAAGGCTTCGCCCACCTCCACGTCCATTCGCACTACTCGCTCCTGGAGGCTGTGCCGAAACTCGACGCGCTCATCGAAGCAGCAAAGGCAGACGGCCAGACCGCTCTCGCGCTCACCGACCACGGCAACATGTACGGCTCCATCGAGTTCTACAAGGAGTGCACCAAGGCCGGCATCACGCCGATCATCGGCGTCGATTTCTTCGTCGCGCCGCGTACGCGCCACGACAAGGAGCAGAAGACCGACGAACGCGCGAATCGGCTCGTGCTCTTGGCCAAGGATGCCGAGGGCTACCACAATCTCGTCCGCCTCGTGAGCCGTTCGTATATCGAAGGATTCTTCGAGCGACCGCGCATCGACCGCGAGCTCATCGAGCTCTACAAGACCGGACTCATCTGCATCCTCCCTGCGCTCGAAGGCGAACACATCCGCGGTATCGAAGACGGCGCTCCGGCGCGCGCACAAGAATCGCTGGCCTGGTATCGTGCCGCCTTCGACGACGATTGCTACGCCGAGATCACCCACCATCCCGAGATCGAGGGCCACGACGCGCGCATGCGCCGAGTCGCACAGCTCGCCACCGATGCTCACATCCCGCTGATCGCCGCGCACGAGATCTACTATCTCTCCAAAGATGACGCGATCGCGCGCGAGATGATCATGAAGATACGCAACGGCGGTTCGCTCGAACGCGATACCGAGGAGCTGCTCCCAGATTTCTCGTTCATGACGCGCGAGAAGAT
>CAYOHS010000026.1:0-10301 GCA_964403865.1 uncultured Candidatus Saccharibacteria bacterium
ACTCGAAGCTCATCCTCTACGAGCGAAGCGACGAGACCGACCAGAAGAAGGAGCTGGCATGTGTCGGTGGTACGTGCGAGATCGTGTAGCACGGACTGCCGAAATCGGCACCACAAGAGTACTTCGATTTTTCATGACGGAGTACCGTCAGAAAAATCTGGTCGCGCATTACTTCGTTGCGCTACGAAAAATGGCCCTCACCGTACGCGTAAGTACCGCTCGGGCCATTTTTCTTGCGCGCCTCGTACTGCATCCGATTTCGGCAGTCCGATAAAGTCATCGTGATATAGTTATCCGATGTCCGACAAACCCCAAGAACCCGTTCACAAATACTGCGAGAGCGTGAAGATAGTTGCGCCGAATAAGGATGTGTTCGTTCTCGGTCTGAGCTCAGGAGGGGAGATGAGCGCCTATGTCGTCACTCCCGATCACGCTAAGCAGATCTGGCGCCTCCTGGGCCAGCATCTTGAGGGCTACGAAAAGGAATACGGCCCCCTCGAAGGCCGCCTTCCAAGCGACCCCCAGCCGAGCCCGATACAGGTGCACGAATAATACAAAAGAAACACTCCCGGCAGGCAAGCTGCCGGGAGTGGTCGTGTTCGTGGAGCTGCTGAATCAGCCGGCGCAGTGGGCGTCGACAGCGGCCTTGGCAGCGTCCTTGCCCTTGGCGGCGAGCGCCTCGGCCTCATCCGCGTCCATGTCCGCCTTGACCAGCACGCGCTTAATCGCGGCGGAGCCGCTGACCGAATCGATCTGCTTCTTGATCGCGACCGCAGCAGCCTCACAAGTGCCGCTCTTGGCCGGGCCCGCCTGAGCGGTCGATCCGAACGCCAGCAGAATGGCGAGACCGAAGGCCGCGAGATTCGTCTTCATGTAGTATCTCCACAATTGTTTTGATGGGGCTCAGCCCCGGTGACTCGATCAGCCGTCTTAGACCGATCGCGTACGCATTAGACACGAATATTTGCTAAAGTCAATATCTTGAGTTATTGCGCTCGATCTCAGCTTCTTCGGCAGCAACATGATCGTCATAAGCAGGTGAAAATACTCCGAAATCACCCCGCGCTCTTACCGATGACTTGCATGCCATAGGGAAGGAGCAGGTCGTCGCTGTCGATTCAGCATACGGCGTCACTTCACTGGCCCAATCAAAAAGGCCGTGCAAAAAAACACGGCCTTTGAAGCAATGACAGACCACGCATCAGTGGTCGTCAGGCTTGCAGGCGACAGAGCCGCTTTTCGAGCAGGTGCTCGATGACTGGCATGCGCGCCTCGCCTTCAGCTATGAAGCGCATCGCCTTTGAGCGCTCGCTTTTCGACATGACCGTCTGTCCGACGTGCTGACGCAGGTCGGTGAATGCCCGCCGCATAAAGCGCTCGTTGCCCGCACTGTTCGTGCAGAGCCCATTGTACGGCGGTGAGCTGACCAGGGCGTCGATAGTGGTGCGCTGCAGCGTCACCACGGATTGGATGCCGTTGCGCAGCTTCTTCCATCGGTCGGAAGTGGTGCCTGCCGAGCTGGGGCTTGCGAGCACGATCATGACACAGAAGATAAAGAGCGGTTCGTAGCGTCTCACGGTCTACCTCCTATCGCTATGCGCGAATACGCGCTCTAAACGGAGTGTGCCGTAAAATCGTCGCGCACGCAACGCGCACTTGCCGCTTGCTTGTCGCACTGCGCCTAATGCTTCTTTCAGAAGCGCGGCTTGCTCACTCGGAAACGAAAACGAGCGATACGTTTCCGTTTCGCCCGCTTCGCTGCGCCGATATGAAAATACGATATCGGCTTGTTTGCTCGGGAATGCAAAGAGCGGAAGGCTCTTCGCATTCCGCTCGCTGCACTGCGCCGATAAGCCGGGTTCTGTCTTGCCTGCAAGCAGGCGAGGCTATCATATATCTGGGATACCTGTTGCCAGGTACCTCAAGCGGCTCTCTCATCTCAACACGTGGTAGAGACGAGCACGGCCTTGCACGCAGGTAGGAATTTTGCCGTTTCACCCGGCGTGTTTCCACACCGATTCATCCCGAAGGATGCCTCTGCCTCTCGGCTCGGGCGTCTCTGCTCGCATCCCTGTCTTGCGACGATGGGCGTTACCCACTACCGTGCTACTCCTTGCGGAGTGCGTGCCCGGACTTTCCTCTGTATCTTTCGATACAGCGATCGCCTGGCGCTGGAAGCATTGTACAACGCAATCCCCAAGTTGCCAACCATGATGCGGAATCTCTGGCACACGAGAGCGAGTGTGGCATACTCCGAGAAGCGTTGAACATTCACAAAGAGGTGACCTATGCCGTACTCATGTACGCTCGAGAGTCTCTTCTCTGCGCTTGAGACCAAAGACCCAGAAGGTATCAGCTGGTTGCGTGCTAGATACAGAGTTGTCGAGCATGGCTTGCTCCCGGTGGGCCTCAAGGTGCATATCCTCCCGTCGGTGTATGACAGTTTCAAGGATCTCGCGCGTACTCTGAAAGGCGCGGCGAATCCGAAACTGTTCGACCTTCCGATCGCTGGCGGGCCTAGTAACATCTACAAGCTCGAGAATGCGTCGGTCTGTCTAGTGCTGCCACCCGTCGGCAGCGCGCGGGCAGCGATACGCTTGCTCCAGAGCTTGAGTCGTTGCGTCGGCGAAGATGTTTGGGCCAATCACGATATCCAGGTACAGATCTGTTCGCCCGGCAGGCTTGATCAGCTGCGATCCGCCATACTCGGGACGGTGTTCTATCTCTGTTCCGACATGTTCAGGACCTATACGCTGGAAGAGCTGAGGACGACCGTGCAGTTCGACGAGCGCTACATGCGCAGTCCGCGCATCGTCATATACGACGGGTATAGCAACAATGGTGATTTCGACGCGGATTTCGAATATTGGGAACGCTCCTCTTTACCTGCCCCATTTCGACTCCCGAAGTTGCCGCTCATGCGGGCCCGCTCCGATGTCATCGCAGGCAAGGTATATCGGAATGACATACGGAACGTCAATCTAGCGGCGACGCTTTTGGCGCACTCACAGTTCGGCGGTTACTGGAAGGAGCTCGGACTTCAATTCGAGCAGGATATCCAGGATAAACTTGCCGACAATGGTCTCCGGCCAGTGATCGAGGCACCATGGGTGAGTACTGGGACCGGCGAAGACGTCGTCCGGACTTCGGATGATTTCACGCAGGCACTCGAAGAGCTCATCGCCTTCGCCTGGAATGAGCGCGATAGGATCCTGCAACGACCGGATGACGAGCCGGGACTCTTGTTCGACATCCAAGAACTCATGCGCGGATACCGTTCTGCGATGAGGATGACCGCTGACCGTTACCTTGCATGATAGGAGGTCCACATGCGTACGATCGTACGTTCAGAGCAGCCGGACTCGAAGCCCATCCGGATACCGGACGAGCGTGAGAATCCGGCGGTCATACCGCAGCGGCGCAGCACCCCTGCGCCTCAGCGACCCGTCCGCGTACCTGAAAAGGTACCTGCAAAAACCGCCTCCCGGCTCAGCCGGGAGGTTCTCTTTTGTGCTAAAATCGCCCCATGATACGGAGGTTTTTCGGATATCTCTCGCAAGAAGTGCGCGGGCTTCACTCGGCCGCCTATATTCTCGCGGGTGCCGCACTGCTCTCATCGCTCCTCGCGCTCGCGCGCGATAGGCTCTTAGCGCACACATTCGGTGCAGGTACCGAGCTCGATATCTACTACGCCGCATTCCGTATCCCGGATCTCATCTTCGTCGGCACGGGCGCCTTGGTGTCGGTGTACATATTGATCCCCGAACTTGCACGCCGCACCGGTATCGAACAGAAGCGGTATCTCGACACCATACTCACAGGGTTCTCGCTGTTCGCGGTCATCGTCGCGTTCCTTGCTGCGCTTGTCGCGCCAGCGATACTCACGGTCCTGTATCCTCAGCTGGTCGAGCATGGTCATCTGCAGATCCTCGTCGCACTCACGCGTATCATGCTCATGCAGCCGATACTGCTCGGACTCTCCAACATCTTCGCTGCGGTGACGCAGGCGCGCGGACGCTATACGCTCTATGCGATATCCCCGCTCTTGTACAATCTCGGCATCATCCTCGGCGTCGTCGCGTTCTACCCGGTCTTCGGCCTGACTGGTCTCGCGTGGGGAGTCGTCCTCGGCGCCGCGTTCCACGCGGGAGTGCAGATGCCGAGCGTATGGCGCGACGGGTTCTTGCGGCACGTGCCGCATCTGTGGGATATGCGCGCCGTACTCGACACCGCCTTCGTATCACTCCCGCGTGCGCTGACGCTTTCGATGACTCAGGTCGCTTTCCTCGGCCTCTCGGCACTCGCGGGCCTGCTTGCTCCTGGCTCCATCGCGATATTCATGTTCGCCTACAATCTCCAGGCCGTCCCGCTCGCCATCATCGGCGCGAGTTATTCCGTCGCCGCGTTCCCGACCTTGGCTGCCGCACTTTCGGCAGGTGAGCGTGAACATTTCCTGGATCAGGTCGCACTCGCAGCGCGCTATGTGTTCTTCTGGTCTATCCCGGCAACAGCGCTTCTTATCGTCCTGCGCGCATATCTCGTGCGCGTGGTGCTGGGCTCGGGTGCATTCGACTGGACAGACACGCGTCTGACCGCCGCCGCATTCGCGCTCCTCTCGTTCTCGCTCGCTGCGCAAGGCCTCAATCTGCTCCTGGTCCGCGCGTACTATGCGGCGGGCCGTACGTTCGTACCGTTCCTCATCGCGTGCGCTACTGCGCTCGCGACCGTGGGGCTCGCCTGGTGGATCGTGATGGCCTTCGACAATCCGCTGCTCTTCTGGGCGACAAAAGCGCTGTTGCGCGTTGCCGATGTGCCGGGCTCACGAGTCTTAGCGCTCGGCATCGGATTTGCTCTTGCGTCGATCGGCGGCTCGCTCGCGCTTGCTATCCATTTCGAGCATCGATTCGGCGGTTTCTTCTCCCGAGTGCAGCGTGCGCTCTTCGAGAGCGTGGCGGCAGCCCTCGCGGCCGGTGTCGCTGCGTACGCGATCCTTGTCCTCGTCGGGCCCATCGATGTCGGGTCTACCACAGGGTCGGTCTTCTTCCGCGGCTTTGCGGGAGGCTTCGTGGGGCTTATAGTGGCAGGGCTCAGCTATGCGTTCATGGGAAGCGTCGAGTTTTCCGAACTGGTGACGACGATACGTACGCGCATCCCGAAAGTATCGTTGCCGTTCGGTCTCGGTGCGGAAGTCACCGTCGCATCTTCCGCCGAAGACCAGGCATAGCGGGCATCACCCATGGCATCTCACATCCGTAATTTTTCCATAATCGCTCACATCGATCACGGCAAATCGACGCTGGCTGATCGCATGCTCGAGATGACGGGCACGGTGGAGAAGCGTCGCATGCAAGAGCAGGTGCTCGACAAGATGGATCTCGAGCGCGAACGCGGCATCACCATCAAGATGGCTCCGGTCCGTATGAAGTGGCAGAAGGATGGCCGCGAGTACGTCCTGGATCTGATCGATACTCCGGGCCACGTCGACTTTGCCTACGAAGTCTCGCGCGCGCTCACCGCGGTCGAGGGCGTCATCCTTCTCGTCGATTCCACGCAGGGTGTCGAGGCGCAGACGCTTTCGGTCCTCGCTGTCGCAAAACAACTCGGCCGCGTGATCATCCCGGTCGTCTCCAAGATCGACGCGCCGCATGCGCGCGTCGCGGACATCAAGAGCGAGCTCGCACTCCTCTTGGGCATCGACGAGTCTGAGATACTCGGTGCTTCTGGCAAGACCGGAGAAGGGGTCGGCGCAGTCCTCGATGCCGTCGTCGATCGTGTGCCGCCGCCGACCCCGAGCGAACAGGGTGCACAAGGACTTATCTTCGACTTCGGCTATTCCGACCACCGCGGCATCATCGTGTATCTCCGTATCTTCGGCGGTCAGTTCCGCAAAGGGGACTACATGCGATTCGTCGCCGCTGATGCTGATTTCATCGCGCTCGAAGTCGGTGTGTTGTCGCCAGAAGAGACCCCCGTCGAGATGCTCGGCGAAGGAGAGATCGGCTACATCGTGACCGGCATCAAGCGCCCGGGTATCGCAAGCGTGGGCGATACCATCACGATGACGAAGAAGGCAGCGCCAGCACTCTCGGGCTATCGCGCCCCGACGCCGGTCATCTGGGCGAGCGTGTATCCTGAATCGCAAGACGATCTCGTCATGCTCCGCCAGGCGCTCGACAAGCTCAAACTCAGCGACTCGTCGCTCTCATACGAAGAGGAATCGTCCGGTGTCATGGGCAGGGGATTCCGCTGCGGATTCTTGGGCATGCTCCACCTCGAGATCATCATCGAGCGCTTGCGCCGCGAATTCGATATGGCGCTCGTGGTGACGCAGCCGACCACGGTCTACGAACTCACCTTCAACGACGGCCGTATCGAAGAGATCTATGCTCCCGCGCGCATGCCGATCGATGGCACCGTCAAGCGCGTGCGCGAGATGTGGTCGGATGTATCGATCATCACCCCGCCAGAATATCTGGGAGGTATCTCTCAGCTCCTCTATGATCACGAAGCCAAGGTGGGTGCGACGGAGACTTTGCCCGACGGCAAGACAGAACTCCATGCCCAGATGCCACTGCGCGAGCTTATGCGCGGTTTCTTCGACCGCCTCAAGAGCGTCTCGTCTGGATTCGCGTCGCTCTCATACGAGCTCACCGGCATGAAGGATGCTGATGTCATGCGTCTCGACGTGCTCGTCGCGGAAGAGCTTGTACCGGCGTTCAGTCGTATCGTCTCCAAACGCAGGCTCAATGTCGAAGCCGAATCGCTCGTCGAGAAGCTCGAGAAGCTCCTGCCGCGCCAGCTCTTCGAGCTCAAGATCCAGGCCAAGGCTGATGGCCGCATCGTCGCCAGTGCGCGCAAATCAGCGATGCGAAAGGATGTCACCGGCTACCTCTACGGAGGTGACGTGTCCCGCAAGAACAAGCTCCTGGACAAGCAGAAGAAGGGTAAGAAAAAGATGCTCGCCCGCGGCAAGGTAGATATCCCTCACGAAGTGTTCCTCAAGGTGGTTCGGGAGTCCTAGACGGTATAATCCTGGAATGGGCATAGACGATTTCCGCAACCGTCCTCAATCGAAGCCGTCAGGAGTGCTTCGGGTCGCCGCGGCCATGCTCGCACTCAATGGCGGTGCGACTCTATTGCCAGACGCGGCACGCGCAGGGAGGGCGGGTGATCCAGCCGAACCGTCGGAGCATTCCAGCATAGTGACAGTGAACCTGGAAGAGCGTCTTAGGCAGGCCGAGACGACTCATCGACCACGCGAATTCTGGAACCGATTCGACGCTCACGAGACCATAGCTCGCATGCCGACCGATGCGGGCCCGCGATTGCGCGCACTCCTCGCTGAAACGGCCGCGAACGAACTCTCAAGCTTCTGGGGCGCTGTGAAATCCCAGCCAGCTATCGCACGGTGGATCGGAGTCGAAGCCTTACGTGACGCTGCGCGTCGGGCAGGCAATGGTGCCGATGTCTTGCGCGCGCTTAGTGAGATGTCTGGCAAGGATACTGACGCCGCTTCTGTGCTGGTCGATGCCTGGGACAGCGAGACGATCGATCACATCCTTCAGACTTCGGATCGCTGGAACATCTCGCTATTCTGGGATGTCATCAAGATTCCTGGATTCAGCTCAAAGGTCACACGAGCACAGGTCGGACTCGCCCTGGAGAGGACGCAAAGAAATTTTGGCACGGACATGCGCATACTCGCTGGCTTGCGCGAAGACAAGTATTCAACATGGTCTCGCCACGTATCTCAGGATGACCTATTGCGCTATCTGGACCGAGGGCTGCTTGAGATACACGTACAAGAAGAGTTTGTCCACTGTCTTTATGATACCTCGCTGGAACAGCTTTGGCAGAATGCGCAGCGAGAATATCTTGCCGGTCTGTATGCACCGGTGGTGAAGGCCCGGAGCATCGAGAAGGGCTATGAGGATGGCGGGGCAAAGCTCCCCCAGGGCGCAGGCGATGCGCTGCGCGGTATGATCACCTGGCGAAAGCGTATTTTTGATGATCCGAAGAAAGTGCTCGGCAATGATGTCTACCTTCAGCTTGTGCGCGTCATCAACCACGCGCACGTATTCTCTTCGGTCGATCGGGCGAATCTCGTCGCGGGGATGAGCGCGGGACAGCTCTATACCCTGACCACGCTCGGCGAGTCCGAGCTGTATGTCCTCGGCACCTCTGCCTTCCGCGACCAGATCGCGCCGGCGCTCTTACGGGCTGTACGGGATCAGTGGCACGGAGACTTCAAGGCCTTCCTACAAGAAGAGGACCCATACGCCGAGAATCTCGCCCAGTTTCTCAGGGTGGCCGCGACCTTCGCAAAAAGTGACGAATTTTTTGGCAAGGATTCAAGTGATCTGCCGTACCTGCTCCGGCCAGTCCTCGAGCGTATCGATGCATCTGAGGGAGGGCTTCACGTCGCGACCGTCTTACTCGATCTTCTGATGCCCGGTTCTGGCAGTTCACGAGGCGTGCTTCCCAACCCGTTCACCAGGACTGTCGAAGACCTGCTCGCAGACGAGTACATGAAATCCGAAGGTGAGCAGCGTCTTGTGCTCGGGACGATAGGGGCGCTATACGCACAATTTGCACCCCATGATGAGCGTTTTGCGCAGATGAAAGATGCCTACGGCAGCGATGTGAAGATCGAATCATTGTCGCTTGAGGAGCTATTCACGAGGGATGAAAAAGGACGGCTGGTACATACCGCGCGTATGTATTTCTTTCCTGGTGCAGATGGCGAGGCGTCATATACGAATTTCAAGCAGCAGTTCAAGTCCTGGGATTGTGCGGAGAGGGGAGGATACACCGAGTGTGTCCGCCATGTCGGGAATCGCACCGTCCGTATACTCATGAACGACCCCAGAGCCGACCTCAAGACAGCAAATGCGGTGCTCGATTCGATGCTCGAAGGGAAACGAGTCCAGACTCTCATCATGCGCGGCCACAGTAGCTCGGTAGAGCAATTCATCGAAGCGGTCCGCGGAAAGGATTACAAGCCGGTTGTCGTGCACATGGGCGCCTGCGGCGCGTTCTCGCACCTTTCGAGAATCTATCACGTTTTCAAGAAGTTCGTGCATGTCATCTCGACCAAAGGAACAGGGACCATGGCGGTCAATGATCCGATGCTGTCAGACTTTTTCGTGGACATACTTTCGCTCCCGCTCACGAAAGAATCACCGTTTCGATGGGATCAGTTCGCGAAGAACATGAATGCTCGGTTTAGGAAATCAGATCAAAATGTCCGGTCCAATTTCGAGGCGTATCAGTTGCCGCACCGAAATTATGCAGCGATGTTGCTCCATCGCGTCTCGCTCGCCATGCAGTCTTCCAGTGAAGACTCTCGTGCAGGGCAAGAACCTGCAAACCGCTAAAGAGAAGGAGCCCCGGCTGAGAAGGCCGCGGCTCCGTGCTGTCTGGTCTCAACAGCGGGGAAGTACTGGGGAAGTCTTGATGTTTCCCGTTATCACGTTTCCGGCCAGCATCACTGGCCCGAGCGCCGAGGAGACGAGCACTGTATACAGCTGCATACCGCAGCTGAGATGCCAATGTCTGCGCTCAGCATCAGCCCGTGTCATAGCCAGCCCTTGCAAGCCAGAGAATAGGCCGATCAGAACCCAGCAACAGATGCGTCGCCAGGGGAGCGACGTCTGCGATGTATGCATGTGCGATACTCCGATGTCACTACTACTGACATGGTTATCGCATGCCGCTAGCTCATCAGCAAGTTTGTCAGGCCCGGCGCGAAGAAGAGCACCATGGATATCGCTACCAGGAGGGCGACGACGCCCCAGATCGCGTTGATGACCTTCTTGGTCTTCTTGTGGAATAGGAAGCTCATAGGTATGTATCTATGTGCGGTATAGTAGCAGCATGCGACACGACTGGCAACGGACCGACCCCATCCGCCTCCTGTGGCGGCGTGTACTGCTCCTCGTACTATTCCTCGTCCTGCTCGCCGCAGCATGGGCATTGTGGGGTATCTGGGGCAAGCAGCAGGAATCGCTCGCGATGCGACGATCCGCCGAAGGCCATCTCCACGACCTCCAGGGCCAGTATGCGGCCCTTCAGGACAAGGTAGACGGTCTCAAGACCGAACGCGGTCAGGAAGGCGTCCTGCGCGACACGTACGACGTGGGGAAGCCCGGAGAAGGGCTTATCGTCATCGTCGATGACAAGTCCGCGGCCGCGCAAGCGTCTTCGACGACGCAGCACACAAAGCCCTGGTGGCGATTCTGGTAGGGTATAGAGGGGGATGGTAGAATCATCCCGACGCGGATATAGTTTAGTGGTAAAAC
>CAYOHS010000026.1:10401-12369 GCA_964403865.1 uncultured Candidatus Saccharibacteria bacterium
ACAAAATATGCAAAAGCAAAGCGCGGACCGCTAGGTCCGCGCCATACATCATAAATACTGACCGCGATGTCTAGGAGATGGCCGGGTTGTCCGGCGTGCACACCCAGTCGATCAGCGGTTGCGTATATTGCGTCGGGTACATGTTGCGGAAACCTTGGCCGACAGTCTTGCAGAGTTTCTCACACTTGAAGATCTCGCCGTACCAGACCCCGTGACGAGCGTCGTGGCAGATAGCGAGAGCCTTATTGAGATTTTCCACTGCCTGGCTGTCGAAGTCCTTGCCGTCGAGAGCATATGATGTTCCTCCCGTCACGAGAGCGAGAGAAAGCAGTAATACTCCGAGCGCGCGCTTGATCATCGGGTTCCTCCCTGTGCTGACTGAGATAGACAGTAGTCGATTTGCGTGGTTGAAGCAAGTTGCTGCTACGCCGTCGAGGTCTGTGATAGACTGATGCAATGAAAAAGACACTCATATCTGGTATCGTCGGGCTCGCGCTCGTGCTCCCGGTCGCAGCTTTTGCAGATAGCCGCTCGGAGCAGCTCCAGGCCTTGTACACGCAGCTTGTGGCCCTCCTGACCCAGGAGTTGGCTCTCCTGAAGGGCGCCCAAGCCCCGGCGCTGAATCCCGCCCTCCTCGTCATCGATCAGCCGAGCGGGAAGGCACCGTATAGCGCTCTCATCTCACTCCCTGAGCGCGACGGCACCGAGACGGTAGACTTCGGCGACGGTCACGCGACCGGTACCCAGGGCTGCACGGTCAATGCAAAGGGCTGGTGCGATCTCGGGCAGCAGGTGGCTCATACCTATCGATATCCCGGCACCTACACCGTCACGCTCTACCGCCACACGGCAGGCGTGAAGGAAGGGTACAAGGTCTCGCAGACGAAGGTCACGGTGGAATAGTTTTCCACAACCTCGCGCCGAGCCTCTATGTTATACTTATAAGTGATTAGTAATAAGTTCAAACCTATGGCTGCACCTACAGTCACCATCTATTCGACCCCGACGTGTCACTTCTGCCACATGGCCAAGGATTTCTTCGAGGCGAATCATGTTATGTTCACCGATTACAATGTCGCGACGGATCTCCCGAAGCGTCAGGAGATGATCCAGAAGAGCGGACAGATGGGCGTCCCTGTCATCACGATCAACGACGAGCTCATCGTCGGCTTCGACGAGGCGCGCCTCAAGGAGTTGCTCGCGCTCTAGATCGTTTCTCCGCCGAATAGGGGGCGTGCTACAGTACGTGGCACGCCTTTTGGCGTAGTGCCCTCATACGTAAAGCTTTCGAGGGCGTCGCTCGCCAGAAATGAGAATGTGCTATCCTCGTTTCGTGCCTCTCTAGCCCTCGTAGCTCAATGGATAGAGCAGTCCCGTCCTAAGGGCAAGATGTAGGTTCGATTCCTGCTGAGGGCACCGAAATAGGAACGATCGAGGTGATACTGACGACGCTGCCTCGGGCGCGCTTTAGCGCATGGACCACCTGCGTATGATGAAGACTTCATCTGAACGTCATGACCGATATGGCACCATGATAGCTGAGATCAAGCAAGCGGCTGGGGCGCATCTACCTGTGGGGTCGACACACCTAGGTGAGCGCCGACTGATTATCACTTGGTTCATTGGCTAACATATTCAAACATCATATGACTACTTTCACTGTATCTCGCGCGCTTCGTGCGCGTGTGTCGCGAGCCGCGTTTGCCGGTGTGCTCGCGCTTAGCCTCACCGCAGGCGTCGCATCAGCTGCGACACTCAATCGTCAGCTCGAGCTTGGGATGTCTGGTACCGATGTAAGCGCGCTCCAGACCTTTCTCGCGGGTGACGCGACTATCTACCCGCAGGGCCTTGTCACCGGCTACTACGGCTTTCTCACCAAAGCAGCCGTATCGAACTTCCAGAACCGCAATGGCATCGCAGCTGTCGGTCGTGTCGGGCCTGCCACATTGCCCGTGCTCAATCTTCAGA
>CAYOHS010000027.1:0-11861 GCA_964403865.1 uncultured Candidatus Saccharibacteria bacterium
CGGGGGTCCGCCGTTCACATCGGCGCGGTGGCTCGGAGCGCGTTTGCGTGCGACGAGCCCCCTCGCACGAAGGGGGTCGGGGAAACACCTGTTTCCCCGTGGAGGAAGGTTTGGGAAAACCGTGGGTTTCCCAGGTGCGAGCGTGGCTCCGAGGTGCCTCTCATGTATACTCTCGACATGTCCAAAGAAGACATAGAGAAGCAGATCGCCGCGATCGAGTCGGCGATGAACGAGCCCGATTTCTGGACGAATCCCCAGGCCGCGCAGGAGCGCATGAAGGAGTACCAGAATCTCAAGGCAGCGCTTGCGGGCGCCGATGGCTTCGACAAGGGCGGGGCACTCGTGTCTATTGTCTCGGGTGCAGGCGGCGATGATGCCGAAGACTTCTCGCGTATGCTCTTCGAGATGTACGGCAAGTACGTCGCGAGTAAGGGCTGGAAGATGCTCATGCTCTCGGAAAACAGCAACTCGCTCGGTGGCTACCGCAACCTCGCGTTCGAGGTGGTCGGCTCTGGCGCCTATGGCACGCTCAAGCGCGAGGCCGGTGTGCATCGCTTGGTGCGCATGTCGCCGTTCAACAGCGCCGGTAAACGCCAGACCAGCTTCTCGCTCGTCGAAGTGTTGCCCAAGGTGCCCGACACCGCAGACGTCCATATACCCGACACCGATCTCGATATCTCGTTCGCGCGTTCGGGCGGTCCGGGCGGACAAAATGTGAACAAGCGCGACACGGCGGTCCATGCGACACACAAGCCGAGCGGTATCCATGTGCACGTCACGAGCGAACGCAGCCAGGCCCAGAATAAGGAGAAGGCGCTTGAGCTCATCCGTAGCAAGCTTTTTGCGATGAAGGAGGCCGAGGCCGCGAGCGCGGCACGCGGGCTCTCTGCAGGTGCCTCGACCAAGATCGAATGGGGAAGCCAGATACGCTCATATGTATTGCACCCGTACCAGCTCGTGAAGGACCATCGTACCGAACATGAGCGACGCGATGTGGAGAACGTGCTCGAGGGGGATATCCAGAGCTTCGTCGACGCCGAGAAGGATTTGGCATAAGCTGCGCCGATAGGGTAGTGTGTGAAATAGACTCAACTGAGTGAGGACAATCCGATGCATTTCGATTTCAAGAGCTCGAGAGCGCTCCTGCACGCCATAGCGCATTCGAGCGCGGGGCAGCAATTCGACGGCGCGATCATCGCTGATATCACTACCTGCCTCGACGGCTTTACTTCGGAACAACGCAGGGAGCTGAGGCCGCTCCTGCATTCGGCGCGACAAGCGCACGAGGCACGCACGGTCATGGCGAAAAAGGCCGCGTGAGCCACAGAGACGATCCCACCTCCGAGTGGTGATACATGAAAAGGGCGACCTGGTACCAGGTCGCCCTTCATCATTGCTGGTCGCTCAGCGATTCAGTTGAGCGAAGCCACGAGACGTTTCGCGACCTTCGCGTCAGCCGAGATGAGCGAGAGCTGGCCGCTTGCCGGCATCGTCAGTGTGCCGCTGCTGCCTGCGTCCGTCCTCACGTGCGCGTGGATAGTCGAGCCGCTCATCGAACCGCTCAGGCTTATGCCGACGCCATAGTTGCTCTCGTTGCACGAGCCGCTGACGTGCGAACCCGATGCGGTGAGGTTGCAGCTCAGGTCGACCTTGAAACTCGTGCTCGCACACCGCATGGTGAGCGAGAGCGAGTTGCCACTCGGCGAGCCGCGACGCGTGCAACGGACTGTTTCCGTCTGTCCGTTCACAAAGGTCACGCTGCCGCCGCCTGCACGAGAGCCCTTGAAGGCGTCGAACGGGCCGCCGGCAGATGCTGGCACGAGCAATGCGAGGATGAGTGCGATAGCGTAAGCAAGACGATTCATCGTCGTTCTCCTTGGGTGTCTAGGGGGTTTCAGCCCCCTTTCTGCGGCAACTATACGCCCGCCTTCCAACTTGGAAAGAGCCACAAGGGGACAGCCGAAAAACTTTGACAAGCGGGGCGATGAGCGCTACGGTTGCGGCGTATGTATGCATTGACACAACGGGGTATCTTGGCGCTCCTTCTGGTGGTCCTTGCCGTCGCGTGGGTACTCTTTTCGGTCCAGTGGTATGTCTGTGGCGTCAAAGGCTTCTGCGCCCTTGCGGCGAGCGCTCCCACCTGCGCTCCGCTCATAACTTCAGATATCGTCCTCGGAGCCCGCAATGATGCGGCAGACGTCGCCCGGCTCGAGACGTTCCTCGACTCGTTCGGCGAGCGCCTCCCGGTCAACGGGGTCTATGGTCGCGACGACCAGGCAGCCGTCATGCGTTTCCAAGAGGCCTACCGCGCGGACGTGCTCGCGCCGTGGGGCTTGAATCATCCGACCGGACGCGTGATGGACACCACGCGTGCCGCCATCAATGCGATCCACTGCGCGTCGGGCAGTTCGACGTATTCTTATTCACACTAACTTTTCGTATGCACCTCTTTACCATCGCTCCCAATATCTCGTATACCGGCTCTGATGCCACCGCCGAGATCATCATCATGCTCGTCGGCGCGGCTATCATCGGATATCTTGCACGCATCTTCGTCGAGCGTTTCGGCCTGCACGATCTTGTCGTCGCTCGCCCTGCGGCTCCTGCCCCCGCTGCCAAGCCTGTCTCTGCCGGACCCGACGATCTCACCATCGTCGAAGGCATCGGCCCCAAAGCATCTGCGGCGCTCAAGGCAGCCGGCGTCACCTCGTTCGCGCTCCTCGCCGCATCGACCCCTGCAGAACTGCGCGCGATACTCGATGCGCACGGTGATCGCTTCGCGTTCCTCACGACCGACACGTGGCCCAAGCAGGCTGCGCTCGCGCGCGACGGAAAATATTTCGAGCTCGATAGCTACAAGAAGCGGCTCTACGCCGGCATCGAACGCTGAGCGTATATCCCCACTTGGTCGCGAGACTCGTGCGCGGTATACTGAGCGCACGAGCTTCTCGCTATGATCTATTTCGACAAAGTCTCGAAAGTCTACTTCGTCGGCGGCCCGGCGGCGGTCGAGAACATCACGCTCGGTATCGATCCGGGTGAATTCGTCTCGATCGTCGGACATTCCGGGGCAGGCAAGACGACGCTCCTCAAGATGCTCTTCGCCGAGGTCTTGCCGTCCGAAGGCTCGGTATATTTCGGCTCGCGCGACATCGCAGAGATGCGTAATGGCGATCTCTTGCGGCTGCGTCGCAACATCGGCACCATCTTCCAAGATTTCCGATTGCTGCCGACCAAGAATGTCTACGAGAACATCGCGTTTGCGCTCGAGGTCGCCGGCAAGACCGACGAAGATATCCAGGCCGATGTCCCGCACGTCTTGGAATTGGTCGGCCTTTCCGACAAGATCTGGAATTTCCCGCATGAGCTCTCGGGAGGGGAGCAGCAGCGTGTCGCTATCGCGCGCGCTATCGTCAATCAGCCCGACGTCCTCATCGCCGACGAGCCGACCGGCAACCTCGATCCGATCAACACGCACGACGTCGTCGAGATACTCAAGAAGATCAACGACCTCGGCACGACGGTGCTGCTCACCACGCACAACAAATCCGTCGTCGACGCTATCGGGCGCCGTGTCGTGACCATGGACCAGGGTCGCATCGTCCGCGACGACAAGCAGGGGAAGTACGTCCTCTAGGGTATACTTATCTGATATGAGTTTCTGGCTCACTACCAAGCGCGTCGCTCGATACGGATTCATCGGATTCCTGCGCAACGGCTTCGTATCGTTTTCCGCCATCCTCGTCATGACCATCACGCTCTTCTTGGTGGCGTGGCTCCTTATCTTCGGCGCGGGTACGCAAGCGGTGCTCAAGCAGCTCACCGACAAGGTAGATGTCACCGTGTATTTCACGACGAATGCCACTGATGCGCAGATCTCGGATCTTCAGAAGGCGCTCACCGCCCTCCCGGAGGTCGCCTCGATACTCCCGATCTCGCGCGAACAAGCGCTGGCCCAATTCCAGCAGCGCCACGCCAACGATCAGCTCACCATGCAGGCCCTCGACGAGCTCGGCACGAATCCCTTGGGCGCGTCGCTCGAGATCCGAGCCAAGGATCCTTCGCAGTATGAGACCATTGCCAAATACCTCACGGATCAGCAGGAGAATGGGACGGATCTCGGAGCGAGCATCGACAAGGTGAACTTCTTCCAGAACAAGACCGCTATCGAGCGGCTCTCGGGCATCGTGGATATGTCGCGCAAGATAGGCATCGCGCTCGCAGCGTTCTTCGGTGTGGCATCGGTACTTATCGCGTTCAATACCATCCGCCTCGCCATCTACACTGCGCGCGACGAGATCGGCGTGATGAACCTCGTGGGAGCGTCGCACTGGTACGTGCGAGGCCCCTTCATGATCGCCGGTGTCTTGTACGGTGTCGTATCGGGGATAGTCGTCCTCTTGGTGATCTATCCACTTACCATATGGGCGGGCCCGGGCTCGGAGCGCTTCCTCGGCACGTTCAACGTGTTCAGCTACTACACCTCAGCATTTCCGATGATATTCCTCGTCGTGATGGGCTCGGGCATCGCCCTGGGTGCGCTCTCCAGCTATCTCGCTGTACGGCGTTACCTCCGGTAGGGGATACAAAAAGAAAGAGTACGGCCGAAAGGTAGCCGTACTCCGTGCACCCCCGAAGAGATGCGATGTGCGCCTCAGCGGCGGGAATTAGTTCGTCGGAAGTGAGCAAAGCGCTCGACCTTGGCAGCCATATCGGCACACTGCTCAGTGGCCGACCTGAGGAGAAGTCTCTCCCAGGGCGACAACTGGAGCGTGTCCCTCAGGACATGCAGGTTAATCTCGACGACAACCTCTTCCTCACGTTCCATGGAAACCCCCTTTCGGTAACGTGACGCTTGCATTATACTACTTATGCAAGTTTTGTCAAATAACGGCTCATCCACAGGTTTTTTGCGGCGACAGGTGCAGCGGGGAGTGCTATAGTCCTGAGGTACAAGCTAACGGTGTGTGCGCACCATGGAGTCATCAAAAAAGGCAAAAAGCCACAAGTTCATCTTCGTGATAGGCGGCGTGATGTCGGGAGTAGGTAAGGGCATCGCGACAGCATCTATCGGCAAGATCCTGGCCGCACGCGGCTTCTCCGTCAATCTCGCAAAAGTCGACCCGTACCTCAACGTCGACGCGGGCACCATGAACCCCACCGAGCACGGCGAGACCTTCGTCCTCGATTCCGGGCTCGAGACCGATCAGGACATGGGCAACTACGAGCGCTTCCTCAATCGCGATCTCGGTTCCGAGGACTACATGACGAGCGGCATGGTGTACCGTGCCGTTATCGAGCGTGAGCGCAATCTCGGCTATGGTGGCAAGTGCGTCGAAGCAGTGCCGCACGTGCGCGACGAGATCGTCTCGCGCTTCGAGGCGGCTGCCAGTGCGGCGAAGTCCGATATCTCCGTCATAGAGATCGGCGGCACCATCGGCGATTTCTCCAATGCGCTCTTCATCGATGCAGCGCGTGTCATGCACCTGCGTCACAAGGGCGATGTCTTGTTCGTGATGGTGAGCTACTTGCCCGTGCCGTCGACCTTGGGCGAGATGAAGACGCGCCCGACGCAGCACGCGGTCGGCGCGCTCAATTCGTATGGCGTCCAGCCGGACATCATCATCGCTCGCTCGACCCACGCGCTTGATCAGAAGCGCAAGGAGAAGCTCGCGATCCAGTGCAATGTCGAGGCCGACAGCATCATCTCTGCGCCTGATGTCGACAGCATCTACGACGTCCCGCTCAATTTCGAACGCGATCATCTCTCCGACATCCTCTTGCGCAAGCTCGGCAAGCGCCCGAAGCAGACCGCCGATCTCAAGGATTGGGCCGAATTCGCCGCGCACGCACACAACGGTAAGAAAGTGGTCAAGATCGGTATCGTCGGCAAGTATTTCGATACGGGCGATTTCGTCCTCTCCGACGCGTATCTCTCTGTCATCGAGGCCATCAAGTTCTCCTCGTATCACCAGGGCGTGAAGCCCGAGCTCCACTGGCTCAATGCCAAGGACTACCAGAAGGACCCGAAGAAGGTCGCCGAGCTTTCAGACTACGATGGCATCATCGTGCCGGGAGGATTCGGCGAGAGCGGCATCGAGGGCAAGATCGCGGCTATCAAGTATGTGCGCGAGAACAAGATCCCGTATTTCGGCCTCTGCTACGGCATGCAGCTCATGACGGTCGAGTACGCGCGCCACGTCGCAGGCCTTAGCGGTGCGCATACCACCGAGATCGATCCGGACACCAAGCACCCGGTGATCGCGATACTTCCCGAGCAGATCGAGAAGATGAAGCGTCGTGAGTACGGTGGCTCGATGCGCCTCGGCGCGTATCCGTGCAAATTGCGCTCCGGCACCATCGCACGCGCAGCCTACGGCAAGGACGAGATCTCCGAACGCCACCGCCACCGCTACGAGGTGAATCCGGCGTATGTCGGCAAGCTCACCGAAGCAGGGCTCAAGTTCTCCGGTGTCTCACCGGATCATACGCTCTGTGAGATCGCCGAACTGCCGAAGGATGTCCATCCGTTCATGCTCGGCACGCAGTTCCACCCTGAGCTCAAGGCGCGCCCGCTCGCTCCGCACCCGCTATTCACCGAATTCATCAAGGCTGCCATCAAGCAGGGGAAGTAGGTATGCGGCCGTTGCGGCTCGTGTCGATCAATATCGAGCGCTCGAATCATATCGAGCGCGTGTTGCCGTTCCTCAAAGCGAGCGCCGGCGACGTGATCTGTATCCAGGAGCTTTGTGAACGAGATATCCCAGAGTTTGAATCTTCGCTCGGGATGCGTGCCGTGTATGCGCCAGTCGGCTTACATCCCGCCGATCCACCCGAAGAGGGTGCGGTGATGACCGGTATTGCGTTCTTCTCGCGTGAAGCGCCGCTCTTGATCCGCGAGATATATTACAAAGGCGATCGCACGCAGGCTGAGACTGCGCCCGCACACCGCACAGCCACGGATGCGCCGCTCTTGTGTGCCGACATGGACTGCGATGGTACGACCTACCGCGTACTCTCGACGCACTTCACCTGGACTCCCGACGGTAGCGCGAGCGATGAGCAGCGCGTCGATATGCGCAAACTGCTGAATACGCTCTCTGCAGAAGGCGAATTCGTGCTCTGCGGCGACTTCAATGCTCCGCGTGGCGGTGAGATATTCGCCGAGCTCGCGAGCCGCTACACCGACAACATCCCGCCGCAGTACGCGACTTCGATCGATGTCACACTCCACAAGCGGGGCAGGGAACGTCCGAACGAGCTTTCAGACAAGATGGTCGACGGCCTGTTCACCACGCCGGGCTATCGTGCGCGGGATGTCGAACTTCATTTCGGCATCTCCGACCACGCCGCCGTGACCGCCCTCATCGAGCGGGTGTAGGTTTGCCTCGGTACCGCCCGCTTGTTAGAGTGAGGCATGAAAAAGGTACTCCCTGAAGCATTTACGTTCGACGACGTGCTCCTGCGCCCCCTGGCGAGCGCTATCGAGCCGCGTGAGGCACAGCTCACGACGCGTGTCGCCGGCATCGAGCTCGGCCTGCCGCTCCTCTCGGCTGCGATGGATAGGGTATCGGGTCCGCAGATGGCGATCGCATTGGGGAAGCTCGGCGGACTTTCGGTCATCCACCGCAACTGCACCGTCGACGAACAGGTGGCGATGGTGAAAGAGGTGAAGAAGGCCGGGGTGAGCGTCGCTGCCGCATGCGGTCCCTTTGCAGCCGATCGTGCGCTCGCGCTCGAGGCTGCCGGCGCAGACGCTATCGTCATCGATTGTGCGCATGGCCACAATCTCAATGTGATCAAGAGTGCCAAGGATATCAAGAAGAAGCTCAAGAGATCCAAGATGATATTCGGCAACATCGCGACCGCCGAGGCCGCGAAGGCCGTCGTCGGATTCGCCGATGCGATCAAGGTGGGCGTGGGTCCCGGTTCTATCTGCACGACACGTCTGGTCTCGGGCGTCGGTATGCCGCAGCTCTCTGCCGTGATGGAAGTCGCCGAAGTCGCGCGCAAGAAGAAGGTCGCGGTTATCGCCGATGGCGGCATCCGAACCTCGGGCGACATCGCCAAGGCGCTTGCTGCGGGCGCGTCTGCCGTGATGCTCGGGAATCTCTTTGCGGGGACCGACGAGACACCGGGGGACATCGTCGAACTCGATGGTCGCCGCTACAAGGAGTATCGCGGCATGGGCTCGAAAGCCGTCATCGAGAGCTCATCGGGAAAGGAACGCTACCTCACGCAGGGGCGCAAGGCCGTGCCAGAAGGCGTCGAAGCATTGGTGCCGTGCAAAGGCCCGGTGGCCGATGTCGTCGCGACGCTCGCGTCTGGCATCCAGGTGGGCATGGGATACCTCGGTGCCAAGACCATCGCCGACATGCAGAAAAAAGCACAGTTCGTGCGCATCTCGCACGCCTCCGCGCTCGAGGGCAAGCCGCACTCGCTCGCACGCGTGATGGAATAGACATATGATCGGATCCCGACAAGGTGCTCGGAAGGCACGCGTCGTGCGCTGCTGCGCACGCGCTCCTCTCGCGCTCGCGCGCTGCGAGCAGGCCTCCTCGCGACCTTTCGGGATCCTGTCTTTTCGCTTTCTATGAATCCGCTCCGCAAAGCAGCGCTTGCCGTCGCGTGTATCGCGGTCATCATCATCGCGCTCTCGCAGATACCGGGTGTCGAGGTGCGATACCTGCATCCATTCTCACCCCCGAGCCAGCCACGACCAGCGCACGCCGACATCATCTTCGGCGGCGACATGATGTTCGATCGCACGCTGCGCACCTATGCCGCCCGCTACGGGGGAGACTCTCTCTTCGCGTGCCTCGACCCCCTCTTCTCGAAAGCCGATCTCGTGGTCGCGAATCTCGAAGGGCCCATCACCGCGAATCCGTCCATAAGCCTGAATTCTGCACCTGGCGACGGCAACAACTACACCTTTACCTTCCCGACGACGACCGCCCCGCTCTTGCTCGCACACAACGTCGGTGTGGTCTCGATAGGGAACAATCACATCATGAACTTCGGACGCGACGGTCTGGCGCAGACCAAGCGTGCGCTCACTGCCGCGGGCGTGGGCTACTTCGGCGACCCCGATTCGCTCGAGTCCGAGCGTGTCGGACGTCGCGCAGTGGGCGGGATCCCGTTCTCGTTCATCAATTGGTCGGATTGGACGAGCGACAATACCGACATCACCGGGCAACAGGTCGCGGTGGAGAAGGCGGCGGGACGCGTCGTGGTGGTGTATGCGCATTGGGGCGAAGAGTACCTGCCGGCGACCGATCGCGAAAAAAGGCTCGCGCGCACGCTCATCGACCAAGGCGCCGATATCGTGCTCGGCAGCCACCCGCACGTCGTACAAGAGCACGAGGTGTACCGCGGAAAGCACATCTACTACTCGCTCGGCAATCTCATCTTCGACCAGTACTGGAACGATGCCGTCTCGCACGGCCTCTTGGTCCGCGTGTCGTTCGATATCCACGGCGTCTCCGGTATCGAGGAGATACCAGTGGTATTGCAGCGCAATAGGCAGACGTGCCCGGTATCAGAGGTACAGATTTGAGGCGCGCTTCTGGTCGACGAACGCGGCATCGAACGCCCACTGCACGGTCTGCTTGATCTGATCGTCGTCGAGGATATCGTTTTCGCGGATCATGGCGAGTTCCTTCGGGAGTGTGGTGCGAAGCATCGAGGGATTGTCCGTATTGAAACAGAATTTCACGCCTCCTTTCCAGAGCGTCTGCACGACTTCGCGCAGATGATCAGTATCGCGGATGAACTTCACGCTCATGTTGGAGGTGGGGCACATGCAGAGCGTGAGATCCTTCTTGGCCACGAGCTCCATGAGCTTCGGGTCTTCATACGCGCGGAAACCATGATTGACGCGATCGAGCGGCAAGACTTCCAGCACGTGACGCATCTCCTCGGCAGTACCGTCTTCGCCCGTGTGGACGGTGGTCTTGAGCCCGGCGTCGCGCGCCATGGCGTAGAGGTCGGCGTAGTCGTCGTAGGAGAAATCGTCGCCCTTGGGGCCGGCGATGTCGATGCCGACGACCCCGCGGCGCGAGTACTTGATGGCTTTTTTCACCATGATCTCGTTGGTGGCCTTCGGAAGACGGCGATCGAGCAAGAAGATGAGGCCGGCACGTACTGCGGGGAACTCTGCGAGCGCACGCTCCATGCCGCGCAGGGCGCCGAGGATGATGTAGTCGAGATCGCGCTCGCCCTGACGGTTGCGGAACATCGGGTTGAAGGAGGGTTCGAGCAGGCTGATGCCGCTGGCGCGATAGGCGCCCGAGACGACCTCGTACACCGCGCGTTCCATGGCGATGGGGGAGGATTGGATGAGTTCGGTCCAATGGAAGAGTGAGTGGTAGTCTTCCCAGGTCGTCGATTCCTTGTTGAGCGTTATGAAATCATAAAACTCCTCGTACGACTTGGACGGGAGCTTGATGCCTTGTTCATGCGCGATGGCCCACAGTATGTGGGGCTCGACGGATTGGCCGAGATGGAAGTGAAGCTCGGCGAGGGGATAGGAGTTCTTCTTCGGTGTTTCCATAGTCCATTCTGGCAGACCGCCGCCGGCTTTGCAAATCGTTGCACAAGCGCTGCCGATAGTGCAGGATGCAGCCAGTCATTTTTGAACAGGAGAGAAAGCCATGGGTATGGAGCGTCCGATTCTCGAGATTGTCGTATTCTCAAAGCTCGGCTACACGACGATCCCGACTGAGATCCATAAGGGATTCTTCGCGGGCGGCGTCGCGCACTTCCCGATACGGACCATCGTCCACGAGCAGAGCGGCGGCTACGTGCGGCTGATGCTCGAGGTCGGGGACCGCTTCGGCTTCAGCCAGCTCTTCGTCCTCGAAGGTAGGAGAATCAGCCAGCATGCGCTACCCGACGGAGGCGTCTGCGAATTTGCCGGCTCGAGTGCCGACGGCTTCAAGTTCGTCTTCCGCAGATGAGCGATGGCTCATCCACGACCAAGGACCGCATCCACCCGGGTGCGGTCCTCCTTCTTGCCCGGGGCGCGGTTGAATACAGGCTGTTTTTGAGCTATCCTGTGCGGACTTGTGGGCGCCTGCCCCTTGTATTTGCGGGATCGTCTAATGGTAGGACTACTGCCTCTGGAGCAGTGTATCTTGGTTCGAGTCCAAGTCCCGCAGCAAAAAATAGCGCAGCGATTTTTTGCTGCGGGAAGCGAGACGCCTGCGCGGCTCGCGTCTTGGACTGGAAGTCCGGAGCGATGCCGCGCGAGTACGCGCGGCCGCGAGGGCCGGCCCTAAGGATTTTCGAGCGTCGGCGAGAAAAGACCTGGTGGGCGAGTCCAAATCCCGCAGCAGCGAACCGCCTTACTCGGTCGTCGTGCCATCGAACTCCTCCGTATCCGCTTGCGCATCGGCTTTGGTCTTGTGGACCACGCCATCGCGGTGATTCGGCGGCGCGTAGAGCGTATAGAGCTTCATCGCTTCCTCCGGAGACGTGTTGATGATGTTGTGCTTCGTGCCAGCCGGGACGAGTACTGCGACGCCAGGGGATAGCTCGTGCTCGACATCGTCGAGCACGGCCTTCCCGGTGCCTGCTTCGCACCGGATGAACTGATCAAGCTCGTGTGTCTCTTCGCCGATATCCTCTTTCGGTTTCAGGCTCATCACGACGAGCTGACTACGCTCGGCAGTGTACAAGACGGTCCTAAAATTTTCGTTCGCCAATGTCTCCGATTCGATCTCAGTCACATATCCTTTCATATGCGCTGATCATAGCTGTCTGCCCGTAAGCTTCAGCTGAAGGACGAGACAGTACTACGTGGATATCACTCGATCTCGACGAGCACTTCGTTGCGCATCATCCATGGCGGGGTCCAGGGC
>CAYOHS010000028.1:0-9583 GCA_964403865.1 uncultured Candidatus Saccharibacteria bacterium
GACTATAGCATGCGCCATGGTATCGTTGCGCCATGAAGATCTACGTCGGCTGTGCGCTCGTGAAGGCATCGCAGGAGTATCGTGACTTTGTCGCGAGCTTCAAGCACAAGCTCGATGCCGAGCCTGATATAGATGTGCTCGAATTCATTGGGCTCGACAAAGGCACCGCGACCGATGTGTACCGGCACGATTTTGCCCAGGTACAGGCGTGCCATGCCATGCTCGCCTTCTGCGACGAACCCTCGACAGGCCTCGGGATGGAGATCCGTGAGGCGATCCACTGCAAGAAGCCGATACTCTGTCTGCACCGCGCCGGGACTCCCATCACCCGCATGCTCATCGGCGCGCAGGAGGCCGGTGATGTCGCTATCGAGACCTATGCCGACACCGATTCTGCTCTCACCGCGGTACTGAAGTTCCTCGCCGATTGTGTCACTGTGCCGGGTGATCTTTCTTGAGCTTGCGGATGTCGCCCGAGAAGACGAGCTTCATCTCGTCTGATTTCTCCTTCTTCCCCTTTTCCACCACGTCCTTCATGTGCCAGCGGCTCTTGCGCGCGGCGACCGGTTTGCTGAGCTGCTCGAACACGATCTGGCAGATGCGCTCGCCCGGGTGGATCTGTATCACCTGACTGCGCGTGTTGTTGCGTATCGGCAGCGTGAGAGGGCCTTCGTAACCGCTGTCGATGATGCCGGTAAGGTCGACGGAGAGACCTTTGCGATTGACCGAGGAGCGCGGGTACAAGACCGCCATGAGGTCGTCTGGGATCTTGACCGTCTCGAAGGTCGAGACGAGTACGTATTCTTGCGGCAAGAGATCGAAGTGCTGACCCTGCTCAAGCTCGATCACATCGAAGTATTCCGGGCCATGGTCCCGCAACGGATCGATCATGAATGCCTCGCGGCCTTGCGGGGTCATGCGCCAGACCTTGGGGATGAGGAAGGTGAAGCCGAGACGCAGGTCTACCGCATGCGCCTGCACCTGAAATGCGTCGAGCGAGGGCGAGAAGCCGATGTTCCCTGCCTTTACGCGCTCTAGTATCTCGTCTCGGGTGAGGATGGCCATACGGGGATTCTACATCACTATCTGCAAGCCCGTGATGGCCGGCTGCGGCTGATACTGACCGGCAAACTGCGCGACGATCTGCTCGACGAGCTTCTTGTCTTTCTTCTCGGCCCGGTCGTATGCGTGTTTTGGTAGCGCAACGCGGACCGGCTTGTGAGCGACTTTGCGCGTGAGCATCTCCTTGACCGCATCGTACTGATTGTCGTACACGTGGGCATTCGATATCGAGTGGGAGTACACGCCCGGCTCGACCCCGAGCTTCTCGGCGAGCATCATCTGCAAGAGCGCGAATCCCGCGACATCCGACGGGAAACCGAGCACCATGTCGTTGCTGCGGACGATGTTGTGGAGATTGAGTCGGCCGCCGATGATGTTGACGGTAAACGAGTACGGGCACGGGACATTCGCGCGCGAAGTGCCACCGAGCCCGTCGCCCGATGGATCCCAGGTGATGATGACGCCGTGGCGCGATGTCGGGTCTTTCTTGAGGTGCTTCACGAGCATCCCAAGCTGATCGCGGCCGAAGTGCTTGCGCCAGCGATAGCCGTAGGCGACGGTAAGCGTATCGGCCGGATTCGTGAACACGTCCCAGATCTTGGTGAAGTCGCGCAGGAAATCTGCCGGCTTGCGCGAGCCCGAGACAAACCAAATCTGCTCGGCGACGAACATCTTGATCGGGATCTTGCGGAGCGTAAGCAGCGGAAACCCGTCGCGGCCGATGTCGTGCGAGAAATGGAGACCGGGGATTGCCTTGACCTCATGGCCCGTGCGCTTGTTCACCTCGGTGACGCCCTCTTTCATGATGCGCTTGAGCATCTCTTGGTACGTCTTGTCGAAGGCGTTCATGGCGGCAGTATATATCGCGCCCAGCCCGTGGTATATACTGCCTAGGCACAAACGGAGACCAGACCATGGAAACCGACCCTATCAAGTACCCGTTCGTCCCGACGAACATCGAACTCGGCGAGGCGACGATCGAGCACCCCGACATGCGGATGGCATTCGAGCACGCCATGAAGCACCAGCGCGCGCAAGCCGCCTCGGGCATGCGGGCAGTGACGTCGGTCCTCGTGGCGCGTAGCGGCGAGCGAATTCTCGGAGTGGCAGGAGAGCTTACGAACCACGTCGACGGTCACGAAGACGAGCTTGTCGATGATCTTACCTGGCATGCCAAGTACGGCCGATGCGACCGGGTGCAGCTCGATGGGAATGTCGACTACGACAAATGCCCCGGCTGTCGGCACGACAGACACAGCGAACGTTCGGTAGTGCGCAAAGCGCTACGAGATGGCGTAGATCTCACTGACGCGGAGATCTATCTGTACGGACAGTGGTGGATATGCGAGTCGTGTGCCAACGCTGCACATGCTGCAGGTGTTCGGAAGATCTATCTTCTTCCGAAGGCGTACGAACTCTTCGATCGATCACGGGAAGGTCAGGCAGAGCGATTGGCGGCATTCCAGAAAGAAAACAGCGACCGGCAGTTCGAATGAGCTGCCGGTTTCTTTTTAAAAAGGAAAACTCCAGGGCCTCACACCTGGAGCTCTTGAGGATGATAGACGCCAGGCCTTACTTGGCCTGCTCGGTGATCTCCGTGGGAGCCGTGCCTACGATCTGTCGCACCGTCGAAACGATGCTCCAGACAAGACCGGCCCCGACGAGCAGCGCATAAAGCGCATACTCGACATTAGAGGGACGCCGACGGATACCCATTCCGTTCCTCCTCATTTTCGGCTCGCGGTGCGCACAGTGCGCGTGAGGTGCGAGCGCTAATGTATATTATACTACTTTATTTGAATATGTCAAACATGCAGCGCTCCTTTATCTAAGCAGCACCACCGCTCCTATGGAGAGCGCGATGGCTATCACCTTCCGCGCGTTCCAATGCTCCCCGTAGTAATAGATCGAGAGCACGATCGGGATGAGGATGTACGTCGAGTTGATCGCGTAGGTGGTGCTCATCGGCCCCGCGCGAAAGGCATAGAGGAGCGTGATGAACCCGAGGCATTGCAAGATGCCCGCAAGCACGGAGATGCCGAGCATCTCGCGCCAGTTCGAAGCGCGGACAGAATCACCGCGATGCTTGTATATCCACGGCATGCCGATCCCGGCGAAGGTCATCGCATACGCGACGGACGAATAGAGAAATGGTCCGGTGCCGGTAGCCATGACCATCTTCGAGAAGACCTGCCCGGCTGAGATACAGACAGCGGCGATGACCGCGAGTCGGACACCGCGCACGAGATCTTTCTGGCGCCCGCGCTCGAGATGATCGATCAGGAGAAGCGGCACCGACAGCGAGAGTGCGAATCCGATGCTCTGCAAGAGCGTCAGTCGTTCGCCGAGGAGCACGAGTCCGGAGAGGAGCACGAGCGCCGGACCGACGATCTTGTAGATCGGGAAGAAGAGCGTCGCATCGATAGCGCCGAGCGCATCAGAGCGTGCGAGCGAGCCGAAGATAAAGAGCCCGCCATTGGCGAGCGCAAGAAGGGCCACGTACGGTGTGACCGATTCGCCCGACCACCATCCCGCTGCGAGTGTGATCACCAGCGAGACGACGGCTGCGATGGCGTTGAGAACCGCGCTTGAGTATCCACGTTCGGCTCCTACTTTGAGTACGAATGGAAAATAGTCCCGCGAAGATGACACTGGCGATCGCAAGCAGGTGCCACGAAGCGAAGAAAAGCATACGGCAGTATAGCCGAAAAAAGAATGAGCCCGGGTCTCCTAGGTCCGGACTCGATCATGGGTTCCGTCAGCACTTCGTCGGCTGACGGGCGTCGAAGGGGTCTGTGTGCTCGCACTGGTAGCGATCGAACTCGGCCGCCTTCTTGACGACGAGGCCGAACGTTAGGGCCAGCCCGATCACGAGCGCGTACCCGGCCAACTCCTTGGCCAGCTCCTTCAGCATTGCGAAACCTCCATGACCTGTCCGCTTTCAGGATGTGGGAGTGCGGACAGTGCTAGCATTATACCACTAATATACACTGAGTCAATATCCCATCTGCGGTGTGTATAATGCCCTCCATGGCACGCGGCATCATCATCGATATCGAAGGCGCCGATGGCTCTGGGAAGGCCACGCAGACCAAGCTCTTGTCCGAGGCGCTGCAGAAGGCCGGGCGCGATGTCGCGACGTTCTCCTTCCCCCGCTACTACGAATCCCGCGCCGGCAAGCTCATCGGCGAGCTCTTGGCCGGCAAGCACGGCGATTTCATGACGACACCGGCGTATGTCTCCGCACTCCCCTTTGCCATGGATCGTGCCGGCGCACGAGAGGCGCTTCAGGCAGCACTCGATGCCGGCAAGACGCTCATCTGCGATCGCTACACCTCCTCGAATCTCGCGCACCAGAGCGCAAAGGTGCCGAAAGACGAGCAGCCCGCGCTCGTCGGATTCATCGAAGGGCTCGAGTACGAAGACCTGCGTATCCCCCGCCCCGATATTGTCTTCTACCTCTCTATGCCGACGGATGTCTCGAGCGAGCTCATCGGCAAGAAAGATGCGCGCGAATACACCGGCGGCGAGAAGCGCGATCAGGCCGAGCGCAACATGGCGCACCAAGACCGTACCCGCACTGCCTACCTACGCCTGGCTGCCGAAAAAGGCTGGCACGTGATCGAGTGCGTGAAAGACGGCGCCCTGCGTACGCCTGAGGACATCCATACCGAGATACTGTCAATTGTCCGCCCGCATCTTCCCGGCGATAATGCGCGTGAAGCCTGACCTATGGAATTCGACGACTACCAGGAAAAGACGAACGTCACCGCTACTTTCACCGGCAAGCAGGCGGAGCACGAGCTCATGTACCTCACGCTCGGTGCGTGCGGCGAAGTCGGCGAGATCGCCGAGAAGGTCAAGAAGATCATCCGCAACGACGACGGTGTCATCTCCGACGAGAAGCGCGAACTCCTTAAGCTGGAGGTCGGCGATGTGCTGTGGTACTTGGCGCAGCTCTCACGCGTCCTCGGATTCTCGCTCGAGGGCGCCGCACAGGCCAATCTCGTGAAGATCATGGACCGTCGCGCACGCGGCGTCATCAAGAGCTCCGGCGACACCCGATAACCCGCGTATGATCTAACTTTCTTATTCTTCTCATTTTTAGTTTCTAATTTTCTCTTATGGCAGAACACTATCCGTTTATCAAGAAACAGGACAAAGACGTCTACAAGGCGATCGTCGGCGAAGAGAAGCGCGAAGCCGAAGGCCTCGAGCTCATCCCGAGCGAGAACTACGTATCGATGGCGGTGCGCGAGGCCAACAGCTCGATACTCACCAACAAGTATTCCGAAGGCTACCCTGGCCGGCGCTATTATGGCGGCCAGGAATACACCGACGCCGTCGAGAATCTCGCACGCGACCGTGCCAAGAAGCTCTTCGGTGCCAAGTACGTGAATGTGCAGCCGCTTGGCGGCGCCAATGCCAATATCGCGATGTATATGGCGCTCCTCGAACCGGGCGACACCGTCTTGGGCATGGATCTCTCGCACGGCGGCCATCTCACGCACGGGCACCCGGTCACCTATCTCACCAAGATATTCCGTTTCGTCCGCTACAAGATGAAAGACGTCGCCACCGGCGAGATCGATTACGACGAGATGCGCGAGGTCGCCAAGCGCGAGAAGCCGAAGATCATCCTCGCGGGATTCTCCGCGTATCCGCGCGAACTCGATTACGAGAAGTTCGTCTCGATCGCACGAGAGGTGGGCGCACTTGCGGTGATGGATGTCGCGCACATCGCCGGCCTCATCGCCGGTAAGGCGGTGAAGAATCCGTTCGATTACGGCTTCGACATCATGACCACCACGACGCACAAGACCCTGCGCGGACCGCGCGGCGGCATGATCATGGTGCGCGAGAGCGAAGAATTGGCAAAAAAGATCGACAAGAGCGTCTTTCCCGGTCTGCAGGGCGGTCCGCACATGAACAACATCGCCGCAAAGGCGGTCGCGTTCGGCGAGGCGCTCAAGCCTGGCTTCAAGCAGTACGCCAAGCAGATCCTCAAGAACGCCAAGGCGATGGAGAAAGTCTTCAAGAAAGAAGGCGTGCGACTCATCGCAGGCGGCACCGACAATCACCTCTTGCTCGCCGATGTCTTCGGCAGTCTCGGCATCGCCGGAAAAGATGCGGAGACCCTGCTCGATTCTGTCGGCATCACGCTCAACAAGAATTCGATCGCGGACGAGACGCGCACGCCGATGGATCCTTCGGGCATCCGCTTCGGCACGCCCGCGATCACGACGCGCGGCTTCAAGGAAAAGGAATGCACCCGCATCGCCGAGATCATGGTCTCGACGATGAAGAATCGTAACGACAAGAAATTGCTCAAAGCGCACCGCGCCGAGGTGATGAAACTCTGCAAGAAGCATCCGATCCCGAAGCGCCTCGTCTGATAGCGCTATGCAGAGATACGCGACGCGCACGACCGGCCTCCTGCTCCTCGCGCTCGTCGCGGCATTTGCAGGCGGCTGGTGGGGCGGCGTCGTGTATCAGAGCGGCACTCAGATGACCGCCAAGCCCGTGCGCGTGAACGATTCCGAGTACCCGTTCATCGGCCCCTTGGTCGGTATCTCGCTTTCGTCGTCAAACGGCTTTCCTGAGCTCAAGAAGGCGCAGCGTGATGTGCAGCAGATCGTCGACACGGCGAAGGCCTCCGACGACGCTACCGACATCGGCGTGTACTTCCGCATGCCGTCCAATGCACATTCCTTCGGCATCAATGCCGATGCGGGCTTCGATCCGGGGTCGCTCTTGAAGGTCCCGATCATGATCGCCTATCTCAAAGAGGCAGAGATGGATCCCCGCGTACTCTCGCGGACGTACGCATATTCTCCTGCAAAAGAAACAGACCCCTTGCCCAACGCGCTTGCGCCGCAGCTGCCGGCGGGCCGCTATTCTGCCGAACGCCTCATCGAAGCGATGATCCAGGTCTCCGACAACGCCGCCAAGGATATCCTCGCGGATCATGTCGATTCCGAGGCGCTTCAGGATGTCTTCGACGAGATGGATGTGAACTTCCTCAAAGACAGCTCCGGACTCATCAGTCCAAAACGCTACGTCACTTTCTTCTCCCGTCTCTACAGCGCGGCGTTCCTCTCGCGCGCATCATCCAATCGTGCGCTGGAGCTCCTCACCGCCACCACCTACCACGACGGCCTCGTGGCGCAACTACCGAGCTCGGTGAAAGTCGCGCACAAGTATGGCGAGCGAGGGATCTACGTGGATACGCAGCTGACAGGCATCGAACTGCATGACTGCGGCATCGTGTACGCTCCCGGTTCGCCGTATTACCTCTGCGTGATGACCCGCGGCAAGGATACGAGCAAGCTCGCCAAGGTCATCGCGTCGATATCCGCTGCAGTCTACGCAGACCGCGCGGTCTTCGCGACGACACAATAGCTGCGGCGCAGAGCCTCCGTGGTATCCTGAGCACCTATGCATCTCGACATCCAGCAGCTCGTGCAGCTCGTAGGCTACCCGGGGGTCGTAGCTATCGTATTTCTCGAGAGCGGTGTCCCCTTCGGCTTCTTCCTACCCGGCGCTTCGATGCTCTTCACGGCCGGACTCTTAGCCGGCCAAGGCTTCTTCGACCCATGGCTCCTGGTGCCGCTTGTCGCTGTCGCGGCAGCGCTCGGCGATAGCACCGGCTACTGGATCGGCTCACACTGGGGCATCAAGCTCTTCTTGCGCCCGGATTCGCGCTTCTTCCGGCACGAGCACCTCGAGCGAGCAAAGGAGTTCTACGAGAAGTACGGCCGCCAGGCGGTCCTCTTCGCGCGCTTCGTGCCAGTCGTGCGCACCTTCGTGCCTATCGTCGCGGGTATCGTGCAGATGGAGTACCGCGTTTTCCTCACGTTCAACATCATCGGTGCCGTGGCGTGGGCCGCGGGCATCACGATCTTGGGCGTCTTCTTGGGCAATGTGCCGTTCGTCGAGAAATACTTCTCGATCATCATCCTCGGCATCATCTTCGTCACGTGCATCCCGATCGCGATCGAGTTCCTCCGCAAGCGCCGTGCCGATCAGGCCTAGGATCACTTCTCCAGATCGAGCTCCAGATCGATCCGCACTTGCTTCACAAACTCCGGCACGTGCGAGACGAGTATCATCGCGCCTTCGTATGCGTGCAGCGCCTCGGCTATCTTGGGAAGGTGGCGGAAATTGATGTGATTCGTCGGTTCATCGAGCATCAGGACATCCGGCTTCTGTATCACGAGCCTAGCGAATGCGACGAGCCCTTTCTGGCCTTCTGACAGATCACCGATCTTCGTGCGCATCATGTCGGGCGAGATGAGGAATCCGGCCGCGATCGAGCGCATCCTCTCTTCGGCCAGGCGTTCATCAGCCGCGGTGAGCGATTCATATACCGTGTCATCGAAATCCAGGGTCGAGAAATCCTGGCGGTAGTACCCCACGACGACGTTCGGCGCGATGCGGACGCCATCTTCCTTCCTGCTTGCCATGCGCTCCAGGAGCGTGCTCTTCCCTATCCCGTTGGGACCCTTGAGGAGCAAGTGCATGCGCTTCTTGAGACGCACCTCCGTCTTGAGTACCGATGGCTTGCCGTTCTTGATACGCGTGCACGACGTGATGCTCACGAGCTCGCCGACCACATCCTTGTGCGACATGGGGATAGTGAAGCTGCGGATGGCCTTGTCTTCTTTGCGGACATCTACCATATCTTCCTCCGCCTCTTCTACCTTGGCACGCATCTTCTTGGCGACGAGACGCATCTTGCCGCCCTTCTGGGCGAAGAAGTTCGCCTTCTCCTTGTTGGCCTGGATGGTCTTGGCCAGCTGCGCGTTCTTCATGTTCTCGCGCTCGACGCGCGCCGTGATGTCGCGCAGCACATCGAAGTAGTCGCCCACGTACTGCTCGACCTTCCGCGTGTTCACATCGAGGTACAAGACGCCTTCGGTGAAGGCGTTGAGAAAGTCGGCATCGTGCGAGATGACGATCACCGTCTTGTCGTACTCCTGCAAGAATTTCGTGAGGTGTTCGATGCCGACCGTGTCGAGATTGTTGGTCGGCTCGTCGAGCAAGAGCACATCCGGGTCCTGGATGAGCGCCGATGCGAGCAAGAGCCGCGCCTGTTGGCCTCCCGAGAAGCTCCGCATGATGCGATCGTGCACTTTTTCGTGCCCCCGCAGGTTCACCACCTCGAGGATGTCGTCGATGCGCTTGTCGATGTCGTACATCTTCTTGGGGAACACCTTCTGGAAGAAATCGCGCACGCTGAGCCCGAGCTCGTCGCGCGGGATCACTTGCCGCGAGATGGCTATGGAGAGGCCGTGTGCGCGGTGGATGGTGCCGTCCTCGGGGCTCGCATCCCCGGTGATGAGGCTGAAGATGGTGCTCTTGCCCGCGCCGTTCTGCCCCATGAGCGTGAGCTTGGCGCCGCGGCGCACGACAAAGCTCACCTCATCGAGGATCGGCTTCATGTGCCCGTATTCAAAAGAGATGTCCTCAAACCTGAGGACCGATTCGTCTGCCATCCGGGACAGCGTACGCTATTTAG
>CAYOHS010000028.1:9683-11158 GCA_964403865.1 uncultured Candidatus Saccharibacteria bacterium
GCCATCCCGCCCCACAAGCCGCCGACATCGCCCAGCGATGAGTGGACGATCTCTGGTACGGTCGGGAATTTGCGCATGAGGGTCTTCACATGCTCAGCGACGCGCGGCACCGAGATGCCGATCTCGTTCATCATCGAGCCGCCGATGACCACGCGATCGGGCGACCAGTGCAAGATAGTGTTGTGCACACCGAATGCGAGCATGCGGGCGAGCTCTTCCCAGAGCGGATTGTCCTTGCCCAGGTCGCGCGGGTGCATGCCGTAGCGGCTGCCGATAGCCGAGCCCGAGACGAGTTCTTCGAGCGTGATAGGTGGCTCGCTCGTCGAGAGGTACTGCCCGCCGATCTCGAATCCTTGCCTTGAAACATCTATCTTACCGCCGACGACGCGCACGCCGTTGACCCCGGTCGATACCGTGAGATACACGCAGATCGGCGTGCCCTTCCCTGCTCCGTAGACGGCTTCGCCGAGGCCGACGAGCGCCGTGTCGTTCTCGATGTGTACGGTCGTGTGCAGTGCCGCGGAGAGGTCGGCCGTGAGATCACGCCCTTTCCATTGCGGCAACGCTTTCCAGTTGCGCGTGTAGCCCGCGACAGCGCCTCTGAGCGCGACACCGTCCGAGATCTGCGATGCCGCTTCGGCTATCTTGGCGATCGCCTCGTCGTATCCCTGCGGCGTGTCGATGATGATCGGCTCGCCAAATTTCTCGAGGTCTATCGATCCCGCCACACGCGTCTTCGTCCCGCCGATGTCTATCAGTATGTACATGCTATGCGCTTATCACTGGTATGCCGCCAAAATCCGCCTGACGCACTTCTGCATAGAGCGCATTCGGGACGAGCGCAGGCGAGCCCTCGTGCTCGACGACGTAGTACGCGAAGCCGCGCATCTTCTGCACCGCGCTGTAATCCGCGTGACCGGGCATCGAGGCATTGTCTCCCGCTTCGGCGACCGGGCTCGAATCGGCCGTGACAAACCACTCCTTCCCCGTATTCACCAAGAGGTGTCCGTAGCCAGGCGGCATGTAGACCGAATCCCCCGCTTTCACCGGTATCGCCTTAAACTCGACGATCGTGTCGGGCTGCGAGACACCATCCACCTCCGCCATCTTCTGCAAGAGTGCGATGCCCTCGCCCTGGACTATCCAATAGGTCTCGTCGAGCGCACCCACATGGTAGTGGCCGTAGGTCTTGATGTACTCACCACCCACCGTACCTGCTTCCCACACCGTGATGTTCTTCTTGGTCGAGCCGCCGCGGATCATGTAGTAGTGGATGGCGGGCCCCAGGGCGTCGGGATGCATCAAGACTTCCTGCATCTTCTCGTGGGTCCGGGCTGCATAGGGTACGAATGTCATAGGTCACATACTATCACGCAGACACTGGTGCGATACAATGCGCCCATGGCACTCATATCCTTTGCCCGGGCCCGGATACCCTTCGTCGCGCTCTTGAGCAGTAGCGTTCTCATAGTGGG
>CAYOHS010000029.1:0-2929 GCA_964403865.1 uncultured Candidatus Saccharibacteria bacterium
AAGAATCGTGCGGCGGCACGATCCTGAGCGCTTGGCCAAGCCCGCCTTTTCGCAGTGAAGAAACGGCATAAGGACCGAGCGGTAGGGCCGCTCGATGTCACGATCCGGGGTCTAAGTTTTTTGATACAATGTGCCCTATGAAAAAATATCTTGTTGTCCTCGCGATAGGAATTTTGGGTAGTGCTGCGGGGCTGTACTATGTCGGTTTCCCTCAAGATCCGGTAGACGACCAGGAACAAATTGCAGATATGCAGATATACGAAACAGAAGTCGATAGTGCCACTGATTGCGCCTCTTTTGAAAAGTATGATGCGACGAGAAAAGTATGCAGTTTCGAATGTGCTTCGGACGCTGAATGTCAGGACCTGCAACAGAAAGTAGACGCAGAATTTTCACAATGGACGGTTGAATTGAAAAATGACAAGACACCAGTCGCTGAGAAAAAGATTGAAGATGGTCAGGGAAGAGAGGCGAGCTACTTTGTCGCTGCGGGCGAGAAGATCACCCTAAAGAGTGGCACAGATTTGAAAGGATATAGAGATATCTGGAATGATATAAAAAGCCTGAGCCCGGATGATCTGACAGACAAATACATAGAGACGTATGAGGTCTACAATAATCCAGATGACGATACCCTTGCCTTCGTCGACGACGACGATGGAAATGGTAGATGGAGGATCTCGATAAACATGGCCGGCTACAAGACTTCGACGGAAAGGGAAAACAAGGCCACCATCATCCACGAATTGGGGCACATCATATCTCTCAATGATTCTCAGGTGAATCCGAATACTGCAACGTGCCCGAATCTGAAGCTGGACGAAGGTTGTGCCAACAAGGACTCGGCAATCAATGTATTTTGGAATAGATATTGGAAAGGAATAGTGAATCCAGAATACGATGAAAATTCATATGTAGATGAATATGCGACGACGAACGAGACAGAGGACTTCGCGGAGACCTTTGCTTTCTTCGTATTGGGAAAAGACACAGATTTGGGTAACTCGATCAAAGATCAGAAGATCAAAATGATGTATTCGTTCCCCGATCTGGTGGCTATACGAACTGAGATGAGGGGCAGTCTCTCAAAAGATGTAATTCGCGCGCGAGGACGATAGTCGACCCGTTCGGCCAGAAAAGCGATATCGCCCTTTGCGTCGCGGCCCCGCTCTCTGAGCGGGGGTGTTCGCATCTGTACGAGAACGCGACTTCTGGTTCACCAAAAAAAGCCGGGCGATCTCTCGCCCGGCCTCTTGCCATCATGCGTACTCGACGTCTTCGATGTCCTGGCGTTCCAGGATCGCGGTGATGCGCTCCTGTGTCCAGAAGTCGGCTTGCCTCGAATAGGGGATTCCACGCACCTTTTCGAGATAGTCGCCGACTTCTGCGATGGCGGCCGCGAATGCTTGCCGCGGGTCGCGCTGAGCCGGAAGTGTCAGCGATGGCCGGCGGCCGCGCGATATCTGCCAAGCGCCATGCAGGTAGACCCGTTCCGGGCTCTCCTCCGGAAACATGAACGCTATGGTGTTGAGCGAAATCCGCTCAGTCTTTGTTCCCATCGAGGAACCTCCCTTTTTGTTACTCCGGCCGAACTATAGACGTCGCGGTGGTGAGGGTCAATCTTACACCTCCCCCAGCATCGGCAATCCCAGCCTCCGCCGTGTCGTTTCACCCTTGAAGAGATTTTTGGTACGCGCTGCCGTGTCACCGCGTGCACTGAGGTGCGTCGCGTGGGTCATGGCGGTGAAGCTCGAGCCCAAGAAGACCGCGTGCTTGCCGTACTTCTCGGAGAGGACGTCGAGCTGGTCGTAGATGCGGCGCACGCTCTCGAGCTTGGTGCGTTCACCGAAGAGATCGAGTTGCGCGCTCCCGGCAGGGGAGAGTTTCATGAGCGTGATGCCGGTGGCGCGATAGAGCGTGTTTGTGCGTAGGACACCGGGGAAGGCATCGGAGACGGCGGCGAGGATATCGTGCGGGAGATTCGTCGCGCGCGAGAGCTTGAGCTCGGCGGCGTGGAAGCGGAAATCCTGTGTCTTGAGGAAGAAGAATATCGCCGAGGTCTCGAGATCCCAGCGCCGTGCCTTGATGCACGCGTTCTCGACGTTCTTCGAGAGCTGCGAGTAGATGAATGCGCTGTCGCGCGAGGGCGGCGTGAAGGTCTTGGTCTTCTGGATCGACTGGTAGCTCTTGCGGCCTTCGGTGTCGAGCTCGAAGACGACATCGCCGTTGAGCTCGCGCCAGGTGGCGACGTAGGGCTTGGAGAGATGGGATTCTGCCCAGGCGGCATCCTTGGACGCGAAGTCGCGCGCGGTGTTGACGCCGTATTTGCGCAAGAGCGCTCCGGTGTTGGGTCCGATGCCCCAGAGCTTCTCGACCGGGAGCGTGGCGAGGAAAGCATCTTTGTCGCGCAGCGGTATCGCGGTGAAGCCGCACGGTTTTTTCCACTTCGAGCCGATCTTGGCCAAGGTCTTGGTCGCAGAGAGGCCGATGGAAAATGTCATACCCAGTTCGCATTCGAGCTCTGCCTGTATCGCCTGTGCGATCGCAGGGTAGCTCTTGTGATGCATGCGGCGCAGGCCCGTGATGTCCGCGAAGCATTCGTCGATCGAGTATTCTTCGACGGTCGGCGTGTACCGACGGACGATCGCGTACATGCGCTCGGAGAAGAGCGAGTAGGTCTCGTAGTCGGACGGCAGTATCACCGCTTCGGGACATTTCTTGAGCGCATCGGAGAGTTTCTCGCCACGCAAGACGCCACGTGCCTTGGCCTCGTAGGTGCAGGCGGAGACGATGCCGCGCTCTTTGCCGGTGATCACGGGCTTGCCGCGCAGCGACGGGTCTTTGGCGACCTCGCATGCGGCGAAGAACACATCACCATCGATGTGGATGATCGCGCGCGGATAGGAACGTGGAGAGCCCCAGGTCATAG
>CAYOHS010000029.1:3029-10947 GCA_964403865.1 uncultured Candidatus Saccharibacteria bacterium
TCGCCCTTCTTGCGCAGGTACTTCATCGTGTACTCGTTGTCGATAGAGGCGATCACGATCTGTCCGGGCTTGTACGATGCGCGGCGTTCGACGATGACCATATCGCCGGGCCTGATGCCGGCGTCGATCATCGAATCGCCCTTCACCTTGAGGATGTAAGTCGATTCTTTGTTGGGGACGAGGTATTCGTCGAAATCCATCACGTCGAGCAGCTCTTCTTCGGCCGGGGAAGGGAAGCCGGCTTCGACGAGGCCGAGCAGGCGTACGCCGCCGGAGAGATGCTTGGGCACGATGCGGCCGCGGGTATCCTTCGCGATGACGCCCTCGTCGATCATCTTGCCGATGAGCTTGAAGACGGCATTCTTGGAGCGGAAGCCCGTGAGTTGCATGATCTCGAGGTAGCCCGGCATACGCTTGTGACTCTTGTAGAAACGGATGATCTTGTCGCGCTGAGATTCGTACATAGGTATATGTGTTTGGGCGCTCCCTCGACGAGCACATCTCGGAGACACGGAAAACGTCTACTGACGTTTTCCTCCATCCGGCGCCGACGCGCCTCCAGAGGCCTCCGAGATGCACTCGTGCTCGAGGCGCCTCAGACATATATAGTATAGGTGAACTAGGGTTCACTCGTCAAGCGGGACACACAAGAAGGCGGGCGCCCCGAAGGGGCGCCCGCCTGTGTTTCCTGTACTCGCTATGAAGCGGCTACTGCACGGTGACAGCAGTACAGGTCTGACCACAGCTGCCGCTCGGAGTTTGCTTCGTCATCGCGGTGAAGTGTGCGTTGATCTGCGACTGAGAGAGCAGTGTGTTGTACACCGCGACTTTGCCGACCGCGCCCTTGAACCAGGTGTCGAGTGCCATCGTACCGATGTTTAAGGGCGATGACCCTGCCTTCGGCTTGATGCTGTACTGGCTCATACAGCCGGTCGGGAAGTGAGAGGCAGCATCTTGCTTGACGCCATTGACCCAGATGTTGATCGAGCCAGGGTACGCGCTGTTACAACCAGACGGTGTCGATGTCGTGTCGTACTCGGCGACGACGTGGATCCACTTCTGTGCTGAGAGCGTCGTAGCTGGCTGCCAGTCTGCTGCGCTGCCTAAACCGGCAGACGGATTGAAGACGTAGGCCGAAAGACGATCCGGACGGCCTTCGGGCGTCGTGTTGCCGTAGATACGCGCTTCCCATTCGCACGTCGGCGAGTAGTCGGCACACTTGCCCATCCAGTCGACGTAGCCGTCGCCCGATGCCGAGGAGAAGTTGAAGCTATCAGGACGGATCCATGCTTCCCACGTGAGCTTGCCTGTCGCGGGGATGGAGAGTGTCGGGTTTGATGCGACAGTGAGGTACTGGCTGCTGCCGTTGAAGGACGCTGCGGTGTCGCCATTCGGGAGCGTCGCTGATGACGGCGTGCCGCCCTTGTACGAGCCGGTGATGCCGTGACCGCTCTTGTCCGATTCGCTGCCGCTCGCGAACGAATTCATCGCGAGGTACATCGCCGGATTGTCGGCGAGCACGACGGAATCATAGGAGCCGTTCGGTGTCGGTGTGGGCGTAGGAGTAGGAGTGGGTGTTGGGGTCGGAGTCGGAACGGGAGTCGGGGTCGGTGCCGGGGTCGAATTGCCCAGATCACCGTAGAGGAAGTTGTCGAACTGCGCGTCTGCGTAATCGTTCTGGACACCGACAAGTCCGCTACCAGTGAGCGGGGCATTCGAGTCGGTGATGCTGAGCTGCTGCGTCCAACTGCCGGTCTTGCCGATGTCGGTCGAGAACGTCACGACGGGCACGCCCGCGGCATTGTCTGAGACGACGAGCTTGAGGCCCATCCACTTGGTGAGCGGCATGAGATCGTAGTTGCTCGACGTGTTGTACGTGCCGGGTAAGATCTGTTTCTGCGCGAGCGTCTTGTAGACACCCCCTGACTTTTTCTTGATCACGGCGGTACCGTCGGCACGGATGCCCGCGTAGTAGTAATCGTTCGCGTCCTTGTAACGCGCGATCAGCGATTCGCCGATGTAGGGCTGGCGACTCGCGGCGTTGCTGAGGTTGTCCTTGAGGCGGTTCACCTCGACCTGGACGGTCGCGTTCTGGATGGGAGTCTTGTCGAAGAGCTGGAAGGACGTGCCGCCCGGTACGGTGCTGCCGATGCCGTTCTGTATGACGAGCTTTCCACCCGAGGCGAGCCAAAGGTAATTGCTCGAGCTCTGCGCGGGCGTCGCGGCTTCGTTGAGCGTGCCGGGGACGTTGAACGTGTAGAGTGTCGATGCTGCTAATGCGAGTGCTGGGCTCAATGCGAACCCGCAGCTCACGGCGAGGGCGACGAGCGCCTTCGCGATGCGTGGCGTATGCATGGTGATGTTTCTAAGTGCGTGTACTCCGATTGATGGATGCGGATGACGCGGATAATCTTTTTGTAATGTGATGCAGGGAGCGACCCTGCGTGCGCTGCGCACTCTGATGCGCCTCACACAAGACTCACAATAGGGGAGGAGCGTGCATCCGCAAGACTAATTTTGATCCCGCGTGTCCCTGCGCCGCTTCGTGGCACGTATCCTGGCGTCATTTCTCCTTCATACAAAAAACGCTCGACCACGTGCGGGCGAGCTGTCTAGATGGGGCTCTCGTGAAGCGGGAGTACAGCGCACTACTCAGCTCAATATGCCAAGGAGGAACTGTGTGACGATCGACAAGACGAACAACAGGGCAGAGACCCCGAGCAATTTCCAGTCACCGGTGAAGAATACGTGCCCGAGTGAGTACACGAAGAATATCCCCGTAATCGGCCAGATGACGAAGGTATTGATGCCGAGGATCTTGTTCCACATGGGGTAAGTATGCCGTATCCAGGGCCAAATGTGGAGCGGCGGGGGAAAATAGTGTATTCTCGTGCATACACACGCCGGGGTATCAGAAACCCATACCCCGACGGCGTTCGGACGAAGAGAATGCCAGCATCCTCTTCGCTCCTCACTTGTCGGGGTAGCTCAGACGGTTAGAGCGGAGGATTCATAAACCTCAGGTCGGCGGTTCGATTCCGCCCCCCGACACAATCGAGATAGTACGGTGTCCACAGAAATCCAGAGCGGAGGATTCATGCAATAGTCTCCTCGTCAGGTCGGCAGTGCAACTCTGCCCCCCGACACATTGAAAAGAGTAGGAAAACGGGGTATTCTGGGCGAGTTCGCAAGAGGGTCCGCTCGTTTGCGACCGTAAGCCTATCGGCTTTCGGCCGCGGCGCTCGGATGATGTGAATGCGAGCATTCACATCGATCCTCGCTTGCGGCCGTAGCTCAACTGGTTAGAGCACCCGCCTGTCACGCGGGAGGTTACCGGTTCAAGTCCGGCCGGCCGCGCAAAGAAATCGCCCGATGAGGGCGATTTTGCGTGGCCGGCCGGACTTGAACACGAAGGGGGTCGGGGAAACTGTAGTTTCCCCGTGGAGGAAGGTTTGGGAAAACCGAAGGTTTCCCAGGGGTTCTTGTCCGGCCGGCCGCGCAGAGTAAAGATCGCCTCAGGGCGATTTTTACGTGTATGGATGCGATGGTACACTGCTCGATATGAAACGGCAGAAGTTCAAGCTCTGGCACTCTGTCTCAGGTCTTGTGGCCGCAGTGGCCGTGCAGTGGCTCTGTCTCGAGTTCTTCCCGCCGATCATAGTCGAGTGGCTCGTGCTCGTATGTGCGGCGGCCGGAGCATTGGCCACCATCTATGTCGCTACCGAGGTGATCGAAGAAGTACGTAACGCGCGACATATGCTGACGCTCTTGGTCCTTGTCGTCGCGGAGTTCGTCGTGTTCTTCGCCTGCGAGTATTGGCTCCTCATGATGGCACTGCCATCGAGTTTCCCGACCTTGCCGTACGACCTTACGAGCGTGCTGTTGCACAGCGTGATGGTGTTCGTCTTCAATCCGATCTATCTGCCGGGAGGTGCGTTCGGACGCGCGCTCCTCCTTATCGATACGCTGGGCGCGCTCGGCCTCGTGCTCTTCATATTGCAGAACGTCTGGCAGTTCCGGAATCATACGGCATAAAGACATGCAAAAATGCGCGGCGGCCTCAGGCCGCCGCGTCTTTTTGTACCCTATCCATCAGTTCACGCTGAGTCGCATCTCGCGTCGGTGCTCTTCCGACTGTTCGTAGACGGCGCCCCACAGCGCGAGCGCTGCGATGATGAGGCCCGTGACCACGAGCGTCCAGGTCATCGCGTCTGCGACGATGCCCGTGAACGGTATCGCGATCACCCAGAGTCCCAAGATCATGTTGATCCATTGCTGCCACATATGAGGTGTACGTGCTTACTGTTCGTAATATGCCGACCGCACCGCAGAGCGGTGTCGCATCGATGGTGCCACAGGTACGATGGCTCTCGTGTGAACTGGTGCGATGCTATCTTCACGATGCCTTACGCATGGTCCGGTTATGCTCAGGCTATGAAAAGCGTCACTGCGAATCTCTCGATAGGCATGGTGATGTTCGCGACAGGTCTCTTGCCGGCCGGTATCGCTGCGGCGAGCACGTGGCACGGCTACCCGTCCGAGATGCAGTATCCGAACACCTACAACTATCCATACGACAACAATCAGTACTATTCGTGCGGCTATGGCTATCCGTGTCAGAACCAGAACACGTACGGTTCGCACTCCTCTTGGAACAACTCGTGGAATAACGGGTACCAACAGCAGTACCAATATCCGATGTACAACACCTATTCCTACACCTACCCGGTCTACTATCCGGTCTACACATATTCGTATTACCCCGCGAGTTATAGCAGCTACATGTACTCGTCCTATTCGTCGTACGGCTGGTGATCGTCGTGCGCAGCCCGTGATAGCATGGCGGCATGAGGACGCCGCTCGAGATCTACGACGAGCTCCGCATCTACGAGGGGCTGCGTAAACACCAATTGCGTGTTGCGGCTGTCGCGCGCCATGTGGCGCTCCGAGCGCCTGATCAGGCGGATGCCGACACGGTTACACGGGTCGGACTTTTCCACGATCTGGGTAATATCATCAAGGCAGACTTGCCCCGCTATAAAGAATTTCTCGTACCCGAGGGCCTGGACTACTGGGAGGGCGTGAAGCGCGAGTTCATCGAGCGATTCGGCACCGATGAGCACGTTGCGACGCAAGAGCTCGCACGTGCGATCGGTCTGGGTGAGCGTGAGCTCGAGCTCATCGAGAACATGCGCTTCGTGCGCACGCAGTGGATCGTCGAAGAGGCGAGCCTGGAGCAGAAGATCTGCAAATACGCGGATATGCGCGTCTCCCCGTGGGGGATAGTGCCCATGCGCGAGCGCCTCGCCGAGGCGCGTGAGCGGTACAAGGGTAAGCCCATGGATCCGGGCGAGACCTACACGCCCGAATCGTTGGCCCGTTCGGCCGCCCTCTGCGATATGCTCGAGTCCCAGCTCGTCGAAAGGCTCGGCCTCGTGCCCCACGACATCACCGACGCCTCGATGGCGCCCCTCGTGGAGGAATTGAAGCGATACCCGGTAGTGTGATATGTCTGTCGGTGCAAACCATTATACCCGTTGGTATAATGGTTTTCATGTTAGAAAAGAATTTTTTACTGAAGGAATATACTAGTCGTGGCCGTTCTGCCGCGAGTATTGCCCACTCCCGGGGCGTTTCTCAAGGCCAGGTCAATTATTGGCTGACCAGATACGGCATAAAGAAAAGGAGTATCAGTGACGCGGTCTATCGCACATGGAATCCAAATGGTGATCCCTTTGCCCGTGTCCGACCAAATGATATCGCCGCGGCATTCCTTTTCGGACTCGGCATAGGTCTCTATTGGGGCGAAGGAACGAAACGAGCCCCTTCGTCTGTGCGCCTAGGCAACAGTGATCCCGCACTCATTCGCGCCTTTATCTCATTTCTGACTCATTCTTTCAAGATAGACACAGAAAAGTTGCGGTTTGGATTGCAGATCTTTGGTGACATGGATGAACGGACTGAGAGGCACTTTTGGTCACGTAAATTATCTGTGCCGGTGAGATCGTTTTATAAGACAGTTATTACACCTCACCGTGGCGTCGGAAACTATCGTCATAAGACGAAGCATGGAGTGCTTACGGTCTACTTCAACAACAAGAAACTTCGTGATATCCTCGTAGACGCCATCGCGCACATGTCCGATGGATCAGCCGAGATAGCTCAGTTGGTAGAGCACGTCCTTGGTGGCTCGCAAAGCCCCGCCCATCCCACGCGGCGACGCTAGGATGAATCCCGAATAACGGTCAATACCCCGCGCGATATGAGGGGCAAGACCGTGGCATCTTGCAAAAGAGGCCCGAACGACTGACAAGGGCAACCCACGCGGTTGAAGATACAGTCTAGCCCTCCCGGATACGTGAAGGGGAGGTGTAAGCGAAGGACGAGGTCACCGGTTCAATCCCGGTTCTCGGCTCAAAGATGGTACGATAGATCCTATGCTGGAATGGTTCCTGAAGGTCGCGCGCATCGTCGTCGGCGTGGGCCTCATCCTCGTCGGACTGGCCGCGTTTTTCACCCCACTGACGCCGGGTTCATGGCTCGTGGTCGTCGGGCTCGAGATGCTCGGATGGCGGTTTGCCTATGGAAGGTATCTCAAGGCTGCCAGACATTGGCTGGAAGAAAAGTGGGCCTCACGCAACCGTTCGTGATATAACTATCGCCATGCATTCTCTCCGCGAATATTTCAATACCCCTTTCTCGCGAGCGCTCGCTGTCCCGGCTCTCGTGTCTGCGTGTATTTGTGCGCTCGCTGGGTTCGCGTTCGGGTGGTTGGCACTTGCGACGGTGTTGCTCCTGGTCGTCCTCGAGGTGACTCTCTCGTTCGACAATGCCGTGGTCAATGCCAAGGTGCTCGAGAGCATGGACGCGAAGTGGCGTCGACGATTCCTCACCTGGGGTATCCTCGTGGCGGTGTTCCTTACGCGTGCGCTGTTGCCCATAATCATCGTCTCCTTGAGCGTGTTCGCCTCGCCGTGGGAGATCGCGCGCCTCGCCCTGTTCGATGCGCCCCAGTATGCCGAACTTCTCGAAGGCGCATCGTATGTCGTCGGCGCGTTCGGCGCGATGTTCCTCCTCATGGCAGGCTTTCATTATTTCTTCGACTCCGAAAAAGAAGTGCACTGGCTCAGCATCATCGAGAAACGTCTGGTCACATTCGGCAACCTCGAGGCGATGGAGATCGTCATGGCGCTGATCATACTGGCCGGTGTCGCTATCGCGATACCAGAACACCGCGCCGAGATACTCCTTGCAGGCATCGTCGGTATCGTGCTGTTCGCACTCGTCCAGGGGGTGGCAAAGGCGCTTTCCAAGACCGCAGGCACAGGCTCGAGCCTCGCGCTCTTCGTCTATCTGGAGATCCTTGATGCCGCGTTCAGTCTTGATTCGGTCGTGGGCGCGTTCGCGCTCTCGAAGGAGATCGTCATCATCGTCATCGGACTCGGCATCGGTGCGTATTTCGTCCGCTCCCTCACGTCCTATATGGTCGAGCACGGCACGCTCGGCAAGCTCATATATCTCGAACACGGTGCTCACTGGGCCTTGCTCGGCCTCGCTGCGGCCATGCTCGTGAACATGTTCGTCCACGTCCCGGATCCGATAACCGGTTTCATCGGACTCTTGTTCGTCGGCGCAGCGTATATCTCCTCAGTCCGCATCGGTACGAGAGTTTGAGAAAGACCCCGACGTATAGTATATTTTCCAGACGCCGCATCGAGCGGTCGTGCCACCTTAGCTCAGTTGGTAGAGCACCGCTTTCGTAAAGCGGGGGTCCGCAGTTCAAATCTGCGAGGTGGCTCCGAGCGAGTTTGCGAGCGAGGAGCCACCTCGCCCGAAGGGGGGCGGGGAGACTGGAGTTTCCCCGTGGAGGAGGCTGCGGGACACCCGTGGGCTTCCCCGGTGCGTGCCTGGCTCCCGG